>MWOU01000123.1 GCA_002025975.1 Prochlorococcus sp. HOT208_60m_813B04
AATTGGTTGGCAAAATGGGGGTTGATCATCATTGAGGCCTAACAAATCTGCAGTAACTCTTACTTGCCCATCGCAATAATTACCTGCGCCGATACCTATTGTGGGAACTGTTAAAGAATTTTGTATTTCTTTAGCAAGTAAATCAGGAATATGTTCAAGAACTATTGAAAAACATCCTAATTCTTCAAGAATTGAAGCCTCTTTCTTAATTTTTTCTTGGCTTGCTAGGCTTTCTCCTTGTTTTCTTAATCCAATATTTAGATAGTTTTGTGGTGTAAGACCTATATGACCCATAACAGGGATTCCCATTCTTATTAATCTAGAAATAACTTTTTGTATTTCTGGTTCAGCTCCTTCTACTTTTACAGCTTTTGCATAAGTGCTCTGAATGATTTTCCCTGCATACTCAACAGCCTTATCCTCACCACATTGGTAAGTCAAAAAAGGCATATCTGAAACGACTAGAGGTTGTTCCTCAATTCTTTTCTTAAATCCTCTTGAAACAGCATTGGTATGATAAATTATGTTTTCTAAAGTTATTGGTAATGTCGATTTGTATCCTAAGCAGACCATTGCTAATGAATCTCCTACTAGTACAAGATCAACATTTGCTTGTTCTGCAATAGATCCTGATATGGAATCCCAAGCAGTTAGCGCAATAATTTTGCGAGATTTTTTTTTATAATTAACTAGGTCTGAAGGTAACATAATAAATCTATGTATCTTTTTTAATCAAGAATTGCTAGTATGATCTTGACTCGGCCTTTCGCGGTTTTAACGCCTAAACCTGGTCAGGACCGGAAGGTAGCAGCCACAAGGGATGCTTGAGGCAGGCGAGATAACCGAGTCACTCTATTTTACCTTTTAACCTATATCTTTTTTATTTTGCCTTAATCTCAAAAACTCAGGAATATTGGCTCCTGATTCTTTATTTTCGGAGTAATTATATAAGGGTTGATTAGATAATCTGTTTTTTATTCTTTGCTGGTTTAATGGTTGGGTTGTTTCAAATCCTGTAGCAATTACAGTGACTTGTATCTCCCCTTCCATGGCCTCATCGACCACTGCACCAACAATAATATTCGCTTCTGGATCAACAACATCATAAATAATTTCAGATGCAGAGGTCATGTCTTCTAAAGTCATGTCTTTGCCTCCAGTAATGTTTATGACGCAGCCTTTAGCTCCATCAATTCTTGCTGCTTCTAATAAAGGACTATTCATTGCTGCCTGTGCTGCCTCTATAGCTCTCGATCTTCCTGAACCTATACCTATTCCGAGAAGTGCAGTCCCAGCCTCAGTCATAACTGATCTAATGTCTGCAAAATCAACATTAACTAATCCTGGGCAAGTAATTATGTCACTAATCCCTTTAACTCCCATCCTTAGAACATCATCAGCATTCCTAAATGCTTCTTGAAGAGGAGCTCCTGCTATAACGTCTTTTAAGCGGTCATTTGGAATAACTATAAGAGTATCAACGTTTTCAGCTAGTCTTGCGATCCCCTCATCTGCTTGACGCATTCTTCTTTTCCCTTCAAAGGAAAATGGTTTGGTTACTATGCCAACTGTAAGAGCCCCACTTTGTTTGGCTACTTCTGCAACAACGGGAGCAGCACCTGTACCAGTTCCTCCACCCATTCCAGCAGCTATAAAAACTAGATCAGATCCCTCTAAAGCTTGTTGAAGCTCTTCTTTGGATTCTTCGGCTGCTTTTTGCCCAATACTTGGATTCCCACCTGCACCTAAACCTCTAGTGAGGTTTTGTCCAAGTTGAACTCTACTTTCTGCAGAAGATTGTAGTAGGGCTTGTGCATCGGTATTGAGGACTCTAAATGAAACACCTTCTAGATCACTATTTATCATTCTATTGACTGCATTACTGCCACCACCACCTACACCAATAACTTCTATTTTGGCGTTTTGGCTTGGAAGGATTTCTCTCGATTGATCAAAGTTTGGATTGTTACCGAAGCTCATCTCTTAATAGGAATCTTTTACTAGTATTGGGTGCATTATGAACTTACTGCGATCATATGTAGGAATTTGTTGAGGAAAATCCTAAAAATATTTATTTATTAAATATTTTGTTTTGAATGCAAAACCCATATCAACACTACAATAATTAAAAAAAATTACTCAAAATCCTTTTTCAAATATTAGGGTTTGAACACTTTTATTTTTGGTTTATCTGGATTAGTAAGATCAATATTATCTATTTTTTTTGAGAAGGTATTTTTCTTATATTCATTTTTAAGATAACTGATTTTTTGAAATTGATTGTTGATTAAATTTGGCTTAAATCCTAGGAATATTGTTTTTAAATCTTTTTCCTCAACAGTTAGAAACCCATCGGATGAAAAAGTTATTTTAACTATCTCTAATTCATAGTTATCTATAGCAATAAAAATTTCAGATAATATTTTTTTAAATTTTTCTTCCCACCCAAAAACTTTTATGGTTAATTTATTCAAATTTTTTTCATCCACATTTTGTTTATTTATAAAAATTCCATCTTTATCAATGAAGCCTAATATTTTTTCGTCGTTTAATATTCTCTCACCGTAAGCTATTGGAGTTCTTAAATTAATATGAACTTTCAAGCCAAAAGGAAATATTTCTTTGTTTACCGAAACATTCTTGAGAGATAAATTTTGTTTTAACTCTTTTTCTAGCAAATTAGTTTCAACAAAAATTAATCGGATAGGAAAATTTAAAGATGAATTTTTTATCACATCATTCTGCGAAAATAATTCACTACCAGAAATCCTAATGTCCTGACTATCAACTTTTTTGAGTGTTTTTATGCTTAAAAAGCTTGTAAAAAATAAAAATAAAATTAGAAAAAAAAAGCTTCTATTTTTGATTACTTTTTTGTTTTTCACAAATCACATCGAGCTTTTTCCATCAGTTGGTCCATCCATTCTCTAGCTTGCTCTGCATCTGAAAATGGTACATCCATCTCTTTCCCGTCCCCTACTAATCTCAACCTGCACTTACCTTGAGATTCACTTGTTAGGGGAGCTTCTCCAGAAGTTAGTGCCATTAGTTCAACTAATTCCAGTTTCTTGATCGTAAAACAATCTTTTTCTTCAAATTTACCAGCTTCAAATGCGCTCCACTTTAGCTCCCCATTTTTTAAAAACGCTGCACCTGAACTATCTAACTTGCACAGTTCAGAATCGCTAGCCCAACTTCTAAAAAGATTTTGCCTTCTTCTTTCTAACCATCCAAGTGCAGTCAATAAAATGAAGATTAAAAGTAATGGTAACCAAAGTAGTCCATGCAACATTTGATTTAAATTACAAATCTAGAGATATATCTATTAGTTTAGCCACAAGTTGTTCAATTTTTAAACCTGAAGCTTCCCAAAGCATTGGAAACATACTGTTTTTTGTAAAACCAGGAATTGTATTTATTTCATTTATAAGAATTTTATTTGAAGATTTTTCTAAAAAAAAATCTACTCTTGCAAAACCGAAAATATTTAGTGCTTTACAACTTTTAATAGCAATTTCTTTAATTTCTTTTGTGATTTTAGAATCTATTTTGGCTGGGATAATTATTTTATTATTTGAGTGATATTTTGAATCGTAATCATACCAATCACTTTCGTAATTTACCTCGCCTATCTCAGAGGTTAAGAGTTTTGAATTCCCAATTATTCCGCATTCAATCTCCCTTACCTCTAAACCTTCCTCTATTAAAATTCTTGGATCTATTTCCCGAGCCTTGTCTAATGCTAGTAATATTTCCGATTCATTTTTGACTTTGGAGATGCCAAGAGATGATCCAGAATTCGATGGTTTAACAAAAACAGGAAATTTTAATTTTTTTAAAATTTCATTAATTACTTTTTTCTTTACTTGCTTATCGTTGAGATTTTCATTTTGAAAAACTAGATAATTAGCTTGAGGAAGTTTAAGATTTGAGAAAATTGTTTTCATCAATATTTTATCCATTCCAAGTGCAGAGCCAATAATTCCGCACCCGACTAAAGGTTTCTTTGTAAATCTAATTAAGCCATGAATTGATCCGTCTTCGCCATTAAATCCATGTAAAAGAGGAAACCAAACATCAACATTTTGAAATTCAATTCCATCAAGGAAGTTAATTTTTTCTTGATTAAAAATTTCTTGTTTTTTTATTTCATAGTTTTCAATTTCACCAATTAGGATTTTTTCTGAAATATCACTATCAAGCCAATCTCCATATTTGTTTATGTAAAAGGCTTTAACTGTATAGCGTTCTTTATTTATTTGCGCATTAAATGCTTGAAAAACTGTTTTTGCAGATGATATCGATACTTCATGTTCATTGGAATGCCCGCCAAATATTAACCCAATACATTTTTTCTTTCCCCCCATCATTTAGAAAAAAAATTATAAATAAAGTTCTCCTGTTAGAGAAAAAGGTCTTGCTTCATTAATTCTGACATTAATCTCATCTCCCAATGAAAAATTAAAGTTAATATTTTTTGGAATCTCTACGAAAGTTAATCTATTTGTTCTGGTTCTACCCATAATTTGTAAGGAATTTTTTGGATTTAAACCCTCAATTAAAACGCTTTCGATATTGTTGATATATCTTTGATTTCTACTCCTTGCAGTTTTCTCAACCAAATCATTAATTTCCTGCAATCTAGCTTTTTTCACCTCTTCCGAAAGTTGATTAGCCCAAACTGCTGCAGGCGTGTTTGGTCTTGGAGAGTATGCTGCTGTATTCACCTGATCAAAGCCAATTTCTGATATTAGCTTTAATGTATCTTGATATTGTTGTTGAGTTTCTCCTGGAAAAGCAACTATTGCATCAGCTGTGATTGATGCATCTGGCATTAATGATCTGATATTCTCGATAATATTTTTATACTTTTTGATAGTGTATCCTCTGGACATTTGCTTTAAAATTTCATCATTTCCACTTTGGAAGGGGATATGGAAATGCTCACAGACCTTATCAAGTTCATAACAAGCTTGAATCAATCTTTTTGAAAAATATCGTGGATGACTAGTAGCAAATCTTATTCTGCGAATTCCTTTAACATCATGAATATAATATAAAAGATCAGTTAGAGTATTCTCTTTTCTCCCTTCTTTTGTGGTTCCTGGAAGGTCTCGACCATAAGCATCAATGTTCTGACCCAAAAGAGTAATTTCTTTAAAATTATCATCAGCCAATTTTTGAATCTCACTTTTTATCGCATTTGGATATCTTGATTGCTCTTTCCCTCTTACAGAGGGGACTACACAATATGAACATCTTTCATTACATCCATAAATAATATTAACCCAGCCACAAATAGAGCTTTCTCTTCTAGCACTTGTTATATCTTCAGAAATGAAGGTTTCTTCTGTTGCAGCAACTTGATTTCCTGAATCAACTTTCTCTAGAAGATTCTCAAGATTATTTACTTGTTGAGGCCCCATAACAAGATCAAGTTCCGGGACTCTTCTTAATAAGGACTCTCCCTCTTGCTGAGCAAGACAACCTGCAACAACAAGTTTTAAGCTAGGTGTCTTGTGCTTTCTTTTTGCTTGTCTTCCTAGAAAGCTATAAACTTTTTGCTCTGCATTATCTCTAATAGTGCATGTATTGTATAAGACCAAATCGGCATTTAATTCATTATCTGCTCTCGTATATCCCATTTTCTCTAATGTCCCAGCCATTCTCTCAGAATCAGCCTTGTTCATTTGGCATCCAAATGTGGTTATCCAGTAACTGCTAGTAGTTGAATTCTTTTGAATTTTTTTTTCGTCTGGCTTTGTTTTTGTTAGCACTTTGCTGGGAATTTTTTATGATCCTTTAATTCAAAATTACAAGTAAAATAATTTTGCTGCAATTTTTTTGAGGGCGAGCGAGGGGATTCGAACCCCCGAATAGCGGCGCCACAAGCCGCTGCCTTAACCACTTGGCGACGCCCGCCTCACATTTATAAATTTAACAACTCAAGGGTAATTTTTCATAGTTATTTTTATCTTTTAGAGAAATTTGAATTATTTTCTAATTCAGTAAAGTTTTCTTATGATTTAAAATAAAAGAAAATTTAAAAATTTGAGTAATTCCGGCACAGCTGAGGTTCTTATTCCCAGAAGCCTTTGTTTAATTGAAGATATAGATAACCTCATTATCGATGTAGAGGATTTATGTTCAATTTCCATTAGTTGGGAGGATGGATTTGTTTCTGAGTTAAAGCCTTTAAAAAATAAAATTACAAAACCAAAAAATATTTTATTCCCAAGATTTGTTGAAACGCATTCGCATTTTGATAAATCTTTTACATGGGCAGACTTTCCTAATCTGGAATCAAATTATGGAGGAGCATTATCAGTAAATCTTGAAGAACATAAAACTAGAACTACAGATAAGGTTCTTGAAAGAGTTGAGAAATCATTAAAACTTGCTATTAGAAATGGATATCGAGCAATTAGAAGTCATATTGATACATACAAAGGTCAATCTATTGATATTTGGATTGAACTTTTTAAATTACAAAAAAAATTTTCATCTCAGTTGACTTTACAATTCGTTGCCCTAGCTCCATTGGAATTCTGGGATACAACCCATGGAGAAGATTTGGCAAAAATATTTTCCTCTAATGGAGGTATCTTAGGAGGTGTAATTGTTCCTCCTTTCAATAAAAAAGATACAAGCAAATTTCTCGCAAAGATGCTTCTTCTGGCTAGTAAATATAAATTAGAAGTTGATTTGCACATAGACGAATCGATCATTGAGCCTGGAGCGGGAATAAAAGTTTTATTGGAGACAATCGAAAATTTAAAAATTAATAGTATTCCAATTACCTGTAGTCATTTGAGTAGTCTTATTTCTCTAAGTCATAGAGAGATTTTAAATTTGGGAGAAAAAATGGCTGAGAAAAATATTAAAGTTATTGCTTTACCTCTAACAAATTTTTGGCTACTCAATCGAAGTAATAAAACTACCTTATTAAAAAGACCAGTTGCTCCAATAAAGCAATTACAAAAATCACACGTGGATGTATCTCTAGGTAGTGATAATGTTCAAGATCCCTGGTACCCATTTGGTAATTTTGATCCTTTTTATATGATGTCTTGCTCGATACCTATGCTTCAACTAAATCCCTGGGAGAGAATGACTCTATCTTCTATTTTTTTAGCTCCAAGCAGATTATTAAATTTAAAGTGGGATGGTTTAATTAAAAAGGGTTGCCCTGCTGATTTTGTAATTTTAGATGCACAAAGATGGGCAGATGTTTTTTCGAGTTCCTTAAAGAGAAAAGTGTTTATAAAAGGCGATTTATATTACTAATCGGCTAATTTATATACAAAACAATAAGAATTTAATTAATGACATCAAATACTCTTAAATTTATAGACAAATTTAGGGAAGTTAAAAACTTAGAGATTATTGAAAGCCAATCTGATAGAAAAAGACTTTCAAAAGATTTTTATAACTACTCTCCAATCCTTACTGAAAAATTAGACGAATGTATTGCTGATTTGGTGGTAAGACCTAGTGATCACAAAGCAGTTAAGGAAGTCGTAAAAATTTGTTGGGAATTTTCTATCCCACTTACTTTAAGGGGTTCAGGTACAGGTAATTATGGACAAGCTGTCCCATTGTTTAAAGGAGTTGTAATGCAGATGAGTCACTTTAATAAGTTAGAAGAATTTGATCCAGATACAGGTTTTGTAAAAGTACAGTCTGGCTGTGTTATGGGAGATTTGAATAAACAATTAGAGAAATATGGGAGAGAATTAAGGTTGCTTCCTAGTACTTGGAAAACTGCAACAATTGGAGGTTTTATTGCAGGTGGATCAGGAGGTATTGGTTCAATTAGATGGGGATTTTTAAGAGATCCAGGAAATCTTATTGGTTTAGAGGCAGTAACGATGAATGAAAAACCTGAATTATTAAAATTTGATGCTGAAGAATCTGAACCTCTGAATCATGCTTATGGGACTAATGGAATAATTACTTCTTTACTACTTGCTACTGATATCAAACGTAAGTGGTATGCAATAGTTATCGACTGTATTGAATTTGAAAAAACAATAGAAATATTAAAAACTCTTACCAGCGCAGCAATTGATTTAAAACTAGGAGCAATTCTTGAAGAAGAAATTGTAGATCAAATGCCAAAATGGTTTAAAACTAATTCTAGAAGTCACAAGATATTAATTCAATCTACTCTTGGAGGAATAAAAACCATCGAGCTAATTTGTAAAAAATTCGAAGTTGAATCTACCCTCCTTGGGGAAGAAGAAAAACTTGTCAATGGAATTTCTGAAGTCGTATGGAATCATACAACTCTTCATATGAGGTCTAAGGATAAAACTTGGACGTATTTACAGATGCTTTTGCCACTTAATGATGAAATTGAATTGATTAATTTTTTTAGAAAAAAATGGGGTAGAAAAGTTCTTTGGCATTTAGAGGCAGTTTCTCAACAAGGATCACCACGATTAGCGGCTTTGCCTGTATTAAGGTGGAATGGGATAGATGAATTGAATGAAATAATGGAAGATTGCAAGAAACTTGGTGCATTTATTTTTAATCCCCATGTTTTGACTGTCGAAGGCGGAGGCTTAGGAGTGGTAGACGCAGATCAAGTAAAAGCGAAATTAAAATTTGATCCTAAAGGGCTATTAAATCCAGGGAAATTGGAAGGTTGGGAAGTAAAGGAACAATTTAATATTTAATATTTAATATTTAATATTTCTGTTTATTTGCAAATTTAATAAATTCAGCAACTAAAAAAATAGAACCTGTAAGAACAGGATGATTAGGTGGCCATTTTTCTAGGGAAAATAAATACTCAATAGCAAGTTCAAAATTTTTAAATTCAATTATTTTTTGAAAGTCAATTTCTTTGATTTGAGAGAGATCATTTAATTTCCAACTAGGTTGGTTTGGAACTGGCACGAGTAATAAGTGATCATTTTTCTTTAGAAGTGTTTTTAATATTGCGTAAATATCTTTTTGTCTTTGGACACCTAAAATCCAATAAATTCCTTTATCTTCATTCTCCCAATTGCTTCGCTCATTAGAGAGTGCTTTTGCAGCAGGATAATTATGCGCACAATCTACAAGAATTTCTTTGTTGAAATAATTTATTATTTCTAGCCTTCCGTTCCAAGTTGTCTTTTTAAGACCTTCAGATATGTGTTTTCCTTTTATATTAAATCCCAAATTATTCAGCGCTTCAATTGCTCCAACAGCTACTGAAGCATTTTGCTTTTGAAAAATTCCTTTTAATCCAAGCTCATAGCTGTTTGAAATTGAATCTTTCCAAATAATTTCTGCTCCTACCTTTTTAACTTTTTTGGTTATTAAATTTTCGACTTGACTATTTTGATTACATGAAATGACAATTGAGTTTTTTTGAATAACTGCTAATTTTTCTTCGGCAATTTTTTCAATCGTATCTCCAAGAAATTCTTTATGGTCTAAACCAATATTCCCAATAGCAATGATTGGTCTAGATTTATGGGCTGTTGTAGCGTCTAATCGTCCCCCTAAGCCAGCTTCAAGAATGAGTAATTCAACTTTTTGATGGTCAAAAAAATTTAGTGCGCAGCAAATGATTTTTTCAAAAGGAGTTAATTCAAATGTTGAAAAATTTTTTTCTATTAATCTATAGATTTTTTCAAAATCAGTTTTATTAATATTTTTTTTATTAACTCTAATCCTTTCGCAAATATCCAAAAGATGAGGAGATGTTGTTACACCGAAATTCCTTTTAGCTTCAAAAAGTATACTTTCTAAATATGCCGCGATTGATCCTTTCCCATTGGTTCCAATAATCTGTATAGCAGGGATATTCTTGCAAGGATTACCAAGTTCTTGAAGTGCTTTTTTAATTCTTGATAAACCTAAGTTGATATTATCCCTTTCGTATTTAGGAGATAATAATTCAAAAGTTTTTAAATTTGCATTTTTCAAAATTTTAATTGCTATAACTCTTCAAAAATTGAATTTAGCTTATCCAAAAGAATATTAATTTCTCTTCGAGAAATAACTAATGGGGGGACAATCCTTACAACATTTCCTCCTGCAGGAACTACCAGTAATCCTTTATCAAAAGCTTTTAATGTAATTTTTTTTGCATCAGCATAATCATCATTGATCACAAGACCTTGTATTAAACCTAAACCTCTTTTCCCGCTAATAATATTTGGGAATTTTTTGGACAATTCTTCAAAACCAGCACTTAATTGTTCCCCTCTTAGATAAACATTATTGATAATATTTCTTCTATTTATTTCTTCTAATACAGTTAGGGCAGCTTTACAAGCGAATGGGTTCCCTCCAAAAGTGCTCGCATGATCTCCTGGAGAAAAAATGTTGGCTTTTTCTTTTACCAATAATGCTCCAATTGCATGACCTCCTCCTAATCCTTTAGCAAGGGTGAATCCATCAGGTTCAATTCCTAAATTCTCATAACCCCACATTTTCCCAGTTCGACCTACTCCACTTTGGACCTCATCTAAAATGAGCAGAGAATTATATTTATCACATATTTCTCTCAGGCTTTTAAAAAATATTTTACTTCCAGGAATTACGCCCCCTTCGCCTTGTATTGGTTCAACTAAAACGCCGGAAATTTTTTGATCATTATTTTCACACTCTTCAAATAATTTTTTTACCGAATCAAAATTGTTAAATTTAAAAAATTTGAACCCTTGGATCATTGGTTCGAAACCTTTTTGATATTTGGGTTGTCCAGTAGCACTCAAGGCTGCCAGTGTTCTTCCATGAAAGCTAGATTCTGCTGCGAGAATAATTGATTCTTTACCTTTATTTGCTGTATTACCATATTTTTTAATTAATTTAATTGCTGATTCATTTGCTTCCGCACCACTGTTGCAGAAGAATACGCTTTTGGCACAACTCATATTCGTTAAAGTTCTGCTTAATTGTTCTTGTTCTTCAATGTTGTAGAGATTGGAAATGTGCTGAATCTTTTTTAGTTGACTTGATAGCTTTCTTCTTAAAACTCTATCGCTATGTCCAAGACTACAAGTTGCGATACCAGCAACGGCATCAAGATACTTTTTACCTGTATTGTCCCAAAGCCAACAACCTTTTCCTTTTTTGAAAGATATATCGAATCTACTATAAGTATTCATCAAAGTGGGAGCGGTCGGACTTGAACCGACATACCCGAAGGTGCCGCATTTTGAGTGCGGTGCGTCTACCAATTCCACCACGCTCCCAAGGCTTTTGAAAAAATGAACTTTTTTATTATAACAAAAATCAATTTATTGACTATTGTTTTGGTCAAGGAACAGTTATCAAGATAACGTTTGTTAACAGTTAATCTTTTCGATAAAAACATAGAATTATTTATTGCATTTGCTGACAAGAAATGAGGTAAAAAAGAAAATTTAAACATTTCTGATACATTTTTGTGATTAAATGCGCTTAAAAGTCTTTTTTAAAAGGAGATAGCTTCATAATTAGTAATATTGTGTTATATTAGTAAAAAAAGCAAATGTCTAAAACTCAAGCAAAAAAATTTTCCTTTAAATTTGTCCCTTATCTTTTTATTGCAGTAACTATACTCACAACATTCGGATCTAACAGCGGAACTTGGGCATGAACGAATACAAATTTAATGGTTTAAACAAAATTTGGTCTAATCGCTTTCTAGTTTTGTTTTTATTATTTTTGGGTTGTATTTCACTAATCAATATTGCTTACGTTTGAATCAACTTTCTTAGTTTTAAAAATATATTTGGAAAAACTAAGCTGCCTCGAGTTTTGAAAGATTTTCAGATCTTGGTTCAATTTTATATCCATTCTCCTCAAAAGTATTTTTACCGATCTCTCTATTTATTTTTACACCTAAATTTTTTAGTTTTAATTCAAAATTTTCATAACCTCTATCTAGATGTTCTAATCCATAGAAATTACTACTACCTTTTGCAATAATTCCTGCAATTATTAATGCAGCTGATGACCTTAAATCTGAGCCAACTAGATTCATCCCATTAATTGTTTTAACACCTCTGATGTGAGCTACGTTTTTGTTTAGTTTTATGCTGGCGCCCATTTCATTAAGTAAATAAATATGATTCATTCTGTTTTCGAAAATTGTTTCAGTTATCTTTGATTCACCATTTGCGATTGTCATTAGAGTTGTAAATGGTGCCTGCAAATCAGTAGGAAAGCCTGGGAAAGGAGCTGTTTCAATATCTACTCCTTTAATCTCTTTACTCTTGATAGAAATCGAATTACCTTTAATTGTAATTTTACTCCCACTCTCTTGAAGCTTATTAGTGACAGCTTCAAGATGATGAGGGATTACTGGAGAAATTGTAATTGAAGAGGAAGTTGCAGCAGCAGCTATTAGAAAAGTTCCAGCTTCTATTCGGTCTGGAATTACTTTATGGGTACATCCACCAAGCTTATTAACACCATCAATAATAATTGTTTCTTTACCGGAGTCATAAATTTTTGCCCCCATTTTATTAAGCATTTGGCATAGATCTTGAACTTCAGGCTCTCTAGCAGCATTTTCAATAGTAGTTCTTCCTTTGGCTAAAGATGCTGCCATTATTAAAGTTTCAGTCGCACCTACACTTGGACAATTTAATTTAATATGAGTGCCATGAAGTCTATTTTTGTTCCCCCTTGTTTTTGCCTTTACAATGCCCTCTTCAATAATAATGTCTGCTCCTAATGCGATTAATCCATTAATGTGCTCGTCTATTGGCCTTGAACCAATATTGCATCCACCTGGCAACGGTACTTGAGCCTCACCAAATTTAGTTAATAGTGCACCTATACAAAAGAAACTAGCTCTTAATCCTTTAACAAGTTCATATGGAAGTTCTTTAATCGAAATAGTTGTTGGATCTATTTCTAGTTGATTGTTTTTACGAATTAAATTCACTCCTAAATTCTTTAAGATATTCCCCATCTTTTCAATATCAGTGAGAAAAGGTACATTTTCAAGAATTATTTTTTCATTAGTTAGCAATGATGAGGCTAATAAAACTAAGGCGGAGTTTTTCGCACCACTTATTTCAACTATTCCATTTAACTTGCCTTGGCCAAGAATCTTTAAATTTTGAGATTTAAGATATGACTTCGTTTTGCTTCCGCAAATCATTAAGACTTAATTTATTAGATTCATCATGACAAACTAATAATATTAAGTCCACCCTATGTAACGTCATGAATATTAATTAAAAGTGAAAATGTATTTTTTGATTTCTTGGGAAATAAAAATTTAATAAATAATTGATCAAAATATTTATGTAATTAAAATATAGTTGATAACAAATTTTTCAAAATACTCATAGAAAATACTTTTTTTAAAATAACTAGTAAAAACAATAATCTAGTTAAAAGATTTAGATCATTTAAAAGAGGATCATCTCCAAAAGATCAAGACTTTTTTTGCATAGAGGGTACACATCTCATTGAAGAATTGCTGAAGTCTGGGAAAAATCCCTCCAAGATTTTAGTTACCGAAAAATGGCTAAGAAAGAATCAAAATCTAAGCAAAAAATTTGATGAGTCATTAATAAATATTGTCTCAGAGGAAGTCTTGGCATCTGCGATTTCAACAATTAATCCAGATGGGATAGCAGCTTTAGTAGAGATTTCAGCAATACCTAATTATCAATTTAATAAAAAAGATGATTTTGTTCTTGTTCTCGACAGAATTCAAGATCCTGGGAATATGGGTAATCTATTTAGAACCGCTTTAGCTGCGGGTGTTAATGCAATTTTTTTAGCTGGAGGAGCGCACCCATTAGGCCAAAAGGTATTAAGAGCATCCTCAGGTGCAGTTTTTCATTTGCCATTTTTAAGATTTGATGGCATTGAAGAAGAAATATTAAATTCTTTACTTAAGTCTTTGTCTGAATTATCAAATGTAGGATTTAAGATTTTCTCTACTAGTAGCCATAATGAGAGTTCAAAAAAACCTTCAAAACCTTACTGGGAAGTTGATTGGTCTAGACGTACAGCATTAATTTTGGGTAATGAAGGCCAAGGTATTCATAAAAAAATTCAAGAAGCTTTTAATGAAACAATTACAATTCCGCATAGCGAGATTGTAGAATCATTGAATGTGGCTTGTGTTGCAGTTCCGTTATTACTAGAACGAAAAAGAGTCGCATACACCTCTAAATAAATAAAATAAAAGTGACTGATTCAAGTTTTGATTTTGATTTAATCGTAATAGGAGCAGGATATGGAGGTTTTGATGCCGCTAAACATGCTGCTGGTAAGGGACTGAAGGTCGCGATAGTAGAATCTTCTGATATGGGAGGCACTTGTGTTAACAAGGGTTGTGTTCCATCTAAAGCTCTTTTGGCCGCAAGTGGAAAAGTTAGAGAAATAGCTAATTATGAACATTTAGCTAAATTTGGTATACATGCTTCACCAGTAAGGTTCGAAAGATCAAAAATTGCAGACCATGCAAATAATTTAGTTTTAAATGTTAGAGAAAATTTAACAAAAACTCTTACAAGGAGTGGAGTTGAAATTATTTTGGGCATTGGAAGAATTGAAGGAAATCAAAAAGTAGGTGTAAGAGATAAAAACGGAATTGATAAAATTTTCACATGTAAGAATATTGTTATAGCAACAGGCTCTTCTCCTTTTGTGCCCCGTGGAATAACTTTGGATAATAGGACCGTATTTACTAGCGATGATGCGGTTAAACTTGAGTGGCTTCCAAGATGGATAGCAATTATTGGAAGCGGATATATAGGTCTAGAATTTGCTGATGTTTATACCGCTCTTGGTTGTGAAGTTACCATGATCGAGGCTTTGGAAAATATTATGCCAACATTTGATCCAGACATCACTAAAATTGCTAAGAAGAACCTTATTCAAGCAAGAGATATAGACACAAAATCAAATGTCTTTGCGACAAAAATAACACCTGGATGCCCTGTAAAAATAGAACTTACTGATGCAAAATCTAAGGAAGTTGTAGAAACTTTAGAAGTTGACGCTGTACTAGTCGCAACTGGTAGAAGTCCTAATAGTAATAACTTAAATCTTGAGTCGGTTGGTATCGAAACAGTAAAAGGTTTCATTCCTGTAGATGATCAAATGAGAGTTAAGAATGGTGATGAAATAATACCTAACATTTGGGCTGTTGGAGATGTAACAGGCAAACTAATGCTTGCCCATACAGCTGCAGCGCAGGGTACTATTGCTGTTGATAATATTTGCGGTGGTAATGTCGAAATTAACTATAAAAGTATCCCCGCAGCAACCTTTACTCACCCAGAGATAAGTTCAGTTGGTCTCTCTGAAGTTGAAGCTAAAGAAATATCTACAAAAGAAAATTTTACTTTGGGAGTTGTTAAAAGTTTCTTTAAGGCTAATTCAAAAGCATTGGCTGAATTGGAGAGTGATGGATTGCTAAAGTTGATTTTCAACAAAGATAATGGCAAAGTATTAGGTGCTCATATTTTTGGGTTACATGCAGCTGATTTAATTCAAGAAATTTCGAACGCTATTTCAAGGAACCAAGATGTAATTCAATTATCTAAAGAAGTTCATACTCATCCTACTCTTAGTGAAGTAGTTGAGGTCGCTTATAAACAAGCGGCTTCTCAAATAAAATAATTCTTAAAATTAATGCAGATAAGACGCAGGCCACCAAATCCAACAGTAAGGGTAGAAAATTTAGAATATGCTGTCCCTCATAGGGAAGCACAAGCAAAAAATATTCTGGAAGAAATTGTATGGCACAAGGATATTGAAATTAAGAATTTTAAAAAAATAGTCTCTTTAGAAGATCTCATCAAAAAGATTGAAAAACTTCCTACTCCCAAAGATTTTTATAAAAATCTTTTGGATTCAAAAATAAAACCAGGAGTTATTGCTGAAATAAAAAAAGCTAGTCCGAGTAAAGGAGTTATTAGAAAAGATTTTAACCCTGAAAACATAGCAATTTGTTATGAAGGATTGGGTGCATCATGTATCTCAGTACTTACCGATAAAAGGTTTTTTCAAGGTAGTTATGAAATACTCGAAACTGTAAGGAGATCAACTAATCTCCCTCTACTCTGCAAAGATTTTATTATTTCTGCTTATCAGATTTATAAAGCAAGGGTATCTGGTGCTGATGCAATATTATTAATCGCTGCGATTTTAAGTGATGACGATTTAATTTATTTAAAGAAAATAGCTGATAATTTAAAGATGAGTGTTCTTGTTGAAGTCCATAACACTAATGAATTAGAAAGGATTCTAAAGCTAAAATCTTTTAATTTGATTGGAATAAATAACAGGGACTTAAAGACTTTTAAGACGGATTTAAAAACATCAATAGAATTGATGCATACATATGCAGATATATTTACAAAACAAAATATTATTCCCATAAGTGAATCTGGAATTAATTGTGCCGAAGATTTAGAATCGCTTAGATCTATTGGAATCAAGGGAGTATTAATTGGTGAAACTTTTATGAGAGAAACTGATATTGAACAATCCTTCAAGAAATTATTTAACTCAATTTAATATTGACTTCAAATCGTGCTATAAAATTGAATAAACAGAGTTGTACTGAATATATATGCAGGCTGTAATTTTAACAGGTATAGTCGCGGGATTTGTGCATGTAGTTAGTGGCGCTGATCATCTAATTGCAATGGCACCAGCAGCGATTAATAATCCCCAAAAAGCTCTTAAAAATAGTTTCTCATGGGGCTTGGGACATTCTTCAGGAGTCCTCTTGTTAGCTTTTCTAGCGATTTTTATTAAGGATATTACGCCATTAAACAAATTTTCTAGTATTGCTGAATTCCTAGTTGGAATTTCACTTCTAATTGTTGGAGTATTTGCTATAAAAAATTCTTTTCAATTAAGTATCCACTCGCATTCCCATAAGCATGAGAATGGAATTGCCCATCGTCACTTTCACTTTCATGTTAAGGAACAAAAAAATAATAATAAGCACTCACATGCTTTGACTGGTTTAGGCTTGCTACACGGTATAGCTGGAGGTTCACATTTTCTTGCAGTTCTTCCTGCTTTAGCACTACCTTTAACAAGCGCTTGCTTATATTTGATTTCATATTTGATTGGTTCACTCATAAGTATGAATCTTTTTACTTGTTTAATATCTTTTACTACCTTTAAAGCAAGTCAAAAATTTATTAAAAGATTAATAGCTGTAGCAGGAGGGCTTTCCTTTTCTTTGGGATTATTTTGGATTCAAAGAAGTGCTTCTGTTTTTTTGAATTAAAAAATTTTTTAATTTAGGAATAATTAATTTAGAGGTGACAATCCCAATTATTTTTTCGTTATTGATTAATCCAAATTTATTACTATCTTCGCTAAATTCAATATTATCGCCTATAACCTCAACGTTATTTTGATTTACTGAATTTATCCTTTTTATTAGGTTTTGTTTTTTAATTGGATGATTAAAAATAACTATTTGTCGATTTTTAAGTATTGATTTATTCTTTTTATATTTTTTAAAAAATACAATGTCACCCTCTTTTAGGTAAGGAAACATCGATTCACCACTAATAATCGCGGTTTTTCTTAAACCTAAAAAAAATAATATAAAATCAAAAAAACTTTTGAAAATAACTCTGATTAACTAGCTTTTACAAAAGCGTCTGATCTTCCTTTTGAAGCCCAGAAAATATTATGAATTTTTTCTACATAACTCATGAGTTCTTCAGCTTGGGCTAAGTCAATATTAACTTTGCATGCACTGCATAATTTGGCCGCCTTCCAAATGGTTTCATGTAAATCTGGATAAGTTTCTAAGTGAACTGGTTTAAAATAATCAGTCCACAAAATTAGAATCTCTTTTTTTGTTTCTTTTGCTTGCTCTTCTTTAACTGCAACATATCTAGAAAATGTATTACTATAAGCAGCCCACTCTGCTGAATCAGTGCTTGAAGGTGCTTCTAAAGCAATAAGTTTTTTTGTCATTGATAAAACTGCTTCAGCTGCAACTCTCGTAGATGCTGGGTCGTAAACACCACAAGGTCCGTCACAGTGAGCAAGGACTTTCATTGGGGATTTTTTATTTAGAAAAGAATTGATGAATTTACTTAACATTTCAAATATTTGATGTTGTATATATACTACTTGGAGATTAACTAAATTGAAAAGTCTTAGATATTTTTCTTACTTAATTTAATTGACTTTTAATAATTCAACTTCAAATATTAAAGTCGCATTAGCTGGTATTACATTTCCTGCTCCTCTCGAACCATATCCAAGTTCCGGAGGTATTGTCAATTTTCTTTTACCGCCAACTTTCATACCTGCAACACCTTCGTCCCAACCTTTTATTACTCGTCCAGCACCCAAGGGAAAGCTGAATGGAGCTCTTCCGATACTGGTATCAAATTGTGTCCCATCTTCTAAAGTTCCTGTGTAATTTACAGTAACTGTTTGCCCAGGACTAGCTTCATCTCCTTCCCCATTTACGATATCTGCAATAATTAGACCACTTTCTGTAGTCCTTGAATTGCTTTCTGATAGTGTTTCTTCTGCCATAGCGAAAAGTATAGGATTTGGATCTGATGGGTCTAGTTCAAATAAATTATTATTTGAAATGTTTGATGATTTTGCAAGAGGCTTTTGTTGAATTAATTGATTTTCTGATTCAGCAGCATTAACAACTTGAGGTGAATTAAATTGACTGAAAATAGTTAATGAAACACAAAAAACAAAAACTGCAAAACTGATAAAGACTTCTTTCACCTAGATTTTGAAAGTTACTAAAACTAATATTACAGAATAAAGGTACAATAAATGGGTGATTTTAAATTTAATTTGAAATTTTAGATTGTTTATCCCAACTCAAGTTAAAAGTTTAAAACAATATTTTTACCCATGTATAGGTGGCATATTAGGAGGAATTTCGGTTGCAACCCATTTTTGGCTGATTTTTATGCCGATATCATTATTTATTTTATGGAAGGGAAGTGAGAGGAGAATAGCAAATTTTTGTTGGGGTTTTTTCTTTATCTTGATAAGTCATTCTTGGCTTTATGATCTTCATCCATTAACATGGCTAGGTTTTTCATGGCTTGCAAGTTTAATAATCACCATTTCAATATTATTATTTTGTGCTTTTTTGGGTGGCTTATTAGTTTATTTATGGGGTTTGTTAGTTGAAATTATTCTCTGGAAAGAGGATGTTTTTAAAATGAAAATATTACCTTTAACTCTCAAAGTATTGTTTTTATCTTTGACTTGGGGAATTGGTGAATTGATACTTTCTCAAACACCTTTTTTTTGGATAGGTTTAGGCGAGAGTCTTGTCCCAGGTGATATTTATCTTGCTGGTTTGGCAAGATGGATTGGCGCAAGTGGTTTATGCGTGTTACAAATATTGATTGGATTTTGGATATTTTTTAGTCACGGTAGATGGAGAAGAAAACTTCATTTTAAAAAAATATTTATTTACGGACTTTTTATTATTTTTTTCTTACATCTATTTGGGGGTTTAACAACTCCAATTAAAAGAAATTATGAATATCCTGTGGCTATTTGGCAAACCAACCTCCCAACAAGAGAAAAATTAAAAAAAGATGATGAATTTATTAAAGAAAAACTATCTATTGCTCAAAAGTATGCTTTAGCCAATCAAGTAAAACTTCTCGTTGCTCCTGAAGGGACTCTATTAAATGATTTTTATTTATCTAAAGGCTTTAAGGTTAATACCTTGGCAGGAGGTTTCAGAAATTCTAATAATGAATTAAGAAGTTCTTTACTCGGATTTCAAATTGGCGATAAATCTTTTACCACATTTATTGATAAAAATAGACTTGTTCCACTAGGTGAAAAAATTCCTAGATTTCTAGATAGTTTTTCAAGAGGATTATCTGCAGTAGGAGGAATTCAACCAGGCTCTGATTCAAGATTTTTTGATACTAAATTTACACAACCTCTAGCAGTGGCTATTTGTTATGAAATTAGTGATGGATTGAAAATAAGAAAGGCTATTAATAGCGGAGCAAAACTAATAATAACTGCAGCAAATTTAGATCCCTATCCAACTAAGCTTTATAATCAATTCCTTTCTTTGGCAAGATTGAGAAGTATTGAAAATAAAAAAGATAATCTACTTGTATCAAATACTGGCCCTTCGGGTTTAGTTAAAGATGATGGGAAAATAATTCAACTTCTAGATTTAAATGTGGAGCAAAATAAAGTCGTTTTCCCTAATTTTTCATCCGACAAGACCTTCTACACAAAATTTGGAGATAAACCTATTTTGTTGTTGTTTATATTTTTTATGGGATTAAATTACTTTTGGAAAATTAATTAATTAATCCACCACCTAATAAAATTTCTCCTTTATAAAAAACTGCAGCTTGTCCGGGCGTTACAGAACTTTGACTTTCTTCAAAGATTAATTTAAATGTTGTAGTTGGATTATCTAAATTTTTCAAAGGTATTAAAGTTCCTCTTACTGGATGACTTCTATATCTAATTTGTACTTCTACTTCTATCTCTTGTTTGGGTTCTTCGATTGAAACCCAGTTTACCTTTTTAATTATTGCTTCTCTATTAAAAAGATCACTTTTATCTGCTACATAAACTGTGTTTTTATCCCTGTCTAAACTTTTTACATATAATGGTTCCGGCCAAGCGATGCCTAAACCTTTTCTCTGGCCTACTGTAAAGTGCTGAATACCATTGTGCGTCCCAAGAACTTTTCCATTAACATGTACAATTTCTCCTTCTTTGGGATCTATGTGTTTGTCGATAAATCTCTGCATTGATCCATAATGCTCAACTAAACATAAATCTTGACTTTCTGGTTTTTGAGCAGTTCTGAGGCCTAATCTAAGGGCTTCCTTTCTTGTTTCTTCTTTTTTCATTTCACCGAGAGGAAATTCTAATCTGCTGAGTACTTCTTGAGAAAGAGAATAAAGAAAATAACTTTGGTCTTTGTTCTTATCAGCACCTCTGAGAAGAAGGAAGTCTTTAAATACAAAGCTTTTGCAATCAGGTTTTTCAGCATAAGATGATTTTTTTATCCTTGCGTAATGTCCGGTCGCAATATGAGTAAAGTCTTTTTTGCTTATTGCGTAATTAAGCATCTCTTCAAACTTCACATTTTTGTTGCACATCGAACATGGAAGTGGAGTGAATCCTTTCTCATAGCTTTCAGTAGTTTTTTTAATTACCTCTCTTTCGAAAATTTCTCTTGAGTCTATTATTTTATGATCAATTCCTAAATCTTCACAAAGGCCAGCAGCATCTACTAATCCTTCAGAACAACAGGAACCTTGTCCTTTCATTAGCCAAAGAGTTAGTCCCTCAACATTCCAGCCTCTTTCTTTAAGAAGAGCAGCTGAAAGGGAACTATCTACGCCACCAGAAAGACCTACAATAATATTTTTCTTCTTCTTAGTCTTATTATTAGAAGAAAAAAAGTTCTCTAATTTTTTATCCTTTTGTGTCTTTAACATGGAAGTTTAAATTTTGAACAATACTTCAATTGCTTTGTACTCATTATGAACGAAATTGTATGGCCAACAATTGACTCTAAACATTTAATTGTTGATTCAAAGCAAATGTTGATGTTAGAGAAAGAAATGTTTTCTGATGGAATGCCTCAAGAAGCATTAATGGAAAAAGCTGGTATTCAAATTAGTAGATGGCTCTTGAAAAGGAAACCTCTTCTAAAGTATGGAATAACTGTTTTTGTAGGTCCTGGGCATAATGGCGGGGATGGTGCAGTAATAGCTAGAGAGCTTTTTTTGAAAGGTTTTTATGTTCAGCTATGGTGTCCATTCCCGATAAAAAAAACACTAACAAATGACCACCTTAATTATCTTACATCTATTGGTGTTACAAAATTAGTAGAGCCTCCTGATGCAAATGGGAAAGATCTTTGGATTGATGCAGTTTTTGGTAATAATCAAACAAGAAAAGTTGATGATAAATTAATTAAACTGTTTAATCAAAAATTTCATAAGAAATCTGGAAAGGTAATAAGTATAGATATTCCAACAGGATTATGTCCTGATAAAGGAGAGCCTTTTTTAGAAGATGCTGTAAAGGCAGACTATACATTGGCAATTGGTCTTTATAAGATTGGGTTGACCCAAGATTCTGCTTTACCTTTTGTAGGAGAATTGCACCATATAGATATTGGGATGCCGACTAGTAAGCTGTCCAAAATTGATAAAAAGATTTTTAAGGTTACCTACAAAGATATAAAAAATATTGATTTACCTTCTTTACCAAAAAATTCCAACAAATATCAAAGAGGTAGAACATTACTAATAGCCGGAAGTGAAAAATATCCTGGTGCTGCTTACTTGGCATTAAAAGGGGCCATATCAAGTGGAGCAGGCTTTATCTCTGCGGTCCTTCCTGAGATAGTTGCTGAATCTATTTGGCAAGTTGCCCCAGAAATAGTTTTAAAAGAAACTATGAAATCTAATCAAAATGGAAATGCAACTTTATTTAATGCATTAAAGAATATTGATTTAAGTGCTTTTGATTCATTAGCTATCGGTCCAGGAATAGGAATAGATAATGATGATTGGCAAAAATCAAAAGATTATCTTATAGCTTTTGGAGGATTATTGATCTTAGATGCAGATGCACTTAATAGAATTTCTGAATCTAAGTTGGGGTCAAATTTCTTTTTAGAGAGAAATTTTAAGACATGGATTACACCACATAGTAAAGAATTTGGAAGATTATTCCCTAATATCAAATCTAAGACCAATGTTGGGCTTGCTCGTGATGCGGCAAAAGAATTCAATATTAGTATTTTGTTAAAAGGAGCTAACAGTATAGTCGCTGATAATAAAAAAGTATGGCAACTTTTTGGAACTGATTCTCAGACAGCTAGAGCTGGATTGGGTGATCTTTTATCTGGTTTTGTAGCTGGTAGTTCTGCTATTGATTTAACCTTGTGTAGAAATATATCAACAGATTTTTTTGTTAAATATGTACTTTTGCATTCATTTGCTGCATCAAAGTGCAAAAGTGGGTCAAATGCTTCTGCTATTGGTGATGAACTGACAAAATTAATGAGAAATATAAAAACGAGACAAATATCTTGAAAGAAACAATTTAAGAGAGTTATTTATAGCTTTAAACACATAAGTGTACAAATATTACTTGAAATCTGAAGCGCGCATTAAATATTTGGCCATTTCATTAAAAGTGTAGGAGAGTTTTACTACCTAAGTAGGTCAAACAAATGGTTTCTTCATTACCAACCCAATCAGAACAACCTAAAAGGAGGAGTAGTGATCCAATAAGTTGGTATTTGCAAAATATTGGTAGAGTCCCCTTATTAACACCTGCCGAAGAAATTGAATTGGGGAATCAAGTCCAAAAGATGATGATTCTTACAGAAGATGGACAATTAAATGAAAAGATTAATGATTTTACAACTCAGCAAAAAAGAACTATAAAAATCGGCCGAAGAGCTAAAGAAAGAATGATGAAAGCTAATTTAAGATTAGTTGTCAGTGTTGCAAAAAAATATCAAGGTAAAGGATTAGAATTACTTGATTTAGTACAAGAAGGTTCTCTTGGGTTAGAGAGGGCTGTTGAAAAATTTGATCCTACAAGAGGATATAAATTTTCTACTTATGCCTTTTGGTGGATTAGGCAGAGTATGACAAGAGCAATTGCCTGTCAATCAAGAACAATACGTTTACCTGTTCACTTAAGTGAAAGGTTAGCTTCTATTAGAAAAGTTAGTAGAGATTTGGCTCATAAACTTGGTGCTATGCCGAGCAGGATTGAAATTGCAGAGGCGATGGAAATTGATGTAGAAGAATTGGATTCAGTTTTGAGACAAGCCTTGTCGACAAGTAGTTTAGATGCCCCAGTAAATGGCGATGACGGCAGAAGTTTTTTAGGTGATTTAATCGCTGATAGTAATAATGAAGAACCTTTAGATCAAGTTGAACAAAAAATGCATCAAGAGCAACTTGGTAAGTGGTTAAGTCATTTAAGCGAGCAAGAACAACATGTTCTCAAATTAAGATTTGGACTTGATGCAAATGAGAGGCACACACTTGCTGAAATTGGAAGATTATTAGAAGTTTCCAGAGAAAGAGTAAGACAAGTTGAACTTAAGGCACTAAGAAAATTAAGGAATTTAACCAGAAAATTACCTAGCGGTATTTAATCTAATCTTCTGCCCAAATATATTTGGTTAATTCTTCTGAAGGGGGTTCGGGAGCTTCAATTGCATTTTTAACTGACTCTGATATCTCTGCGTCAATTTTCTTTTCAATAATTTTTAATTCTTCTTCCGTTGCGAATTTACCGTCAATAATTTCTTTGGCTAATTTCTTAATAGGATCTCTTTTCCCCCAAAACTCCTTCTCTTTTTCAGACCTTAATTCATCTGGATCTGCAAGAGAATGTCCTCTGTATCTATAAGTCAAACATTCTAAAAGTGTTGGACCTTCTCCTGCTCTAGCGCGCTCAATTGCTCTTTGTGCTGCTCCTCTAACTGCTAATACATCCATTCCATCAACTTCCTCGCCGTGCATACCAAAAGCAGACGCTTTTCTCCAAATTTCAGGATTACTAGTAGCTCTATCGTGAGCCATACCAATAGCCCATTTATTATTCTCAACAACAAAAATTATGGGTAATTTCCATAATTGGGCCATATTTAAACATTCAAAAAACTGCCCATTATTGCAAGTCCCATCCCCAAAGAATGCTGCAGTTACCGCATCACTTTTACTATTACCAGCAACTACTTTTTTGTATTTACTAGAAAAGGCTGCTCCTAAGGCCACTGGAATTCCTTCTCCAATAAATGCATATCCTCCGAGTAAGTGATGCTCTCTTGAAAATAAGTGCATGGATCCACCTCGGCCTTTACTACAACCAGTAGCTTTACCAAAAAGTTCACTCATTACTTCAAATGGGGGAACCCCCGCACTTAGTGCATGAACATGATCGCGATAAGTACTACAAAACCAATCATGTTTCTTTTTCATGGCGCCAATTACTCCGGTGCTTATAGCCTCCTGACCGTTATATAAATGAACAAAACCGAACATTTTTCCCCTGTAATACATTTCTGCACACTTATCTTCAAACCTACGACCAAGCGTCATGTCTTCATAAAGAAATAATCCGGTTTCTCGATCTAATTCTGCTTTTTTTATGTCTTGAAGATTTGAGATTCTCTCTACGTGTGTTTCCAAGAAAATACCTTAACGAAGTTTTGATTTGTTAACATTCTAAGGTGTGAAGGGCGATTTTCATGATTTTTTTTAATAACTCTGTAAGACCTTGTGAAAAAAATTTTTAACTTGATAAAATTTGTCTAAGAATTTTCAATAGGATATTTGTTTGGAACTTCCTTTAGACCATTTTCGTTTAATTGGCGTAAGCCCATCTGCAACTTCTGAAGAAATATTAAGGGCGTTTCAATTGCGGTTAGATAAAACACCCAATGAAGGTTTTACTTATGAAGTTTTAACCCAAAGATCTGAGTTGCTTCGCCTCACTGCCGATCTACTTACAGATCCAGAAAGTAGAAGAGAGTATGAAAATTTGTTATTAAATGGGAATTCTGGATTGGATTTTTCCTCAAGTAGAGAAGTAGCAGGATTAATACTTCTTTGGGAATCAGGTTCACCAAAAGAAGCTTTTAAAATAACGAGAAAAGCATTGCAGCCTCCACAAACTCCAGCTTTAGGAAGTAGTAGAGAAGCTGATTTAACATTATTGGCTGCTTTAACAGCGAGAGATTCTGCAATTCAAGAACAACAGCTTAGATCTTATTCAAACGCGGCAGACTTTTTAAATGAAGCCATACAACTTCTACAAAGAATGGGAAAGCTTGAAGACATAAGAAAAGAACTTGAAGAAGACTTAGTTGCTTTGCTTCCTTACAGAATCCTCGATCTACTTAGTAGGGATCTAAATGATCAAGAGTCTCATAAAAAAGGCTTAAGTATGTTGGAAAGTTTAATAATCAAAAGAGGTGGTTTAGAAGGTAATAATAAATCTGAATATAAAGATTATTTAAATCAGCAAGAGTTTGAAGCTTTTTTTCAACAAATTAAGCCATTTTTGACGGTTCAAGAACAGATTGATTTGTTTCTTGAATTACAAAAAAGAGGATCATTAGAAGCAGGATTTCTAGCTTTTATATCTCTAACAGCCATTGGTTTCTCTAGAAGAATGCCAGAAAAATTATTTGAAGCAAGGAGAATTTTAAAGAAACTAAATTTATCCGGTCTTGATTCAATGCCTCTAGTTGGTTGTTTAGATTTGCTTTTAGCTGACATTGACCAGGCCTCAGCAAGGTTTTCAAGTAGTTCTGATGAAAATTTACGAGATTGGCTTAATAATTATCCTGGAAATAAGTTAGAAGCGATATGTATTTTCTGTAAAAATTGGTTAATGAATGATGTTTTAGTTGGGTATAGAGACATTGACTCAAAAGAGGTGGATTTAGATGCATGGTTTGAAGATAGGGAAATTCAAGAATTTATTGAAAAATTAGAAAAGAAATCAAATAAAATTTCAATTATGTCAAATCTTCAGAACCAACAGATTGAGAAAGAATCCTCCACAAAAACGACTGAAGACTTTGATAATTTATTGGACAATATTGATGAAAGGAGGCTACCTTGGCCTGGTGGTATAAAACAAGATTATGAAAAGGCTGAGATCAAAGAAAATGAGTTCAATGAGGATTACTTTAAGAAAAAACCAATAGAGTTTTATAATTTTTTAATTGAAAAAATTGCCGAATTAAAGTTTAGTTTTGGGGAATTCTTGAAGGATAAAGAGATTATTTACCGGTCACCTTATTTAATTTATATTTATGCGTTTTTGATTTTATTTGCATTTGGTATTGGGATTGGATTTTTAAGAAATAATTTAAAAAAATCAATTCAGGATAAAGCCATTACTGAAAAGCCATTAATTGTAATAGATAAAAATCAAAAGATTAGTGAGAAAGATATTATTCAAGAAATGAAAAAAAATCCTCCAAGCAAATTGAATACTATTCCTGAGAAAGCTACTTCAATTATTTCCTATGAATTCAAAGAACTTAATTACCCTTCTCCTTCTTTGGAAGATATTAGGAATTTAATTAGTGGATGGCTTCTAAGTAAAAGTAATTACTTGGCGGGAAAGGGTGAAATTAATCTTTCTAAGATTGTTAGTAAAGGTTTGATTGATCGAACAATCGAAGAAAGAAAGAACGATATCAAGAAAGGAATTTATAAGGAAATTAATTCCCAAATACGTAAGATTGATTTGGTATCGCAAACTTCATCTCGGATAGTTGTTTTAGTAGAATTGAATTACTTGGAGAAAATAGTAAATAAATCTGGAGAATTTGTTAATGAAACATCATTAAATCCACTTAAAGTTAAATATATTTTGGGTTTTTCAAATAAATCATGGAAATTGGTTGATTTCGTGAGCGGCTTGTAATTACACACTTCAAGATCATCTATAATAATTAAAATTACTATATAACAATGTTTGATGAACTCTCGTCACGCTTCGAAGACGCAGTAAAGGGTTTAAGAGGCGAAGCAAAAATTAGTGAAAATAATATTAACGATGCCTTGAAGGAGGTAAAAAGAGCTCTCCTTGATGCAGATGTTAGTTTGTCTGTAGTAAAAGAGTTTATATCAGATGTCAAAGATAAAGCTATTGGAGAAGAAGTAGTTAGGGGTGTAAACCCAGGTCAAAAATTTATTGAAATTGTAAATAAAGAATTGATTAACATTATGGGGAATGAAAATTCTCCATTAAACGAAAATGAAAATAGTCCTACAGTCATTTTGATGGCTGGACTGCAAGGAGCGGGTAAAACAACTGCAACAGGAAAATTAGGACTTTTTTTAAAGGAAAAAGATAAAAAAGTTCTTTTGGTGGCTGCAGATATTTATCGACCAGCAGCTGTAGAGCAGCTTAAAACATTGGGAAGTCAATATGAATTGGAAGTTTTTTCAGCTAAAGAAAAAAATAGCAAACCAGAAGAAATAGCAAAGGAAGCATTGAATTTTGCTAGTGAAAATGATTTTAATTCGATAATTATTGATACCGCAGGAAGACTTCAAATTGATGATTCCATGATGAGTGAAATGGTTAGAATAAAAGAAGTTTCTAATCCTGATGAGGTTTTGCTTGTTGTTGATTCAATGATTGGGCAAGAAGCTGCAGACTTAACAAAATCATTTCATGAAAAAGTAGGAATCACAGGGGCAATATTAACTAAGTTGGATGGTGACTCAAGAGGTGGAGCTGCTTTATCGATAAGAAAAATAAGTGGTAAACCAATCAAATTTATAGGTGTAGGTGAAAAAATAGAGGCATTGCAACCATTTCATCCAGAGAGAATGGCCAGCAGAATTTTAGGGATGGGCGATGTATTAACACTTGTTGAAAAAGCACAAAAAGAAGTTGAACTTGCTGATGCAGAAGCGATGCAAAAGAAACTTCAAGAAGCGACTTTTGATTTTAATGATTTCGTAAAGCAAATGAGATTAATTAAAAGAATGGGTTCACTTGGTGGATTGATTAAATTGATTCCTGGAATGAATAAAATAGATGATGGGATGATAAAAGATGGAGAAGATCAACTTAAGAAAATAGAATCTATGATCTCGTCAATGACTCTTGAGGAGAAACAAAAACCCGAAGTTCTTGCTGCTCACCCCTCAAGAAGACAAAGAATCGCTCAAGGTAGCGGTTATGAAGCAAAAGATGTAGATAAAGTTTTAGCTGATTTTCAAAGAATGAGAGGTTTTATGAAACAAATGTCTAACGGAGGAATGCCAGGAATGGGAGGAATGGGAGGTATGCCAGGAATGCCAGGAATGGGAGGTA
>MWOU01000124.1 GCA_002025975.1 Prochlorococcus sp. HOT208_60m_813B04
AGGAGATAAATGGGATGAATATTATTTTTTTGGAGGTGAGGATTACGAATTAGTTTTCTCATTGCCCAAAAAATGGGCAAACAATCTAACTAGACTAGATAAAAATATCAATGAAATTGGATATTTTGCTAACGGTGTACCATCAATAGAATTTAAAGATAGTAACAAAAACAAATTATTAAATAAAACACCTTTCAAGCACTTTTAATTATTCCCAATTTTTTGCAACAATCTCTGCTAAATCTACAACTCTCTGACTATAACCCCATTCATTGTCATACCATGCAAGCACCTTTACAAGGTTATCTCCGATACACATAGTAAGGTCACTATCTACAATTGATGATTCATTAGTACCTGCATAATCGCTTGACACTAATGGTTCATCTCCATATTTAATAATGCCTTTCATTGAGCTTAGAGATGCTTCCTTGAGAGCATTATTGACTTCTGCAGCTGTGACAGATTTAGAAGACTCAAAAACAAAATCTACTGCTGAAACGTTGGGAGTTGGAACTCTCATTGCAATTCCTGTTAATTTGCCTTTCATTTCTGGATATACCAGAGCTACTGCTTTTGCAGCTCCTGTAGAAGTAGGAACGATGTTTGTAGCAGCCGCTCTAGCCCTTCTTAGATCTCTATGGCTATTATCTAAAATCCTTTGATCCCCTGTATAACTATGAATTGTAGTCATCAAACCTTTGTTAATCCCGAAAGTTTGGTCTAAAACTTTAACTACTGGAGCTAAACAATTCGTTGTACAACTAGCATTACTCAAAATATCATAATCTTTATGTTTATATGTGTCAGCATTAACTCCAACTACAAAAGTACCAACGCCATCACCTTTACCAGGAGCAGTTAAGATGACTTTTTTTGCTCCTACCTCTAAGTGCTTACTTGCCCCTACGTCTGTATTAAATACTCCAGTAGATTCAATAACCAAATCTACACCCCAGTCTTTCCAAGGGAGATTCATTGGATTTCTATCAGAGAAACATTTAATTGTCTTGTTATTAATTACAAAAGTATCATCAGTATGTTGAATATCAACACCATCAAGTTGACCAAGAACCGAGTCATACTTTAACAGATGAGCATTAGTCTTAGGATCTGAGGTAACATTGATTCCAACTACTTCAATATTGGTGTAAGCCCCTCTACTAAGCCAACAACGCATAAAATTTCGACCAATTCTGCCAAAGCCGTTAATTGCAACACGCAAAGTCATAACTAATAGTTTCTAAATGATTAACCTAAGTTGCTGATCATACTGAATTTTGTGCAATAACGTAAGGTTTTTTTGATTTATTAAGCAAATAAGTCTAGTTTTGTATTAATTCAAGACAAAAAAACATTTTTTTTTAAGAAAAAATAGCAAAATTTTACCTAGAAGTTATTTTGATTTAAGTAAAAGATAAACATTGGATAAAAAATTACTGTTGAAAAGTCATTTTCATTTCATTGGGATTGGAGGTATTGGGATGTCAGCATTAGCAATAGGTTTAATTAAAAAAGGTTGCTCAGTTTCAGGATCTGATTTAGTTAAAAACGATGAAACTAAAAAATTAGAGAAATTAGGTGCAGTAATCTTTACTTCTCAAATTCGACAAAATATTGAATTTGTTATTTCAAAATTTACCAACAAATTGATTAATTTTGTTGTAAGCTCCGCGATCAAGCCAGAAAATGAAGAATTTTTGTACTGCAGAGAAAAAAATTTATCAATAAAACATCGTTCAGAGATACTTGCAATGTTAATGCACACTTATACTACATTGGCGGTAGCCGGCAGCCACGGCAAAACATCAACCAGTACATTTCTTTCTACAATACTCGAGTTATGTACACGTGATTCGTCTTCAATAACTGGGGGAATAATTCCTATTTACAACTCTAATTGTCATTTAGAAAATACAAAATACTTAGTAGCTGAAGTTGATGAATCTGATGGGACTATTAACAAATATAAGTCTGATATCGGAATAATTAATAATATTGATTTTGATCATTGCGATCACTTTGCTAATTTAAGTGAAGTCATATCTTCTTTTAAAAGTTTTGCTAAAAACTCTAAAAAATTACTACTTAATTTTGATTGTGAAACCTCAAGAAATAATTTTTATTCAAATTATAAGTGGTCAAACACTACGTCTAAAAACGTTGCTTATGCAATAATTCCGACTGAAATTAATTCAAAATATACAATTGGAAAATATTATGAAAATGAAAATTTTATTAATAGTTTAAATATTCCAATTCCAGGATTACACAATCTATCTAATATCACCGCAGCAATAGCAGCTTCAAGAATGATAGGAGTAGATTTTCTAGAAATTAAGAAAAATATAAAATATCTGAAACTCCCAAAAAAAAGATTTGAATTCAGAGGCCAAATAGATGAAAGAAGTTTATATGATGATTATGCACATCACCCAAACGAAATAAAAGAGACGATTAAATTAGGAAGATTATTAATTCAGCAAAAACATAATAATGAATGTCAAAAAAGTAGATTAGTAGCTATATTTCAACCTCATAGATACTCTCGAGTAAAGCAATTTTCTAGAGAATTCGCTGAAGAATTATCAAAAGCAGATGTTATTTATGTAACCAGTATTTATGGAGCAGGAGAAGGAAACGAAGATAAAATTACTTCGAAAATTATCACTGATCTGATTTATAAAAAAAATAAAAATGTTAGTTACATAAATAATTATTATGAAGTTACAAAAGATTTTTACGAATTAACTCAAAAATGGGATTTAATTTTGAATATGGGAGCTGGTGATTGTCATGATTTCTGGTCAATTTTAAATAAAAATTTAAATAAGAAAACAATTTAAATTGATAACTAGTTTATGAACAAAAAAATTTTTTCTGAAAACTGTAATTTAAGTAGTTATACAACGATAAAAGTGGGAGGAGTAGCTGAATATTTTGCTGAGCCAAAAAGCAGTGAAGAAATTTCATATCTAATAAAATGGGCAATTTTAAACAAAAAAAGATGTCAAATAATTGGCGCAGGTTCAAATCTTTTAATAAATAATATTTTCATAAAAGGCTTAGTTGTTTGTACAAAAAAACTGAAATCACTAAAGATAGAGCCATATTCCGGGATTGTTGAAGCGGAAGCAGGTGTAATGCTCCCAACATTATCTAATTCTCTTGCTAAAAGTGGATTACAAGGAGGGGAATGGGCTGTAGGAATTCCAGGAACATTAGGAGGAGCAATTTATATGAATGCTGGTACAGGTAATTTATCGCTAGCAAAAAATCTTATTTCCGTAAAAGTTATAAATAATAAAACTCATGAAAAACTTGAAATTGAAAAAAAAGATATCAATTTTGAGT
>MWOU01000125.1 GCA_002025975.1 Prochlorococcus sp. HOT208_60m_813B04
ATAATTAAGGCTAAAGAAAGAATTAAATCGACAAGATTAATATCAGAATATATAGATGACAAAGATCTTATTGCTTATGCGTCTAAAGATTCAAATTTAAGAAATCCAGAATTTATATTTGAAAAAGAAAAATATAATCCTGCAATAATGCATATTCAATTTACTCCTGCAAAAGGAAAAACAATAGATAAAAATTCAGATGCATTTTTAGATTTAACCGTTATCTTTGCAAATGGGAATGTGATAGGTAAAGGAGTTGAATTAGTAACAAAAAAATTTGCTAAAAATCTTGGAGGTTTATATTCTCAATTATCAAGGCAAGAAAATCTTAATACTGAAAATGAAAGTTCTCCTGCAAGAGTCTTACATGAAATTCTAATAAAAAGTGTTGAAGAAGATTTGAATAAAGAAAAAATAACAACCCTACTTATATCAGCTGATAGGGGACTACAGGCAGTTCCATTTGGAGCTTTGCATGATGGTGTTAAATATTTTGGAGAAAAATATGCTTTTTCAATAACACCATCTTTATCTTTAACTAATTTAGATATTTCAATGGATAGAAATAAAAAAAGTATTAGCAATTGGGGCTTCTCAATTTAAAGAATTAGCTCCATTACCTTTGGTAAGTCAAGAATTGAATAATATTGGTTCTCCAATAAATAAAGAGATTGTAATTGATAAAGAATTTACTCCAGAAACTTTTTTCGAAAAAGCTTTAGAAGAAAAATACGATAAAATTCATTTAGCTACTCATGCAGAATTTAAACCAGGCGGGCCTAAAGCTTCTCAATTATTTTCTGGAACAGGTCCAATAAGCTTAGATAAATTTTCAATTTTAAGGAAAGGAAGAATAAATAACCCATTTGAATTAATTGTATTAAGTGCATGTAGAACAGCGGTAGGTGATCAAGAAACAGAATTAGGTTTTTCTGGTTTAGCTCTTCAATCAGGGAGTGAAAGTGCTACTGGAACATTATGGTATGTGGATGATGTAATGACCTCGGCTTATTTTGTTCAAATGTATAGTTTTTTAGATATGGGAATTCCAAAAGCAGAAGCGATGCAAATGACAAGAAAAGCTTTTGCTCAAGAAAAAATAAGATTAGAGAATAATTCACTTATTGGTATCAATGATAAAGTACTTCTTTCTGAATTAAATAACTCCCAAAAAAGAATTATTAGAAATGGTTTAAGTAATCCTTTCTTTTGGGCTGGAATCGAATTAATGGGTTCTCCCTGGTAAATTTTGCATGAGTAGCTAAATGAATTTTATCGTATTTTTCT
>MWOU01000126.1 GCA_002025975.1 Prochlorococcus sp. HOT208_60m_813B04
GATAAAGGCTTTATTGTTAGTACTCAAAAGAGGGTTTGAATCAATAACATATGTTATGTTTCCATAGTTCGTATAAATTAAGAAATTATTTATAGAAGAATTTATGATTAATTTATCAAAACCTTCCCTTCCATTTATAAAGTCATCTCCACCAGAATAAATTAATAAGTCATCATTTATAGACCCTTGCCAATAATGACGCATATAATTATATGGATCATTAATGGTCCCCATTAATAAATATGAAAGAACTACTAAATATCAATAATATAAATGATTTAAAAAAAACAAAATCTTATTTAAAAAATATTACTTTATATTTTTTATCTTTAATAGTTAATAAGTGTTTATAAATTTATCTAATTTTTTGGCAAATATCCATAAACTATCTATTAGAAAAAAGCTTTAAGTTATCCAAAGATATACAAATCCTCGCCCATTCCTCGCCCGCAGAGATTTTAAGACAAATGAGAAATAAAAAAGCGAGTCGGGAAACTCGCTAGTATAACTTGGTTTTAGTAGAGTCGGGGCGACAGGATTAGATCCTGCGACCTAGTGCTCCCAAAGCACCCGCCCTCCAATTTGAGACAGTGGGTTAAATAAACAAGTTAGGCAATAGCTTGTTAGTTGCTATATCTACAAAATTACGAGTCTTAAAAATAGGCCAAAGTTATACAAAATTATTCTTAGATATACAATTAATCGCTAAATAATCGCTAACCAAAGACCTAGTGCTTTAGGAGCTGTAAAATATCATTGATTGACAGTCGATTCAATATAGAGGGATAAAACCCTCTTTTTTATGCAAGTAATAAGCGTTTAAAAAGAGCGAACAGGTCGTATATATCAATAATTATTGATTATATCAAAATATTTTGATGTATTTCTTAATCTTTGTATTTCGCTTTTTGTTTGATGCTATAAATAAATTGTCTTCAATCTAAGTGAATAATGAGTATTTTCAAAAAAACTCTCATTTTATCTTCTGCAATTTCATTAATACTTTCTCCATCTGCGATGGCTTCAAAAAGATTGAGTGGAGCTGGTGCATCATTTCCTTCGAAAATTTATACCAGGTGGTTTTTTGACTTAGCTAAATCTGGAGGCCCTAGAGTTAATTATCAAGCAGTAGGTTCCGGATCTGGAAGAAAAGCTTTCATAGACGAAACTGTTAATTTTGGAGCCTCTGACGATCCAATGAAAGAAGCTGATATAAAAAAAGTTACTAGAGGACTTGTGCAAATACCGATGGTGGGTGGAACAATTGCGTTTGGATATAACTATGATTGCGACTTGAAACTAACACAAGAACAAGCTGTTCAAGTAGCAATGGGAATGATTAAAAATTGGAAGGAATTAGGATGTAAGTCAGGTAAATTAACTTGGGCCCATCGTTCTGATGGCTCAGGCACGACTAAAGCTTTTACAAATTCTATGGAGGCTTTCTCTAAGACCTGGAATTTAGGTACTGGTAAATCTGTTAAATGGCCTTCGGGAGTTGGCGCAAAAGGCAATTCTGGTGTTGCAGGTGTTATTCAAAATACTCCAGGTGCAATTGGTTATGTAAACCAGTCATACATTAAAGGTAAGGTTAAGGCTGCTGCACTTCAAAATCTTTCTGGTGAATTTGTTACTCCAAATACTGAATCAGGCGCGATAGCTTTAAATGGAATAACTCTTGATAAGAACTTGGCTGGTAAAAATCCAAACCCCACTGCTAAAGGAGCTTATCCAATAGCAACCTTAACTTGGATACTTGCTTATGAAACAGGTAATGGAAGGAATACTAAGGCAATTCAAGATACATTCTATAAATTTCTCAGCGATGAATACCAAGATAAAGCTCCTGCCTTGGGTTTCGTTCCCTTGAAAGGTGAAATTTTAAAAAAATCAATTGAAGCTGTTGGAAGAATAGGAAGGTAATTTAGAACTAGTAAGCCAAGCAATAAAAATCAAAAAAGATGAAGTATATAAACAATACTGCATACCAATAGTGGCATTTTTACCGAGCATAAATAATAAGCCCGATAGTAGGGTTCCAAATAATCTTCCCGCTGCATTAGCCATATAGTAATAACCAACATTTAAACTTACTTTCTCATTATCTGAATAAGCCAAAATCAAGTAGGAATGAGTAGATGAATTCATTGCAAAAATAAAGCCGAATATTATTAATCCAATAACAATTACAGGACCTAATGATTTATCACCGTTTAATGCTCCTGCAATAAATAAAGGAATAACCGTCAAGATAAGTCCCCAAAATTGAACGGTAGTTTTTGTTGGGCTATTATTTTTCCCCCATACTTTTCTAAGTAATGGAGCTAATACTTGAAAGAAACCATAGATTATTATCCATCCACCCAAGAACAGCCCTATTTTTAAATAATCCCATCCAAAAGAAATGTCTAAAAATACTGGAAGAGCTACTACAAACCAGACATCTCTTGCTCCAAATAAGAAAAACCTTGCACTTGAAAGAATATTAATACCTTTAGACTTTGAATAAAGGTCTTTAAAAATTGGCTTTCTTTTCATTTTCCCTGAATCTTTAGGAAGACATAAAGTTAAAAAGAATGCGAAGCATAGACCTAAACCCATTATTCCAACTGCATTATTAAAGCCCAATAGCTTGTATAAGAGACCCCCTAGGAAGAAACCAACACCCTTAAGTGCATTTTTAGATCCTGTTAAAATTGAAACCCACTTAAATAATTGTTTTTGACTATTTTGATTATTCTCTTCTGAATCTGGAACTATTGATTTAACTGCACTTTTTGCACTCATTTTATTTAAATCTTTTGCTACCCCACTAAGTGCTTGGGCTAACATAACGTATGAGACGCTAAAGATTATTGACCAATTCTCTTTGACTGGAATCAGCATGAAAAGAGCAAGAATTTGCAGAATCGTTCCTATCCATAAAGTAAGTCTCAACCCATATCTTGCCCCTATCCATCCTCCAAAAAGATTTGTAATTATTCCAAAAAATTCATAGAAAAGAAAAAGTAAAGCTATTTGCAGAGTTGAATAACCAAGTTCATGAAAATGACCAACAACTAGTATTCTCAATGCACCGTCAGTAAGAGTAAATGCCCAATAGTTTGCGGTAACGACACTATATTGTTGAAGGCTAGATAACTTCATAAAAACTAAAATTTATTTTCTTTCTCAATTACATAAGAAGTAAGATCTGCAAGCCTGCAACTATAACCCCACTCATTGTCATACCAGGCATAAATCTTTAATAAATTAGAATTTACAACCATCGTTGAAAGTCCATCAATTATTGAACTTCTACAGTCATTTAAGTAATCAGCGGATACTAAGGGTCTCTCCTCGTATCCAAGAATACCTTTTAAGTATGTTTCAGATGCTTTTTTAAATTCATTATTTACTTGCTCTTCAGTTACTGCCTTATTTAATTCAAAAACTATATCGGTTAATGAGGCGTTTAGAAGTGGAACCCTTACTGCATGACCATTTAGTTTTCCTTCTAATTCAGGGAAAATTTCAGCAATCGCACTAGCTGATCCAGTTGTAGTAGGTATTAAGCTTTGCATGCATCCTCTTGCTCTTCTTAAGTCACTTTTGTAAAAATCTACTGGAGATTGTGTATTTGTAACGTCATGAATAGTTGTTATAACCCCATGTTTAATTGAGAAATTTTCATTAACAACTTTTACGATGGGAGCCAAGCAATTTGTAGTACAGGATGCTGCTGTAATTAATTTATGTTTTTCAGGTTTATAAAGGGCTTGATTAATTCCATAAACAATATTAAGTGCTTGTTCCCCTCCCACAATTCCTTTCACAGGACAAGCAACTATTACTTTTTTTATTCCAAGAGAACCAAAGTATGGATTTAATTCTTTAGGAGCTTTGTTTTTACCTGTACATTCCAAAACAAGATCAACCGAAGATTTATTCCATGGAACATCAAGATAGTTCTTTATTGATGTAAAGGAAATTTTTTTATCTTCAATTATTATTTCGTTGTCATTCGAAGCTATTTTTTTATTCCATTTACCATGAACAGAATCAAACTCTAGTAAATGAGATGCAGTTAAAGAATCCCCATTAATTTCATTTATATGAGTTATTTCAATATCTTTTCTTTCCCATAAAATTCTTAAAACTAACCTACCAATTCTTCCAAATCCGTTAATTCCAATTTTCATAGAAATTTCAAAACCTAATATAATATATATCAAAAATAATTGATATATCAATAATTCTTGATATGTGTAATTAAATTTTTTAGGTTAGTATTTAAAAAGTTAATGATCTTTTGATTTTGTTAGAACAACTTAAAAAGATTGATAGTGATCAATTTATTGGGATAATGGAGTCACTCTCAGATCCGATTAGAATAAATATTCTTGAATTAATGATGGGTGGAGAGATATGTGTTTGCGACATAGTTAAAGTAACTGGATTATCTCAATCTAAAATTTCCTATCATATAAAAATCCTTAAGGATTCAGGTCTTATCTCTGATAGACAAGAAGGTAGATGGGTTTACTACAAATTAGATTTGGAAGTATTATCAGATATTAAAAATTGGATGGGTAATTTAATTCAGTCATCATCAAGTAAAAGGTCTTGTGAATAAATGGTTTTTAACCTATTTAGGTTTTTTACTCATTACATATAAATAATTTTTAAATTGAAAATTAATTCTCAGGGTTGGAGTCTAATTTTCAGTATTGGTACTTTATTGATTATTTTATTTATTTAGAGGTTTAATGAACCTAGTGATGGTTAGCGATTAACTGGACAAAGTTATACAAGGCTATACAAATAATCGCTATTTAATCGCTATTTAAATTATTGAGACTTCTGAGAAATAAAAAAGCGAGTTGGGAAACTCGCTAGTATGACTTGGTTTTTAAATGGTCGGGGCGACAGGATTCGAACCTGCGACCTAGTGCTCTCAAAGCACCCGCTACGCAAAATGCGACAGCCCCCATGAGAAACAAGTGAGGCTATAGCTTATTAGTTGGTATAAAATGAAATTATTTGAGTCTCAAAATTTAAAAAGATTTGCCAAGAAATAATTTATGAAAATAGATACGCATTGCAAACAGAAAGACAAAAATATTTAACAAAAGATTAATATGGAAGAACAATTGATTTGGGTTGGGAATCTGATGAAAATTTAAGAGGAGATATAAATACTGCAATCGATTATTTTTGGTTCACCATTTTAAAAAAAGAACTAAGAAATGCATTTAAAAAAATAGATTATCCAAAAACTATTTTTAATTCATTAGGGGAAGAAATAGAATTTTATAATGGTCCAGATTGGGCAATATATTGTTTTGTCACCAAAAAACTTAATAAAGTTATAACCAGTGGGTACAGCTACAAACCTTCTGTTATTGTTTGGACAGTTGAAGAGATAAATAAAGTATTTAATGAGATCCAATAAAATACTTCTCAATTTGGAGATACATAATCAATGGATGGAGTTAATTATGAGCAATACTGTAAAAATATTCTTGTAGATGCTGGTTGGGAAGTTGAAGACACCCTAACAAGTGGAGATCAGGAAGTAGATTTAATTGCTTCCATTGAAGATGTCAGAGTATGTATACAGTGCAAGTGCTTTGTAAAAACTGTTGGAAATAAAGCAGTTCATGAAGTTGCCGCAGGCATGATTCATGGGAAAGGCACTCATGCTGTTGTTGTCGCAAAAAGTGGATTTACTAAATCAGCTAAAAGTCTTGCAACATAAATAAAGTTATTTTGACTGCTGATAGTGAATTAGAGAATCTGGAGAATTTAGTTTTATGAAATGTTTACTACTTTAAGATTGACATTCGATCTAAAATAAGGGCAATTAGCTCCTTTTTTGATAGCTAGCAAATGAATTATGATTTTAAAATCCCATTAAAAGTTTCTTTAGCTGAAAAAGATGATTTAAAAGAATTAATATATGAATTAAGATATAATATTTATATCGAAGAATTGGGAAAAAAATCACAGAGTATTGATCATAAACGTTGCTGGATAAAGGATGATTTAGATTTAAAAGCCGAATTATATGCTCTTCAAGACGAAAACAATAAATTAATTGGTACAGTGCGTATTAATCAAATTGATAGATTAGATAATCCAATGGAAGAATTATATCCACTACCCATTCAAAACATACTTAATGTTATTGATGCATCTTCAATAACTTATGTTTCCCGCTTAATGATACGTAAAGATTATCGTGGAGGTAAAGCATTTTCTAAGCTTGCCTTTCATGCTTATCAAAAAGCAATTGAGAAAAATCATGAGTTCTCAATATGCAATACGAGACCAGGTCTTGTTACTTTATACGAACAGCTAGGTTATCGAAGATTTTGTGCTGGGAAAGAATTCCCAAATATTGGGTTTCAAATACCTATGATAATGGCTCTTAAGGACTATGAACATTTTCATAGAATCGGCTCTCCTTTATATCGATATAAAAATAGATATAAAAAAATTGAGCATTTTAAAAAAATAATTATTGAACAACTTTGTACTTGTTATCCAGCAATAAATCGTTTATTAAACAATGAGAAAGAGTTTTGGGAAAATGCTGAAGATACTTTACAGAAAAAAGAAAACGCTCTTTTTAATGGAATTACAAAGATTGAATCAAAGAGTCTTTTAAAATTTGGAACTATATTGGAATGTTCAGCTGGAGAAAAAATAATTAAAGAGGAAGAAGAACAAAATGAATTATTTATTTTATTAAAAGGTTATGCAGAAGTATCTAAGAATAAAGATGGTAAAAGAATATGTTTAGCTCTAATCAATCCAGGCGATGTAATTGGTGAAATGGCCTTTTTAACAAATAAAAAAAGAAGTGCAGATGTTATCTCAATTACAAATAGTGAGGTCTTAGTGCTTACAGAAAACTTTTTGGAAAAATGTATGAATACACAATCAAAATTAATATCAATTTTCTTATTAAATTTAAGTAGACAGTTAGCTAAAAAATTAGCTGATACAAATGATTTGGTTTTAAAACTTTCAGCTAGAGTTAACGAGTAAGTTATTTGTTCATTAAATCCTATAATTGCTATGTCTGATTTATCTGAAAAAGCCGGTTCATACAATTTTAATGATATTGGGAAAGGTGGTGAGGAATTAAAAAGATTACAACTACAAGCAAGTGCTTCCATCGATTTAGAGATATCTATGCTTACAAATAAAGGCCTAAAAAAAGGAGATAAAATACTTGATTTAGCTTGTGGACCAGGTTTCATTACCAGACAACTTGCTAAGAATGACCCTACTGCAGACATTACTGGGATGGATCTTAATTTAGAATTACTAGAATTTGCAAGGTCAGAAGCTAAAAGAAATAGTTTAAATTCTATAAATTTCATACATGGGGATGTTTACGAGCCTCCATTAAAAGATAATCAATTTGATTTTATTTACGCAAGACTATTATTTCAGCATCTCAAAGAACCTAAAAAAGCTTTAGATGCAATTTATCGACTGTTAAAACCTGGCGGAAGAATATGTATTTTCGATGTTGATGATGATTGGTTAAGTCTTTATCCCGAACCAAGTGGGTTTAAAACTTTTACTGAAACCGTAGGAGAGATACAAAGTAGAAAAGGAGGTAATAGAAAAATTGGTCGTCAGTTAGGTTTCTTAGTTGAAAGTTCAGGATTCAAAAATGTAGCTGTTGACGTTCAAACTATATCTTCAAGAGATATTGGAATGAAAGCATTTTTGGATATCACGCTAGGTTTTAAGTCTAGGATGCTTTCAGAGAAAGATTTAGTTAAATCAAAAAAAACTCTATCTGAGACTGAAAGTCTTATTGCCAACCCAAAGGCATGGGCTTTTGTAGGCGTTTTTATTGCAATAGGCATTCGTGAGAAGAAGGTTTAATCTTTTAAATATTTAATTTGACGGATTTTTGATGGAAATGCATTCTGTTAAAATTAGCCAATAAAAAAGAGAGTCTGGGTATTTCGCTAGCATAACTTGGTCTTTAAGAGTCGGGGCGACAGGATTCGAACCTGCGACCTAGTGCTCCCAAAGGACTCGGTTGTTCAAATAAGATTTCCTTGAGATTCTAGTTATAGAAAGAAGTGGAGCTAGATATTGTAATATCATAGAGTCTCAGAATCGAAAAATCTTCGATGTTTATTTGAGGTATTTATAGATCACAGATCCCCCTGTAGATCCCCCTTACGACCGAGTGCCCATCAAAAAACAAGCTGAGGATTGGCTTTAACTTTAATTAATAATGAAAATAAACTAGAAAAAAAAATGACAAGATCACTTAATGGAGCAAATAGCGGAACCGTCTATATAGATGAAGATATCGAATTTCATCAACAGGTGGTGCTCGAAGATAAGTTTTTGTTTATTACATGGTATAGACCAGAACGAAATTGGGAGACTTCAAGTGGTGTTGGATGGATGGCAGAGCATGCGAACAAAACCATAATTAAGGGTAATTTTTCCTATAAAGATGGTATATTGCATGCCGGCACTATTACAGAAAATGCAAATTTTAGTATCAGTCGAATGCAGGATGGAAGCTTAAAAGAGACAGCCTATGGTTATGAATTTGAAGAACTGCCCTATTTGACCAATAATAATAATGTATTTGATGACAATACAGCTAGCGGAGTCTCTTTTAGCTATTCGAATGACCCAACTAAAACTTATCACCCAGAGACCTCTCCTAAACTTGCAAGCTTTCCAATTAGCAATGATAGGTCTGTAATAAAAACAAGTGGCTTTAGTCAGTTCGTGCAAGAAGGATGGCTTGATAATCCATTCCACTCTTATACAGGCATAACTATTGCAGCACTTAATGATTCATACATTCCAGATAGTAATGGATTATCAAGTGTTTGTGGTGAGGCACCCGTAAAAATAACTTCTTATGAAGCTGGAGAAGAAACAACTCTTGATTCAATTAAAGATTATGATGGCAATCTTCATGCTGGAGATAATTCAGCTGCAACTCCATCATCTTATAAATATCAGGGACTTTTGGATGTAAATGGAGATGGAGCATTTGAAGCTATCTTTACTAATAAATCATCAAAAAGATGGGTGACAGCAGAGGTTGATTCCGCAACAGGTCAAATTGATTTTGATGACCATGGTGCTGGAGGAACAACTAGAGTTGTAGGAATTTATATTGATCCATTAGTTACTTCTGGAGAAGTGGAACAATTTGGGCCGCATGATAGTCAGCGTAGATTCCAGAATGATTTAAAAATTGACAATCTAATTGCAAAAACTTCTGGTGATTATGATGGTGATGGTTTCCAGGAAGTTTATTGGAAAACTAATGATAATACTGCTTACCTGAGAGCATTAATGCATGCAGATGGAAATATTCAATATGCAAACTATCAAAGTAAAGAACAAATGAGTGATTATTTGACTGCTCAGGGACATGAAGGTGTTATTGCCGAAATTATTTCGAACTCTTGCTAATATAATCTTTCATATTTATTAAGCACCTACAAGGGATCTTCGAAGATTCTAGATCCCCCTACAGATCCCTTTTGGCTTATGAGACTGAAAGACAATAAAAAAGCGAGTTGGGAGACTCGCTAGTATAACTTGGTTTTTAAGAGTCGGGGCGACAGGATTCGAACCTGCGACCTAGTGCTCCCAAAGCACTAGTGCTAACTTTTTATTTTGTTTCCAAACCAACTAATTTCATAAGAACTTTTGCATTACTTGCAACGGCTGAATATTGTTTTTCTCGCATTGCTCTAAAAATTGCAGTTTCTAGAGTGCAGATTAATTTTGCTGTCATTTCAGGGCGATTTAAGTCCCCTTCCTCAATATCATCTTTCAGCAAAAGATAAGCATTAGAAGTGATCTGCCTGGCTCTTCTTCTTGAGATTCCATATTTTGCAGCAACAAGGGAAGTAATAGATGAATAGGCTTGTCCTTCAGCAACTAATTCAGCAGCAAGTGCAACTCTTAATTCAGTTTCTTGTTTAGTTGCTCTTTTTGACATACCTTCAATATATACTCTATTTCTATCATTTGATTACATAAGAACCGTTGTAATTACTGATATTCTCTAATAATTGAGCTTACTATTTCCTCCCTTTTTTGTTTCAAAATATAGTTAATAAAGTAGGTTAAAGCTAGATATGCTTATTGATCTCTAGACTTATATTTGCCTAGACAAAACTGCACTTATTTCTGCACTCGGCTTTATTAAAAAACTGTCATAAATAAAGTAATTGCTAGTGTTTACATTTCTTTTGGCTACTACATGGCATGCAGGGGGTCAGCGGTTCGAGTCCGCTTGGCTCCACTTTTTTTCTTTTCATATCACGGGATTTCAAGAACATTTTCGTAGAAGCATAACTTTTGTACCCACTTGTCCAAGCTTTTTTAGTAAATTTTGCACCCTAAAGTGCACTTAAGGTGATTCTTAAGTTGCTACAAAATGAAACCTTTAAATTGGGTCGAACTTTCAAGACAACAAATCAAAGCAAGACATGGTTTTGGTTGGTCAATACAAGGAATAGAAAAGCAAAATAAAGTACTAATAAAAATTGTTTATAGATTTTCTACTGGTGGAAGAACAACAGTTTTAACTGATATTGAATGGAACACCAACAACTCAAAAAAATTCAAGATTTAATATTTGAATTTGAAACTTTGATGCAAGAAAGACATGTTGATTTAAAAGTTTCTACTAATATATGGCTTTGGGAAGGATTAATTCAAGAAGGGGCATTTAACTTAGTTGTTGCTTTGTCAAAGGTTGGAAAGTCATCTTTAATTGCTGCCTTTCTAGGTGCAAAGACTAAAGGCGAACCTGATTACTGTGGCAAAAAAATTAATTCAAAATCAAGACCTATTATTCTTGGCGGTAATGACCAGCAATTAGAATATTGAGCAGAAATATTATGCCCAACATAAATATAAAAATTAGTAATTAATGGTTTTAAAAAATGATTTAAATAAGAAATGGTAGAACCTTTTTTGACTTACTTAGTAACCTAATCGCGAATATAGTCCCAAAAACATTTAAAAAAGTAACAATAATGAATTTTTTTGGTTCTAGATTTCCGGTTATTAGTGTCTCCCTCAAACTATTAATAACTTGATAAAGAGGATTAAAGTCTGCTATCCAAGAAATAGATCCTAATGTTTCTTTCACATATAAAAATGGAGATAATAGGAAAATTAGCTGAAGAATAATAGGGACAAGTTGCGAAAGATCTTTATATCTACTTCCAATTAAAGAAACAATCAATGGAAACCAATAGAGAAATATTATTAGATTTGTTAATGGT
>MWOU01000127.1 GCA_002025975.1 Prochlorococcus sp. HOT208_60m_813B04
CATGGGAAAAACATTAACATTGGTCTTAAATAAACCATTTGTAGCAAAATAGATTCCTGAAATAACTTTTAAAAAACTTGTTTTACCGGAACCATTATGTCCAATTAAGGCTACTCTTTCACCTTCTTTGATCTCACAATTTATGGAATTTAGGGCCAAAATATTCGTTACTTCTGCGGATTTTCTCTGTAAAAAACCTCCCGTTACGGAGTTGACTAAGCTCTTTTTTATTTGTCTAGTTTCGTTGGTAAAAATAGGTATAGATAGTGATACATTCTCTAATAGAATCATGAATATTGATTAATTAAGTAAAATATTATCACGAATATACCTACTTAAGTGTGTGTTATAGTAATCAAAAATAAAAAAATCATGAAAAGAGCTTTAGTCCTTGGAGCTGGAGGTTTTATAGGATCACATATTGTTCGGAGATTAAAAAAAGAAGGTTTCTGGGTTAGAGGTGTTGATTTAAAATATCCTTGCTATGAAGATACACCTGCTGATGATTTTATTGTCGGGGACTTAAGAGATCTTTCTATTTGTAGAGAAGCTATAAACATGAAGTTTGATGAAGTTTATCAATTGGCAGCTGATATGGGAGGCGCAGGATATATTTTTGTTGGTGTAAATGATTATGATGTAATGCAGAATTCAGCCGTTATAAATCTAAATGTTTTAGAAACATGCAGACTACGCAATGTAAAACGTATTTTCTTTTCTTCATCTGCTTGTATGTATCCAGAGAATGTACAAATTAATACAGATGATTGCAATTTACCAGAACATTTAGCATACCCCGCAGCACCTGATAGTGAATATGGATGGGAAAAATTGTTTAGTGAAAGACTTTATCTTGCAGCTGCGAGAAACAAAAAAATGCAAGTTCGCGTTGCAAGATATCATAATATATTTGGAGAGAGAGGTTCTTGGAATAATGGGAAAGAAAAGGCTCCAGCTGCTCTTTGTAGAAAAGTAGCTATGGCAGATGTTAATGGGGTAATTGATGTTTGGGGTGATGGAATGCAAACAAGATCTTTCTTGCATGTTGATGAATGTGTAGAAGCCACTCTTAGATTAATGAGGTCTGATTTCACTGGCCCTGTAAATATTGGATCTGATGAAATGATATCCATTAATGGTCTTGTTAAAATGATAGATAGTATTGCAAAGAAAAATATTAAAATAAATAATATACCTGGTCCATTAGGAGTTAAAGGAAGGAATTCTGACAATACTTTATACGAACAAAAAATTGGTTGGCGTGTTTCTGAACCTCTCATAAATGGCATAGAGAGAACTTACAAATGGATTAATGAACAAGTTAAACTCTCTAAAGAAGATACTAGTAATTAACCTAATTTTATTAAACAATAATGAGATATATAATTCTAGAACCGTGCGCTTATCCTGAGGGTGGTCATAATATTGAGAGTTGTTTGAGATTCGCTAGAAAGCTTGAAAAAGAAAACAATCATATCAGTGAATTCTGGGTAGCTGGCAAATCTAGTAAAATTAAATCTCAAAACTATAAAATATTTAAAATTAATAAACTTTATATCCAACTATTTGAAGATAATTTTTCTTCAACTGTTGGATATATTATTTTTAGTTCAGTAATTAAGTTTTTACAGATATTTGGACGTTCACTTTTAGATAATCTTTTGATAAGTGTGGCAAAAATTAATTTGATATTGAGATTGAAAAAATTAAAAAGTACCAAAGATCTTGTTATTTTTATGCCTTCCGCCGATTATTACTACGCGGTAGCTTTATTAAAGCTCCAACAAAAGCCTCAATATGATTTTAAAGTTCAACTTAGGTTTATCGGGGTGATGGAGAATGCAAGGTTTGAATCTCCTAAAACAAGAAATTTTTTATTTAAAATCCTCACAAAAATTCCAAAAACTTCTATTTCATTGACTGCTGAGACAGAACGTTATGCGAAATATATTTCATCCTTAACTAACAAGGAAGTTTTCGAAGAACCTTATCCACTAGAGATGAAAAACTTTTCAATTCCTAAATTGGAAAAGAAAGATTTGATTTCTAATAATTGTTATTCGAGTTCCAATCCATTAAATGTAATTCTTATGGGTAAGCCTAGAGCTGATAAAGGTAACTTAGATATAAGACTTATTTCTCAACTTTCTTTAGCAGATTTGGGTATGAATGTGCACTTTAATTCTGTTGCTTTCCCAAGATTTCATAGACTTAGTAGCCCTAGATATAAAGATACAATGCACTTAAATTCCACTTACCAATACAAAAAATGGTTGCCTAAAGATGAATTTAATACTTTAATTGATCAATCTGATGTAATTTTACTACCATATGATACTGGCACTTATTGGTATAGAGGCTCAGCAGTATTTTTTGATGCTATAGAGTTAAGTAAAAAAGGAATTCTTATGGTAAGAAAAGGTATAGCTTTTTCTGATGAAATGTATAAAAGAGGAGTAGTGATGCAATATAGTACGGTACAAAATTTAATTTCTAAACTAAGGTCTATTTCTAAAAATTCAATTTATGAAAATCAACAACTAGCAATACAGCAAAGGAAAAATTATCTTAATTGGTACTCCAATTTATGAGAATATATTTTGTTAATTTAAGTTGGCATCAAAATAGTAAGTCTTGTAAATGGTTCACAGATTTATTGAGAACTTTTGCCGAAGTTTGTGAAGTTGCTTTTGATTACAACAATCAAAAAATTTACGATATAATTGAAGCTAAACCTGATTTAGTAATATGTTGGCAGACTGAGTTCTTAACTCCATTATTCTATTCACAAGGGATACCAGCGATATCAATTCCTATGGCAGATGGATGTGCGAATTTTGGAAATTTTTATTATAAAGTATGCGGATTTATTGGTTCAATATCAACTTCAGATTTTATTTATTATCGATTTTTAAAATCTAATTGCTACACTTACAGACTTAAATATTATCCTTCAAAAAATGATTTTTTTAATTATGAATTGGATTCATCAAATGGTAAAAGAGAAATTGAATTTTTCGGAAGTTATAGGTCTAAAATTCATCAAGAATCAAATACCTTAAATAAATTTATTAGAGATAATTTCTCAGGAGAATTTAATTATCATTTAGCTTCTGATGAATATTTTGCAATCAATAATCCATATGAGGCTTTTGATACCAATTATTTTAATGATATAAAAGAGCTTGATAAATTATTAATTAATTCAAACTATTTTATTGCCCCAAGAAATTCTGAAGGTATTGGATTAAGTATTATAAGAGCTATGCTACTTGGCTGTATCCCTATAGGAGTAGATGGTGCCGGAAATAATGAATATTTTTTAAATAAGAAATTAGGTATTACAGTGCCAATGCGATTTTTAAAAAAAAGACCAAATCTAAATGAGTCGATTTTTTTAAAAGAGTATATTAAATCAAAACTAGATCAATATACTTGTGAAGAAAGAAGACAATTTATCGAAGCAGACTTTAAAACCAAAAGAGGGGAATATTTGTTGGCTTCTGAAGGTTTAGAGATCTATATAAATAAAATATTAAATAGATTTGAAATTAATAAAAAAGACTTAAGGTTTAAAATTAACACAAAACTGATGTATTTCATTTTTACCCAATATACAAATTTTGGATTTCTGTCAAAATTCATTTAAAAGAAGAAATTTAATAAACAATTTAATAGATATGAATATTCGAAGAAAAACATTATTCGATATTTTAATAATGACTCCAAGGGAGGGACATAACAAAACTGGTATAGGAAAAGTTTCGGATATTTTGACTGAAAAAATTTGTAGTATTAAAAAAATCAATGCAATTCAAACTAGCTTTGATACAAAAATAGATTTTTTAATATTTAGAAAATTATTTTTGGCTTTTAATTATATATTTATAGGTTTTTTTAATAGAAAAATAAAATTAAGTAAGATTATATTTTGTACCACATCGAGATTACCTTATTTTCTGCCTAAAGAGATTTTTAAAGTAATTTTTGTCCATGATTTGGTTTATTTAAGAGAACCTGAAACAATGAGTATGCTAGGGCTTTATGCTAGTAAATTATTAGCGCCAAATTCTATTAAGAGGGCTGATTTAATTTTTTGCCCTTCAAAATCTACTTATAGTGATATTAAAAGGTTT
>MWOU01000128.1 GCA_002025975.1 Prochlorococcus sp. HOT208_60m_813B04
TTGGTCCTTTTGAATCACCTTCGGAAGTGTGATTGTATACAACATCTAAGATGACTTCAATTTCTGCTTTATGACATTCTTCTACAAATCTTCTAAATTCCTCTCTATTCTTTTCGGCGGATTCATTCGAAAGATATTCAAAATGCGGAGTAAACCAATTAATTGGACTATAACCCCAAAAGTTTTTTAGACCATTTGGGGCATCAGTAGGATCAAAACAAAAAATTGGAAGTAATTCGATTGTTGTAATACCCAGTTCTTTGAGATACGGAATTTTTTTTAAAAATTTCTTAAAACAACTTTCATCTTTATCAGTTGGTTCAGTGAAAGCTTTGATATGGAGTTCATAAATAATTGTTTCTTCCCAAGAATGTTTAGGTCTTGGATAATCCTTAAAATTAAATAATTTTCTATCGCAAACAACGCTTTTAAGACAAGAATTAGTGTTTTGTTGCGTTTTTAATGCATTTTCTCTTTTATAACTTCCCCACCCAGTTATACCCCTTGAACATGGATCGAGTAATACTTTTTTTTCATAGTTATTGTTGAGCGCATTATTTTTTTGTTTGACTCTAAAAGCATAAATACAACCTTCATTTAGATTTTTTACCTCCGCATGCCAGTAGGGACCTGTATTATGATTCTGATCTAGTTTCAATATACTTTTTGGGGAAATAGAACCCTCTTTCTCAAACAATAAGATTTCTACATATTCTGCATTTGTGGCAACTAGGGAAAAATTAACCCCTTGTGAAGTTAGAGAACTTCCTAAGGGAAATGGTTTACCTTTATTGATATGAGTCACTTTCTCTTTATCATTGATTAATTTAATATTGAGATAATTTATTTAAATTACTGATATTTGAATAATAGATGCAAAATTAAAAAAAAAACTCAAATTTTAGGCTTCACTAATCAACTTTATTAGATCTTGGAGAGTATTAATTTTCTAATTAATTTCAATTTCTTGATCCATCTGCTCAGTGCATAAAACGATTTATAGGTAAAATTTAATGATGAGAAAACTAGATTTTTCTTGATTTCAAAATACAAATTGTGTTTTTTCATGTGATGAGAAGGAAATATATCTGAAAATTAATAAAACATAATATAAAGCTCAAATTCTTAAATTCACCCCCCTTTGACATTTTCCCCTTTTGCTAAATGTAGTTAGATTTTTAATGCTAAAACCAGTACTACCAATACTTTTTGCTGTTCTCTAAATGAAGAGGCTGTTTTTTATAAATGAAAAAGCACGGCTATAAAAAATAAATAATGTTGCTAAAAATGTCCCTAAATTTTGTATAAAGCTTTGCGCCGCCGGCATTTTCGGTTGCCGTATTTGTATTTGCTCCATATGATGTGAAAGTTCAAGGTTTAAAACTGATTTAAATCTTTTTTTTTAACCCTTAGCTTTAATTTAAATTTCAATGAACAAAGCTGATTTAGTAAATCTTGTTGCAGCTCGTACAGAGCTCACAAAAACGGATGTTTCTTTAGTTGTTGATGCAGCTATTGAAACTATTGTTGATTCAGTAGTGGAAGGCAAAAAAGTCTCTTTACTAGGATTTGGTTCTTTTGAACCAAGAGATCGTTCTGCAAGACAGGGATTAAACCCTAAGACAGGCGAAAAAATAGCAATACCCGCTAAAAGAGTTCCAACATTCTCTGCAGGTAAACTTTTTAAGGATAGAGTTCAAGGGTAATCTTTTAAATCTATTTCTTCATTTAACAACAAGGTGCTCTTATAGGGCATCTTTTTTTATCGAAATAAAATGCAATTATCTCGATGATCAACACTCTTAACAAGGTATCTAAAATTTTGAAATCTTAAGAAGAAATGAAATGTTTGACTATTTTATTCCTGAAATTTTTGTTCTTATCTAATTTTGTTATGGCTGAAACAATACCAACAAAGTCTAAGATTTTAAAACAATCTAATGATTGTTTAAAAGACTCTCGAACCCAATTATGTAAAGAATTAATTTCTGAAATAGAAAAACTTCAATTAGTAGTATTTGACCAAAATAGATTCAAATGTCAATCAAGTTTATTGGGGCTGCAAACGGAAATTACTGAAGCATATTTCTTTAATAATTTCTCAAATGAGAGAATTTCGTTAATGATCCCATATGTGATTAAAAATTGTTAATTATTAAAATAATTTATTTTTTTGGAATATTATAAATTTTGTTATTCAGTTTGTAATGGTAAAAGGTTTTTCTGATAATGAAGTCAAGAATAATACTCAAAATACTCAAATAAAAGAAAAAAAAGGCTTAGCTGGTTTTCTGAAAGGCAAAAAATTTACTTACACTTTGCCAGGAAAAAAACAAATAAATATTTTTGGATCATTAGTATTAGGCTTAAATATGATTTTAGTATTGCTAGTCATCCTGTATTTAAAGAATCAAGCATTCCATGACTTTGTTTTTACTGTTGGTCGTTAGCTATATTTTTAGATCGAAAAATTTTATTAGATGATATATTTAAATTTTAGAATATCTCATGAAGGTTGTTAATTTAGTTTCTCAAGTATTTTTTTTGTTAATAACTGTTCTATTTTTGATATATTTTCTAACAGGTTATGACTCCGCTTTTGAGGCAGACCAAAATTGTCATTCATATCTTTCAAGTTACGATAACCTATCTGGAAATTATGGTTGTGATCATGATATTGAGACACATCAGTGGATACTTTACGAGTCTAATGATAGTAAAGAACCAGCAAAAATTATTAAGAAATTTAGGTACAAGTTACTATAAATTAATTTTCTTGTAAAAAAACTTTGCAGATATTATGGAAATAATCGCTGTAACTGTGAAAGTAAGATATTGATATATGCTTCCTTCTAAGTAGATTTTATTTTTATATAAAGGAAAATCGACTAAAGATCCTATAGTTCCCCAAATAATTACCCATACACATATGTATAAGAATACTTTTAATGGATTAGATTTTTTTGCTTCCATTTTTAATTAATACCAAAAATTGAAGAAGTAACAGGTCTGCCGTTAAAAACTAACTCGGTTAATATAAGCATTAAAAATCCGATCATTGCTGCTCTACCATTTACAAGTTCAGCACTGCTATTAAACCCAAAAACATTCTTTACTTCATCTCCCTGATTGTCTACCCATTTTGAGTATTCATTATCAGTTGTAGATGTATTCGTAAAATCATCATTTTGATTTTCTATTGGAGAGTTGTTTTCTTGCATAATATTTTTATGTTTTATTATAATAATTTTAAAATTAATTTATTATTAAATTCAAGTTGAAATTATAAAAAAAATTAAGACAAAAATTATTAACCATAAAAATTGTAATCTTAGAATTAATTGACAAATTAATTTGATTTTTTCTTCAGTGCAATTATCTCCAGTCGAGTTGATTATTGGCTTTTCAATAATTCCATTTTTATATTTACTTTTACCTCCCAATTTAATACCAGAAATATAGGCAAATATAGCTTCTGAAATTCCAGCATTAGGCGAATCATATTTTTTACCATCAAGATAACTTTTTTTTATGATTGATACATACTCATTAACTTTGGAGCTAACTAAAGGTAATGTGATTAAAACTAATCTTGAAGGAACAAACGTAAAAATATCTTCGATTTTTGCACTGAAAAAACCCAAATATCTAAAATAATCATATTTGTAACCTATCATTGAATCTAAAGTACTTATGGCTTTATAAGAAAAACCAAGTGACAAAGGTCCTGGTAAAAAAATTGAAAACTGCATAAAAATAATTCCAATAAAAATCCAAAATAATGGCCCAAATACTCCATCAACAGAATTTTCTGCAAGGCTCTCGGTACTTGATCTCAAGAGATGTTTTATAGAAGATGACCTTACATCCCTACTTACTATTTTTTGTACCTTCTCTTTGATTATTTTCTTATTTTGTTTATTAATCTGTTTGCGTTCTATTAGCTCTGCAATCTCTTTCACACTTGAAATAAGTCCCTTAGTGGCAATACAACTTGAAATTCCAAAAAAAATTAACAATCCCCCTAAAAAATGATTTCTTGATTTTACATAACTTAGTTCTAACAATTTCCCTAAACCAAAACTCAATCCAATAGTGGATATAGCTACAAATAAACCACCCCAAAACAATATATTTTTATTTTCTCCAAAATTATTTATTAGGTAATCAGATATTTTTTTTATGTAAAAACCAATTACTTGAACAGGGTGGATTAAGAATCTTGGATCGCCGATCAATAAATCAAAACCAATCGATCCAAGGAATATTAAAAATAAATTTATTTCAGCCAACTGAACATAGAGCGCAGACCTTTACCTACTTTTTCAATTTCATGTTCTGAGTTCTCTTCTCTTAATTTTGTCATTAAGGGTTTGTTTTTATTGCATTCTTCCACAAAATTCTTTGCGAAAGTTCCATCTTGAATATCTTTTAGAATTTTCTGCATTTCTTTCTTTGTATCACTATTGATAAGTCTTTTACCGCTTACATAATCTCCATATTCAGCAGTATTTGAAATGGAATCTCTCATTTGAGATAAGCCTCCCTTCACCATTAAATCAACAATAAGTTTAACTTCATGTAAGCATTCGAAGTAAGCAAGCTCGGGCTGATATCCTGCCTCTACAAGAGTTTCGAAGCCTGATTTGACCAGTTCTGATAATCCTCCGCATAAAACCGCTTGTTCGCCAAATAAATCAGTTTCTGTTTCTTCTTTAAAGTTTGTTTCAAGAATCCCAGCTCTCGTTCCGCCAATCCCTTTAGCGTAAGCCATTGCCAATGATCTTGCACTTCCGGAAGAATCCTGCTCAACTGCAAATAGTGCTGGAACCCCTTGACCATTCTGATATTCCCAACGAACAGTGTGTCCAGGTCCTTTTGGGGCAATCATTACAACATCCACAAAACTAGGAGGTTTGATAAGTCCGAATCTTATATTAAAGCCATGAGCAAAACTTAGTATCTTTCCTTCTTTTAAGTTTGGTTCTATTTCTTTAAGGTAAACATCTTTTTGAAACTCATCTGGGAGGAGAATCATAATCCAGTCTGCTTTTTCGCAAGCTTCAGAAACACTCAATACTTGTAGACCATCGCTAATAGCTTTGCTTTCAGACTTACTTCCTTTATATAATCCAACAATTACATCCATACCGCTATCTTTAAGGTTTAGGGCATGTGCATGACCTTGTGAACCATATCCAATAATCGCTATTGTTTTATTATTTAAAAGACTTAGATCTGCATCTTTGTCGTAAAAGAGTTGGGTCATTAGTTGTAGCTGCTTGGCATTTGATAATTAATATTTTAGACAATAAAGGTGTAAATAAACCAAAAAATTATTATTTTAAAAATTAAAATTAAAAAATTTATTTAGAAAAATTTAAGACTGATTTGCTTCGCTTGGATGTGTGATTACTCTATCAATTAAGCCATAGTTTTTTGCTTCTTCCGCACTTAGAAAATAATCTCTATCAGTATCCTTTTCAATTTTCTCAAATGATTGACCTGTCATATCTGCCATAGATACATTTAACATATCTTTAATTCTTAATATTTCCTTAGCTTCTATTTCAATATCACTTGCTTGACGTTGCGACGTTCCTCCTAAAGGTTGATGAATCATTATTCTGCTATGAGGCAAAGCAACTCTTTTACCTTTTGTGCCAGCTGCTAATAAGAACGCTCCCATTGAGGCTGCGAGGCCTACGCAGATTGTTACTACATCACTTTTTACGTATTTGATAGTGTCATATATAGCCAATCCAGCAGTAACTGATCCTCCTGGGCTGTTTATATATAGATAGATAGGTTTGGAATTATCATCAGAATCTAGATAAAGCATTTGTGCAACAAGACTATTGGCAATGCCATCATTCACTTCTTGTCCAAGAAAAAGAATTCTTTCAACACCTAGTCTTGTATATATGTCAACCCACCTTTCGTATTGACTTCCTGGAAGTCTGTAAGGCACACTTGGAGTTCCTATTGGCATGATTTTAAAATAGTTTTGTGAAGGTTAAATTTTATTTGGTAAATCTTTTTGACTTGTGAGTATTCTATCGATCACTCCATAATCTAGGGCTTCTTGGGGGTTGAGATAACTCATCCTGTCAGAGTCTTTTGAGAGTTCTTCGATAGTCTTTCCAGTATTACGAGATAGAATCTCCAGCATTGATTTTTTATTTTTTAAAACTTCCTCAGCTCTTATTTGGATATCGGTTGCTTGGCCTCTTGCACCGCTTATAGGTTGATGTAAAACAATAGAAGCATGCGGAAGAGCCGCTCTTTGTCCCTTAGTGCCAGATGAAAGGATAACTGCAGCAGTACCCATTGCTTGTCCGATACATATTGTGTGTACTGGAGGCTTGATGTAGCTTATTGTATCGCAGATAGCGAAAGCTTCTGTTTCAAAACCAACGGCGTCACCAGTGTACCAACTTGTTCCTGTTGAATTGATGTAGAAATAGATTGGTTTTTCTGGATCTTCAAATTCTAGATAAAGAAGTTGAGCAATGATTAGCTCAGTAACATCCATTCCCAGTTGTCTTTTCGCATCATCATCTGAAAATAATGGTAAACCAAGATAAACAATTCGCTCTTTCAGTAAAAGAGAGGGTAGATCAGGGGGCGGGGTCCTCATAACGGTGTTTTCGCCGTAATAAGGAGCAGATACAGTCATATGTATCACGAAATTAAGATTGAACTGATTCTAGCTAGATTTAGCCCTGTGTCGCTGGTGATTTAAAAGATTTGTTTGACTCAGGATTATTTATTAGTTTTCCAAAGACCATTCTTCCAGTAGGAGTTTGTAATGCTCCTGTTATGACAATATCTAATCTGCTTCCTACAAAATTCTTTGCCTCATCAATAACAACCATTGTTCCGTCATCTAAATATCCAATGCCTTGCATTTTTTCTTTGCCTTCTCTGACAATTTTTATATTAAGTGATTCTCCTGGTTGTACTTCTGGCCTTAAAGCAATGACCAAATCACTTAAATTCATAACTTTTAATTCTTTAACTTCAGCAATCTGAGAAAGATTATAATCAGCCGTAATTAAGGTTCCTGTCATATCCTCAGTAATCTTCAATAGTTTTTCATCTACTCCATTACCTTCATACTTTGTTGGGTTTATTACAAGTCTTCTCCCATATAAATCTCTTAATTCTTTTAACAACTTTAGACCTCTTCTGCCTTTCGACCTTTTTTCATTACTGCTTGAGTCAGCTAAAGTTTGTAATTCGTCAATTACACTTTGAGCAACAATTAATTGCCCTTCCAATAAGCCGCAACTTAATAAGCCATTGATTCTACCATCAATAATTACGCTGGTATCTAGAATTTTTGGACTTGCAGCAGGGAGGATTCCTTCATTAACTAGATATGCATCAGTATTGTTTGGATTAAATAATCTCAATAATGTCCTTCCATGGGTATCTGCCAACTTATAACCAAGCACACCAAAGAAAATGTTGCTTAATATAGCTGCCAAGGGTTTTGCGAAAAAAACCTCTCTAGGAAAGGGAATTAATAGTATTGGAGCAAGTAGGAGATTGGCAACAAGTAATCCTAAAATTAATCCAACGGACCTACTTATTAGTAAGTCCGTTGGCATTGTTCTTATTTGATCAAGAAACGTCTTTCTAAGTTGAAGAAATACAAAGCCAGCTGCTAATCCAACAAAAAAACCAATTATTGCTAAAACAATTCTAAAACCTTCTACATTAGATACCTGTTTTAGTATGTCTACTGGCAATAAATCAACACCAAGCCATCCTGAAGCAGCCCCAGACAATACAAATAAAATTAATACTAAGATATCTGTCATATCTATAATCTACTAGGATTTATTAATTGAGTAAATAAGGATTTTATTTTATTCGATCCTTGATACGTTTTTGGAGCTTAAAAATGAATTTATATTATGAATAAGTTTCCAAGAAGTGCTTATGTGCACATTCCTTTCTGCCACAGAAGATGTTTTTATTGTGATTTTGCAGTTATTCCATTAGGAAACAATGTTGAAACTTTAAAAGGTTATGGAAGCAAAACTGTTCAAGAATATTTGCAATTTTTATTTAAAGAAATATTGTCAATTAAGCATAAATCACCTTTATCGACCATTTATGTAGGAGGTGGCACACCATCAATTTTAGATCCAACCCAAATCAAGGAATTAATTGATCTTTTTAAAGAAAATTATGGAATTGACTATGGTGCTGAAATCACTATGGAGGTTGATCCAGCTAGTTTTACTCATGATGATCTTTTTGGATTCATAAATGCTGGGATTAATAGATTTAGTCTAGGAGTACAAAGTTTTAATAATCAGATACTTAAAAAGTCGGGAAGGCGTCATTCTAAAGAAGATGCAGAAAAATCTTGTTTATGGTTAAAGAGAGAATATGATTCTGGGTTAATAAAAAGCTGGAGTTTAGATTTAATTCAAAACTTGCCACTTAGTGGATTTGAAGAATGGCAAGATGACTTAAAAAAAGCAATTACATTTTCACCGCCGCATATATCTATTTACGATTTGAATATTGAGAATGGTACTGTTTTTAAAAAATTAGTTAATTTAGGAAAATTAAAACTTCCAAGTGATGATGAAGCTTTTAGAAATAGTAAATCAACTCATTTAATTTTAAAAAACTCAGGATATTCGAGATATGAAATTTCAAACTATTGCCTCCCGGGGCATCAATCGAGACATAATAGAGTTTATTGGAGTGGTTTAGGATGGTGGAGTTTTGGTCAAGGTTCCACAAGTTCACCTTGGGGGGAAAAGTTTACTCGACCAAGAGTTAGTAAA
>MWOU01000013.1 GCA_002025975.1 Prochlorococcus sp. HOT208_60m_813B04
TTTCTCAAGGTTAGTTATTTTTAGAATTGGAATTGTTCTAGAGGCAGATGGAGGAGCATTAGGAAAAATGCTTCCTATATTTAAAGTTGGATTAGGTGGACCAATTGGAGATGGTAAGCAATGGATGAGTTGGATTCATAGAACTGATTTATGTGCATTAATTACTCAAGCATTAGTTGATAAAAAGTATTCAGGAGTATTTAATGCTGTTGCACCAAATCCAGTATTAATGAGAGACTTTTCTCAGACATTAGGCAAATGTCTGAATAGACCTAATTTACTTCCAGTGCCTGGAACGGTTTTAAAAATATTGTTAGGAGATGGAGCAAAAGTTGTATTAGAAGGACAAAAAGTTATTAGCAGTAAACTCAAAAATAATTCTTTTAAATATCCTCTTCTTGAGAAAGCAATTTACGCCTCCACCAGGAATTAATACCATTTACTAACGCACCAATAATAAGAATTGTAATCAAAGGCACCACTAGAGGGTTCCAAACTATCTGAATAAAATTTATAAAAATAAATATGCCATTTAATTGCATGATGATTGCAAAAATAAAAAATATTGCAAAAAAAATGACTGCAAATAAATTTATTAATAACAAATTATCGATAATTTGTTTTAACTTATTTTGATTATTATCTTTATTCATTTTTTATAACAATATTCATATCATCAACCATTTTAAGACAAGCTTTGTTTTCGCCAATTCTTTTTTTAGCATTTTCATTACATGAGATCATAAACTTTTTATTTAGTTGTATTAGATATATTATTTTTATGATCAATTTTATTGTTTGATTGATTTGGTCATTCTTATCTTTATAATTAGTGGCACAAAAAACATATTTTCCAAGCAAACGTCTTTGCGCTTCTGCAAAAGTTTTTGTAAATTGTGGACCTTTACCTTCAATCTGAATAACCGGTTTTCCTAATCCAATCGCTTGCTCTGCTGCTGTTCCTGCCATGCTGATACAGCAACTACTTTTCAATAATATTTTGTCAAAATTATTCCAATATATATTCACTTCTAACAGTTTAAAATGAAATTTCAAGAGATTATTATCTTTTATGTTTTCTAGTTTTAACCATCCTCGTTTTTGAAATATCTCTTTTACTTTTATTGAAGAAAGAGCATTTACTATTGCAAAATTAAACTTAATTTTGTGAAAATATCTTGAATCTGACAATGCCTCTAATACCTCTAAAATCAAAACAAAATTATCTAAAATCTCAGGGAATCTACTTCCTGGAAATAATCCAATACTAAATTCAGCTTTCTTTAATTCTTTGTTTCTAGGAAGAAACTTATCCATAAATGGGTTTCCTAAAAAAGATACTTTCTTTTTTAATTGCAAGGTTAAATCATTAGCTGTAAGGGCATCTCTCGTATATATTTTTTTTGCTTTTTGTGAGAGCAAGAAAAATTTAGAAGGCCATGGTAATTTTAACTTCCCTTCATAATGACTGGAATAAGCAACTAGATATGTAAAAAAATCTTTCTTACAAACCCATGCAAAAAAAACTGGAACAATATCTCCAACTACAAAAAAATAATCATATTTTTTTCTTATTTGAAAAGTTAAATATAATCTTTTAAGAAGATAAAATATTTCTCCACCTAATATCTCAGTCATTCTTCCCTTAAAAGAATTATAGCCAATTCCGCCAGTACTAAATTCTTTTGTTTTACCTATAATCTTAATTTTTTCTTTTTCGTAATGGTTTCCTATACCAACAATTGGCAAAGCATGAACAGAATAACCACTTTTTACAAATTGCTTAGCTATAAGACTGCCAGAAAGATCTTCTCCATGCCCATTACTTAATATTAAAATTTTAAACAATTTAAAATTCCAACCATTTTTTTACTTTGATTAACTCAGGCCAATCTGGATATCTACTTAATCCGTCTTCAACAGATTCTTTCAACTCATTTTTCACATCTGGCATCATCATAGACATTTTTTTTATTAACTCAATATGATCCCTCACACCTTTATTATTGGTGGCCAAAAGAGCTAAAGACAAATTCATTCTTGCTTGTGGATCTTGCTGATTTAATCGAACAGCTTGTTTGGCAGCTAACAAAGCTTCTTCATTATTTTTCAAAAGTAATTGAAGCCATGATAAACAAGTCCAAGCAGCAAAATGATTTGGGATTTGCTGTATAATTTTTTGAAAATCTTGAACTATTGGAATTAAATCTTTCCCTGTTTTATATCTTGATAGAGCTGCATTGAAATCCTCTTCGATAGGATTAATTTCTTTATTCATTATTTATTAAACTGCAAAGGAGCTTCCACAACCGCAAGTTTGAGAAGCATTGGGATTTACAAAATTAAAGCCACCTCCAATTAATTCCTTACTAAAGTCTAGTTGCATACCGTAAATATATAAGAGACTTTTAGGATCACAAACTACTTGAAAGTTTTGATCAGCTTTTAATGAATAATCATAAACTTTATCATCGGGATTTATTTCATTAGTTCCTATAAAATCCATCGTATAACTCATCCCACTACAACCGCCTGATCTTACTCCTACCCTTAGTACTTTTTTATCACTTTGGCCCTTCAATAAATTTGAAATTTGTTCTATAGCATCATTCGTAATTAAAATACCTTTACCATCATCAGAATTTTTAATTTCCTGTTTAACTTCTACATTTTCCATAAACAAAGGCTCTTTACTATTCATAATATAAAAACTTAATCGAAAGGATGCATAGAACAAACATTATGCAAACTTGATTTGTTATAATTCTAAGAAAAAGTGAAAATTGCAATAGTTGGTTCTGGATTAGCTGGTCTTTCAGCAGCAGTCAATCTTGTTGATGAAGGTCACGAAGTAGAAATATTCGAGAGCAGGTCATTTTGGGGAGGTAAAGTCGGAAGTTGGGAAGATAAGGATGGCAACCATATAGAAATGGGTTTACATGTGTT
>MWOU01000129.1 GCA_002025975.1 Prochlorococcus sp. HOT208_60m_813B04
TAAAGGAAATATATTCCCAATAACTCTCCAAATATCTCTCTGAGTTTCCGTGAATTGTTCTCATCATTCCTGGCCACGGTTTCTTAATAATTAGATAACCACCCTCGTTCTCCTTAACCTTATCTCCATTCTTATCGACGATTTCAACTTCGATTCCTGGCAGAGGAAAAGTAGCTGAACCTGGCTTTGTAGCAACTACTCCAGGCAAGGGGCTTATCATCACACCACCAGTCTCAGTTTGCCACCAAGTGTCTACAATAGGACATTTATTCTTACCAATAACATCCTTGTACCATATCCATGCTTCAGGATTAATTGGTTCTCCTACTGTGCCCAAAAGTCTAAGACTCTCAAGATTATATTTATCAGGGATTTCACGCCCAGACTTCATAAATGCTCTAATTGCAGTTGGTGCAGTATAAAAAATAGAAACCTTATATTTTTGAACAATTTCCCAAAAAGCCCCTAAATTTGAAGGTCTTGGCACTCCCTCATACATTAAGGTTGTAGCACCATTAGATAAAGGCCCATAAACTATGTAACTATGGCCTGTAATCCACCCAACATCAGCAGTACACCAGTAAATATCTTCATCTTTTAAATCAAAAATCCATTTAAATGTCAAATGGGACCAAAGATTGTAACCGCCTGTAGTGTGAACTACACCTTTGGGCTTTCCAGTAGAGCCTGAAGTATAAAGAATAAAAAGTCTATCTTCACTATTCATTATTTCTGGTTCACACTGATCTTTTTGATCTTTTAGTAATTCATGCCACCATAAATCTCTATCAACAACCATCGAAATATTTTTTTTTGTTCGTTGAACAACAACTACTTTTTCAACAACTTTATCTGCCCCACTTTTAATAGCGGCATCAACTGCTTTCTTAAGTTCAATCACTTTATCTTTTCTAAACCCACCATCAGCAGTAATAACAAATCTTGCGTTTCCATCAATTAACCTATCTTTTAAAGCTTCTGAAGAAAATCCTCCGAAGACAACTGAATGAGGGGCGCCAATTCTTGCACAAGCTAACATCGCAAACATCGCTTCAGGAATCATCGGCATATAAATACATACCAAATCTCCTTTTTTTACACCAATTGTTTTTAATGCATTAGCTGCTCTACATACCTCTTCTAGAAGTTCTTCATATGTATATTTTTTGCTATCTCCAGGTTCGCCTTCCCATATAAGTGCGACCTTTCCTCCAAGCCCTCTCTTAATGTGTCTATCTAAGCAGTTATATGTAATATTGAGTTTCCCTTCTTTGAACCATTTAAAAAAGGGGGCATTTTCGTTATCTAATACAGTTTGAAATGGCTCAAACCAATCTAATTCAGATTTTGCAAAAGATTCCCAAAATTGAATGGGATTATCTGATGCTTGTTTTTTCAGACTTAGTAATTCTTCTTGAGAACTAATATTTGAATTTTCTGCAAATTTTTTTGATGGAGGAAAAATTCTCTTTTCTTCAAGTATGTTATTGATTGAATTTTTTTTATCTAATGACATTAAGTAAATCTATGCTTAATAAATTTAGTTGAAAAATTTAGGGTTTTCAAAAATTTTAATATTAATTTAGCTCAAAGATTTATTTCTAATAGATCTAATAAATACGGCTTAGAACAAATTCGGGAAGAGCCATTAAAGCTCTTTTATATTCTGAATCAGGAAGCCAAATTATAGCTTCTTTAGAAAGCATTGCAAAATCCTCAGCTAGTTTCCTTGAACTTTCAATAGCTTTAGAATTCATGATGATATTAAGAGCATCATCTAAATCATCTTTTTCAGCAAGTTCTCTGTTTATAAGAACTGACAATTGTGTATTTTCTTCTAAGGCATATAAAACTGGGGCGGTAAGATAACCACTAGCAAGGTCACTTACAGCAGGTTTTCCAAGTTGTTTATCATTTCCTGTAAAATCAAGAATGTCATCTACAACTTGGAATGCCAAACCAATATTTTTGCCAAAATCGTATAACGAGGTTAAGTTTTCGTCATTAATTCCACTCAAAACTCCAGCTGCTTTGCAACTATTTGCTATTAATGATGCTGTCTTACAATAACTTTTATTGATGTATTTGGAAAAAGATTGAGCCGAATCAAATCTATTTAAATTTTGTTTAATTTCACCCTCTGCTAAATCCATTATTACTTTACTAAGTAATTTAACTACATTTACATTGTCAAGATTTGCTAGGTGCCAACTTGCTTGAGCGAATAAAAAGTCCCCCGCCAAAACAGCTACTCTGGTATTAAATCTACTATGAACTGTATCTACTCCTCTTCTTGTAGACGCCTCATCAACAACATCATCATGAACTAATGAGGCTGTATGAATCATCTCAGTTATTTCAGCAAGCCTTTTATGTTTGGTTGTCAAGCAAAACTCAGGAGATATAGCTTTTGAAATCAAAAAAACTATACCAGGTCTCAACCTTTTCCCCCCAGCACTAAAAAGGTGTTCTGCTGCAGCTTGAAGAATTGGGTGACCAGCTCCTATTAGATTTTTCAGTTCTAAAATAAGATCATCAAGATCATTTTCAACTGGTTGTAGTAGCTCTGTTACTGTATTCATGATTAACCTCTTCTATATCTTAAGGAATCAAACATTACTTCGGAGGTTAACCAACCTAATTTCTTTATTAATTCCAAGCCAAAATTTTACTTTATTGGAAAACTCATCTCTTTCTGAAGTAACAAAAAATTTTACATTTTCGAAAGAAATACTCTCATAGCGGTCGGTTTCTGGAATAGCAAAAGATTCATTAAATTTTTTTATTAATGCTACCGATGGATCAATAATTTTTATATTTGAATCCAATTTTTTTCTTAAAAAGTCATAAATTAAAGGATAGTGACTACATCCAAGTATTAATTCTTCAATATTTTTGTTTATTAGTGGTCTTAAGTATAAGTTTGAAAGACTATTTAGCTTATCAAGATTTAATTTTTCTTTTTCAATTTCTGATACAAATTTTGGACATTCTTGCTGGAATATTATCGTATTCTTTTTTTTAGCATTTATAGCTTTCTTGTAAAACGATGATCGAACAGTTGTTTGTGTTGCTAAGACACCAATTATTTGTTTATCAACTATTTCCGATACTGAGTTTATAAGATCAAAACAAGGGACCTTTAAATTATCTTCTAGAATATCAAGTGCACATGCATTTGTAGTATTACAAGCAACTAAAAGTGCATCCAAATTCTTATCAACAAAAAAAGAACAAATCTCCTTTGCAATTAATCTTATCTCTTTAGAATTTTTGTTCCCAAAAGGTATTCTTTTTGTATCCGCCAAATAAAAAACTTCTACATCTTTACGTACTTTTAGTAAAGAATTAAGGATAGTAAAACCACCTATTCCGCTATCAAATATACCTATCTTAAGTTTCACCCTACTTTATCTAGATATTCAAGGATGCCTTTTGCAATTGCATAGGCTAATCTTTTTCGATGGGTTATTTTTTCTAATCTTCTTGCATCTAATCTTCCCGTTAAAAATCCAATTTCTACAAGGACTGCGGGCATCCTAGTATTTTTAATTACATAAAATCGACCTTGTTTAACTCCTCGATCAGGACTCCCAGGGGAAACTCTTAAAATTTGTTTTTGAATTCTTTTCGCGAGTAATCTTCCTCTCCACCCTCTGTAATAAAAGGTTTCCAATCCATTAATGTCTCTTCTTTTACCTCTTGAGGCATTTGCATGAATACTTACAAAGATATCTGCATCAGTATTATTAGCAATGGAAACTCTTGGAGGCAAATCCAAATCAACGTCATTTGTTCTAGTCAAACTTACTTTGACGCCTTTCTCAAAAAGTAAATTTTTAACTATTTTTGAAACCTCTAGGACAACATCTGTTTCTCTAATACCACCAATACCTATTGCTCCTGGGTCAGGACCTCCATGTCCTGGATCGATTACAACCTCAAACTTGTCTCGTTTTACCTCTGGTAGTTTCAAGTAACCATAATTGTTTTTCTTCTTATGAATTAAATTTTGATTTGCTTTGATATTTCCTCTTTTCTTATTAACTAAACCTTCACCAATCTTTTTAAATGAATAATTTGGCTTAAATAGTTTAATTCTCCATCTATTTTGATCTAAGCCAACCATTCGCCAAGTCAAAGGCTTCAAATAAGTCTCTTCATTAAATTCAATTACTAGTCTTGTTTTACCCTTATCTGGTTTACCTAATCTAATTTCTTTTATTGGGCCATTACCTTTTATTGTTCTGGGATTTTTTAATTCTCCTTGAAAATCTACCCAGAATCTATCTCCCGATATTTGGTTAGCCTTCTGAAAGTATGCTTTTAAATTTGTATTTGATTTAGTTCTTAATTCTAAAACCCCATTAGTATTTATAGCCCATGCCGCAAGAGCACTTGAAGATTTAACCGGAGGGATTGAAGAATTTAAAAATAAAAAAACGGATAAATAACGAAAAAGTTTATTATCTAAAAACTTTATCATTAGTTTGAAAACAATTTGTTTTTTCTATGTTTAAGGCTTGGCATCTGCTCCCTAATTTTCTTTACTCTTTCCTTATCAGCAGGTGCTATTGCAGCTCCCTGAGTTTTTCCGGCATCAGATAAAACTGTACCCCAAGGGTCAATTACCATTGCATGACCATGACTTTGCCTTCTTCCATAATGAATGCCAGTTTGAGCTGGAGCAACTACATATGCTGTATTCTCAATTGCTCTTGCTTGAAGTAAGATTTGCCAATGATCTTTTCCAGTAAATGCTGTAAAAGCTGCGGGAATCATAATTAGCTCTGCACCATTGGAAGACAAATATCTATAGAGTTCAGGAAATCTAACGTCATAACAAATCGATAATCCTATTTTGCATAAACCTGGTACATCTACAACAGGTGGATAATCGGCTCCAGATAAAATAGTGGATGATTCCTTATATAGATTTCCATCTGGCAAATCAACATCAAACAAATGAATCTTGTCGTATTTTGCCAAAATCTGTCCATCTTTCCCAAATAAGGCTGACCTATTAAAAGTATGACTATCATCACCAGCAGGGACAGGATACCCTCCTCCCAAAAGAAATACTTGATATCTTTGTGACATAGTTTTTAGAAAATTTGTACACTTCTCTGACAATTCAGAAGCCAATCTAAGTTTTTCATCATCTCCTCCTAAAAAAGCAAAATTCTCAGGCAATCCTATTAACTCAGCACCTCTTCTAGCAGCTAATTCAATCTGTTCTTCTGCTTCAGCAAAATTTGCTTCAACATTTGAAGTACTTGTAATTTGCAATGCAGCTACCAAAAAATCAGTCAAGACTTTACTCCTAATGAACCAAATCGTAAATCATGATGCACGAATCACGCCTCTTTCAACTTGAGCAGGAACAATATCTAAGCAATCAAGTTCAGAGCAACATTTAAAATCATCCTCATAATCTCCAAGACTTGTCAATCTTTTGCCATGGGTTGCTGTTTTTAAACATTTCAAAATATCATTTTTCCAGACATCCCAAAGTGCCAAAGCAGCTTGTAATTCGTCATTCAGAATATTAATTTCAAAATCACAGCTCTGTTTTAAGTATGAGGCCAAAGCACCAGCAGCCAAAGAATCCTCAAGTGAATAAGAGCCTTCCCAACCACTACCAAGTATTAAAACATTTTCACTTTTTAATGTAATGATTTTCTCGGCAACTGCTTTCCTATTTGGGAGACCCATAGCAAATAAATGCTTAGCATTTTGAACTTTTTGCAATGATTTAGTCCCATTAGTCGTACTCATAAATAGTCTTTTACCATTAACAACTTTTTTTGTAACTGATAAAGGAGAATTACCTAAATCAAAACCCTCAATCTTCTTTCCACCTCTCTCTCCAAGCATTAGTCTCTTTTCAGCTTGCCAGTTAATCGCAGATTTTTTTAATAAATCTAAATCTGCAAAAACTTGTATTGAATCAGCTCCATTTTTTAAAGCCCAAGAAATTGTTGTAGTAGCTCTTAAAACATCAATGACAACTGCGATGTCTGGACTATTTTCAGGAACATCCTTTGCAACGTGATAATAAGTAAGATTAATAATCAAATCCTTTTTCTGAATTTATTATAGAAAACAGTTACTTAATTTGATTATTTTTTTTTTAAAAACAAACTTATTGATAATATAAAAATAATTTGTTTTTACAGAAATCTTATCAAGTAATTAATTTGAAAATGAATAATATCCGCACAATAAAAGGTGGAGTTAATTTAAAAGGAAAAGTAAAAGTACCTGGAGATAAATCTATTTCTCATAGAGCTCTAATAATAGGAAGTATTGCTAAGGGTGAGACGACTATTGAGGGGTTCTTACATTCTGAAGATCCACTTTCAACTGCTGATTGTCTAAGAAAGTTAGGTGTAAATATACCAGAAATAAAAAAAAATGAGCCTTTTACGATTTCAGGATTGGGTCTTGATGGATTAAAAGAGCCAAAAGAAATTCTCAATTGTGGAAATTCAGGAACCACTATGAGGTTATTAATGGGTTTATTAGCCGCGCAAGAAGGTAAGAATTTCATCTTAACCGGGGACGCTTCTCTTAACGAAAGGCCAATGAAAAGAGTTGGCAAACCGTTATCTTTGATGGGTGGCAAAATTTATGGAAGGGATGGCGATAATAAAGCTCCAATCTCAATTAATGGGAAAAAACTTAAGGGATGTGTTATTGGAACTCCAGTAGCAAGTGCTCAAGTGAAATCGGCAATATTATTGGCAGGCCTTAATGCTTCTGGAACTACTTCTGTAATTGAACCAGCATCTTCAAGAGATCATACTGAAAGAATGCTAAAAGCATTTGGAGCAGACATCAGTATCAGAGGGGAATTAGGAAGGAATGTAGTTATCAAGTCAGGGAGCAACTTAATTGGTCAGAGAATATTGATTCCTGGAGACATAAGCTCTGCTTCTTTTTGGATGATTGCTGCATCTATTGTTCCAAATTCAGAGGTTTTAATTCAGAATGTCGGATTAAATCCCACTAGAACAGGGATTTTAAATGTAATGGATTCAATGGGGTGCAATTATGAGATTTTAGATAAAACGACTATTGCAGGTGAACCAATTGGATCTATTAAAGTAAAGACTTCAAATAATTTAAGATCATTCACTATTGAAGGAGATATTCTCCCAAAACTTATAGATGAAATTCCTATCCTTACTGTAGCTGCCTGTTTTTGTAATGGAGTTTCTGAAATTAAGGATGCACAAGAATTAAGAGTTAAGGAGACAGATCGATTAAAAGTCATGGCAAGACAGTTACAAAAATTCGGCGCTGAAATAACAGAAAAAGAGGATGGGTTAATTATTAATGGGCAATCAAGATTTCATTCTGCGGAGGTAGATAGTGAGACAGATCATCGAGTTGCAATGAGTCTTGCCGTTGCCTCACTTCTTGCTAAAGGTACCTCAAAAATCATGAGATCTGATGCTGCTAGCGTCTCGTATCCCACTTTTTGGGAAGAGCTGGCTAAACTAACACACTAGCTAGCCTAAAAAGTTTTTGTCTGAATTAATAGAAGTTTTAACTAAAGATGGTAGTTACTCTTTAAAGAGTGTGTTTTTCCAAGAGAACTTCCATAGTTCATTGGGCGCACTGGAGGAAACAAAGTCAAAGTTTACAGCTACTTCTAATTTGCAAAGATTTAAAGGCAAATCTCTTAATGCTTTGGATATATGTTTTGGTTTAGGATACAATTCCGCTTCTTTATTAGATGAATTAATTAAACAAAAATCATATTTAAATTTGTATGCATTGGAGATTGATAAAAAGCCTATTGAATATTCGCTTAGAAATGAATCTTTCCTTAAATTATGGGATCCAAAAGTCAAAAAAATATTTGGATCACTTTATCGAAAAGATTACTTTGAGGATCAATTTTTTAAATGCAGTATTTTGTGGGGTGATGCTAGAGAAAAAATCAATATTATTCCTTCCTCTATTAAATTCGATCTGATTTATTTAGATGGTTTTTCTCCTCAAAAATGCCCACAAGTATGGACCATTGAATTTTTATCCAAAGTCACAGAAAATCTTAATCCTCAGGGTTATTTAATAACTTATTCTTCATCAGCGGCAGTAAGAAAAACCCTAAGAAATCTTGGATTAGAAATTTTCACTATTAAGCCAAGTTTTAAAAACAGACCTTTTTGGAGCCAGGGAACTGTCGCAATATCAAAATTTGATAAGAATAAATTGAAAACTAATTTTAATTTTGAAAAGTTATCTTTAATGGAAGAAGAACATCTCTTAACTAAAGCTAGTATTCCATATAGAGATCAAGATTTTAACTCAAGTAAAGACGATATAATCAGGAGAAGATTAGATGAACAATTATCCTCAGATCTATTATCTACAAATAAATGGAGAGAGAAGTGGGGAATGACGAAGTTATCCTTTAAGAGTTAGATTTAAATTAGGATTTCAAATAAACATGTTAAATGTTGCGATATTAGCGGCAGGCAAGGGCACTAGGATGAAAAGCTCATTGCCAAAAGTTTTACATAAAATTTCTGGCAAAAGTCTTCTACAAAGAGTAATTGATTCATGTGTCGAATTAAAGCCCGATAAAATTTTCGTAATTACTGGACACAAATCAAACGAAGTACAAAAGTCAATCCCAGACGATAAAAAAATCCATGTTGTTGTTCAAGAACCTCAATCAGGAACTGGTCATGCTATCCAAGTACTTTGTAAAGAAGTTAAAAAACATGAAGGGAAACTTTTGGTACTTAACGGTGATGTGCCACTCATTAGGCCTAGTACTCTAAAAAGACTTTTGTATCTTCACGATTCAAAAAAAGCTGATGTTTCTTTAATTACCACAAAGAAAACAAATCCTCATGGATATGGCAGAGTTTTTTTGAATGGGGACTTTATAGAGAGAATTGTTGAAGAAAAAGATTGCGATGATCTAGAAAGAGAAAATCCATTAATCAATGCAGGTGTTTACTGTTTTAACTGGGGTAACTTGTCAGCAATAATTAATACCTTGCAAAGCAATAATAATCAAAAAGAGATTTACTTAACAGATACAATATCTTTGATAAAAAATTCCTTAAGTCTCGAGGTAGATGATAATGGAGAGCTTCAAGGAATTAATAACAGAATTCAACTATCTGAGTGCGAGGAATGTATTCAGAATTCAATTAAAGAAAAACATATGCTTAATGGTGTAACTTTTATAAATAAAGCAAGTTGTTCAATTAGTGAAGAAGCTAAAATTGGAAAGGATGTAATCATAGAGGCTAATACACATATAAGAGGAAATACGAAAATAAATAGTCATTGCATTATCGGTCCAAATACTTTTATTGAGAATTCTAATGTGGGATTACAATGTGAAATTTCAAACTCTACTGTTTATGATTCTCAGATAATGGATCATATCAAAATTGGCCCTTATAGTCATATAAGACCAAATTCCAAAATATCTTCCCATAGCAAAATAGGTAATTTTGTTGAGATCAAAAATAGTCAACTAGAGGAAGAATCTAAAGTAAACCATCTAAGTTATATTGGTGATTCTATTATTGGAAGATCTACAAATATTGGAGCAGGAACTATTACTGCAAATTTTGATGGAAAGAAAAAATATCAAACAAAAATTGGTAAAAATTCTAGTATTGGGGCAAACACAGTTTTTGTAGCGCCAATTAATCTAGGGGAATCAGTAACAACAGGTGCTGGTTCAGTGATCACAAAAGACTCTAAAGATAATTCATTAGCGATCTCAAGAACTAAGCAAGTAAATATAGAGAATTGGGAAAAAAAGAAATCCTGATCTAGTGAATTAATTCAATAATTTTTTCAAGTTGCCAACATCTGCTCCCTTTTATAAGAATAGAATCACCTTTTTTTGTAGATTTGTTTATTTCTTGAGGTACGTCTTTAATATTATTTAAAACTAAAAATTTATTCTTATCTTTTAGATAATTGGTGTAAATTTTTTCATCCTCTTTATCGCAAATAAATAAACACTTTTCTATGTCTGAATTATTTATTAAGTTGAATATTTCTAAGTGATATTTTTCAGATTCTTTTCCCAATTCTTGCATACTTCCAAATATGAAAAATTTATTTCTCGGCTTTTCAAGCAGGGTTTTAATACATGCTTTTACTGACTCTGGCGAAGCATTATATGATTCATCATATATTGTTGTTTTTACTGATTTAAAAATTTTATTCCTTCCAGCTAAACTTACAAAATCAAATTTATTAAAACTTGCAAAATCAATGCCTAGCTCTCTAGCAACTGCATAAGCAAATAAGAAATTCGAAGCATTATGAAATCCCTCAAAGGAAATTTCAAACGTATTTTCTTCAATTAAAATTGTTCTATTCGAAGGATTATAAAATCCTCGCAAATTATCATCTTTCTTAAAACTCTCCTTTTGATTTTCTATATTTAATAGTTTTACTTTTACTACTCTACCTTTCCAAAATTCTTTCAAAGTTTTTTCAAGAAATGGATCATTTGCTGGAATTATTACAACTCCTTCTGGATTTAAGAACTTACTAATTTCACACTTTGCATGAGTAATATTTTTTTTTGAGCCTAACAATCCAATATGAGCTGTGCCAATGTTGGTAATAACTGCAATATCCGGTTCACTATATTTAGATAAATTCTCGATCTGTCCAAGACCTCTCATCCCCATCTCAAGAACTAAAACTTTATCTTCTATATCTGTCGCAAGAATAGTAAGAGCAACTCCAATCTCATTATTGAAATTTGCATGAGATAATTTAATTCTTCCAAATTTATTTAAAACTCCACCAATCATTTCTTTTGTTGTAGTTTTACCCACTGAGCCAGTTATTGCAACAATAGGGATATTTAATTTTTTTCTTTTTAGCAATGCTAATTTTTGAAATGCCTCTGTTGTGTTATTTACAACCCAATAAGGAAAATTACTTGGAAGTAATTTCTGCATCCCTTTTTTAATTACAACAGATTTAACTCCTTTATTTAAAACCTCTGGAAGAAAACTATGTCCGTCAAAATTTTTACCTTTGATAGCTATAAAAAGATCATTTTTTAATAGAGTTCTACTATCAATACTTATATTCTTAAAATTTAAAAAATCTTTTTTTCCCTCGCTCAGATTTCTAATATCCCCCAAAACATGGTTTATTTCTGATAAAGAGAATTCCATCAAAAAATTAAGTCATACTTTTTTTTAAAGATGGATCAGCTGATTGTCCGTAAGAAAATTTTTCAACTTCAGCAACATCTGGCGATGGTTCTTTTATTCCGCAAACATCCTTATACATAACCTCGTATTCAAGAGCTGATCTTTGCCAACTAAACTCCTGGCTCATGGCTCTTTTTTGCAGTAATTCCCAACTATCTTTATGCCTAAAGGCCTCCCATGACCTTACTAAAGAAGTATAGAAATCTATAGGTTCAAAGCGATCAAAGCAAAATCCCGTACCATTATTATTTTCTGGGTCATGAGGTAAAACTGTATCAACTAAACCTCCAACTCGCCTAACTATTGGAATAGAGCCATATCTCATAGCTAGGAGTTGACTAATACCACAAGGTTCAAATCTACTTGGCATTAAGAATGCATCTGAGCCACCATAGATAAGCCTTGATAAAGAATCATCATAGGTAAGAAATACTGAGAATCTTCCTGGGTAATCTAATGCCAGTTGCCATAATCCAGACTCTAAATATCTATCTCCAGTACCTAAAACGGCAATTTGAGAATCTGTATAGGCTAATAGTCTTCTTGAAACTTGTAAAAGTAAGTCAACTCCTTTCTGATCAACTAACCTACTGACCATACCTAAAAGATATTTTTTAGAATTAACTTCGAGACCCATTTCTCTCTGCAGAATTTTTTTATTTTCTAGCCTATTTTCTAAATTCTTAATACTGAATTTTGCAGGTAAAACTGGATCTTTGGCTGGATTCCATTCATCAAGATCTATGCCATTAAGAATCCCCCTTAATTTACCTGAAATGTAATTAAGTAATCCTTCGAGGCTTTCCCCGTATTCATGGGTTTTAATCTCATCTGCATAAGTCGGAGAAACAGCATTGACCCTATCTGCGTATAACATTGCCGCAGCCATTGTGTGGTCTCCATGCATGTACCAAGGACACCAAGTCATTTTTTCAAGTTTCCACCTCCAAGGGCCTTGGTATTTTAAATTATGAATTGTGAAGACAGTACTAATTTCGGGGTCCTGATGCATCCATACAGGAATCATTCCAGTGTGCCAATCATGGCAATGGAGAACTTGAGGTTTCCAACAATTCCAGGCAAATTCTGCGGTGGCACTAGCAAAAAATGTAAAGCGCCAATCCTCATTGTCGCCTCCATATATTTGGTCAGAGTCAAATGTTGGATGACCCACTAGGTAAATCACATAATTATGAATGGGATGTTTTGCTTCATATACGGCAAAATTAGTGCCCATTGTATTTGCTCTAAAGACTGGTTCATTCGATACCTCTAAAAGACTCCACAATTTTCCATATCCTGGAATTATTACCCTTACATCGTGACCAAGTTTTATCAAAGATGGAGGCAACGAACCAACCACATCTCCCATACCTCCAACTTTGATCATTGGAGCACATTCAGCAGCGGCAAGAAGAATTCTCATTGATAATTATTTAAAAAAGTTCTTTTGAGAAATAAACTAGGGTGTCCACTTATATTCAGAGAAGTCTGGTGGACGCTTTTCAAGAAAGGCATCTCTACCTTCTTGGGCTTCTTCAGTCGAATAGAATAATTGAGTTGCATATCCAGATAATTCCTGAATACCCGCAATCCCATCATTCTCCGCATTGAATGAAGCTTTAAGAATACGAATAGCAGTTGGACTATTTCGTAAAATCTCTCTTGCCCAGATTACACCCTCAGCTTCTAATTCTTCAATCTTTGTAATTGCATTTATCAAGCCCATATCGAGAGCTTCCTTGGAATTATATTTTCTACATAAAAACCAAATTTCTTTTGCTTTTCTTTGACCAACAAGCCTTGCTAAATAACTAGATCCAAAACCGCCATCAAAACTACCAACTCTTGGTCCTGTTTGACCAAATATTGCATTTTCAGAGGCGATACTGAGATCACAAATTAAATGAAGTATCTGGCCTCCTCCAATTGCAAAGCCAGGAACTAAGGCAATAACCACTTTAGGCAAACTTCTTATTAACCTTTGAAGTTCAAGTACATTTAATCTCTGCTTACCTTCATCATTTTTATATCCATTTTCACCTCTTACACTCTGATCACCTCCAGAGCAAAAAGAATAAATACCTTTCTTGTCAGGTCCCGCCCCTGTAAAGAGAACTACTCCAATAGTTTCATCATTTCTTACGATATTAAATGCGTTAATGAGTTCATCTACAGTTTGTGGCCTAAATGCATTTCTTTTTTCAGGCCGATTAATTGCAATTCTCGCAATTCCCTCATCTGATTTGTGAAACAATATATCTTCATAAGATTTGCATTCTGACCAATTTAAAGTTGTTTTACCGGGTAATACTTGCATGAAACCTAATTATTCAAAAATAGAAAATGATAAATTTAACTGCCAATTAATTTTTCTAGCAGGGCATTTTTTTCACAAATTTCACTTTCTGGATCAATATCAACTTTAATTATTACAGATTTCTTGATAGAAATGCTCCAATCGAATGCCTCTCGTAATTTTTTAAAATTTGCCGCACTCTTAAAGTTTACTTGATAGCCCTCTGCGAGTTTTGACCAGTTTATTTCTTTTGGCATAAGAAAAAGTTTTTTTAATTCATCTTCTTTTAAATTTTCTCTATAAATACGATTAAATATATTTCCGCCATTATTATTTATCAAAAGAATTGTTAAATTCAAGTCGATTGAATTTTCAATCAGCCAACCATTTATATCATGAATAAAAGCCAAATCTCCAGTCACAAGAAGTAGAGGATTTTTAATTCTAGAAATACCTAATGCAAGAGATAAAGTGCCATCTATGCCGGAAGCTCCTCTAAAGCTGAAACAATTTCTTGTTAAAGTACCATTCTCAGAAAATGTAAGCCAATCTCTAATCGGGCTACTCGCGGAGAGCATTATAGGATTTTCAGCTGGCCAAAGTTTTGGAACAAGATTTGCAAGCATATACTCAGTAATTTGATTATCTTGAGTAATTTGCTCTTTTAAAATTTTTTTAATCTGCTCGCCTTCCTCTATTAAATCTAGAGCCATCGGAGTAAGAGACTTTTTATTTTTTTCTTTAATTGATAATTCTTCTAACAATAGAGTAGTAAAATTTGATAGCCCAAAATCATATTCAAATGATTTTTTTAAAGGGTCCAATTTTCTAAAATTTTTTTCTTTTATAAGAATTTGTATCCCTTCGAAGGTTGTTAAAAAATTCTCCAAATCAATTGAGGATGACATAGGGCCAAGCCTCAAAAGTTGATGACAATTTACAGAATTTTTATTTTTTCTTAAGACTAATTCCCAATTAACAACTAAACCTCTCAAATCAGAACAAACGCCGGAAACAGGATCAGCAAATACTGGCCAACCAGTAATTTCTTGTAATTTCTCTAAAGATCTATTGAAAGAAGTTAAATCATTTATGGAACCTTGATAGGGACCTACCAAAATAATGCCGGATTCATCTAAATTTAAACTTTTTGAAATTTCTAAGAATTTGTTTTTATCAGACTTTATTTCAACCTCCTGAAATATGTATTTTTTCTTTAAATAAATTCTCTCAAAAACCTCTAAAACATTTTTTTTATTCAAAAATGAAATAGCTAAAGGCTTATCAATAGGAACATTTAAATGAATAGGACCAGGGAAGCTTGATGTTTGTTTCTCAGTAATTCTAACTAAATTTAAGATTTCATTTTCTTGTGTTTCATGAAGTCCATTTAGATTTGTACTTAAAACTCTTCTGCAGACTGAACTCAAAAAATTTTCTTGATTTACTGTTTGATTAGCGCCACAATCTTTTAATCTTAAGGGTCTATCAGCAGTAAGAAATATAATACCTTTACAAGATCGGTCTGCCTCAACCGCTGCTGGCAATAAGTTACTTACGGCAGTCCCAGAAGTGGTAATTACTAAAGAAAGATTACCCGATGCAGCAGAAATTCCAAGGGAGTGAAATCCTGCAGATCTCTCATCTATTGAATTAAAAATATTTACCAGTCCTAATTTATTTAATTCTCCAGCAGCTATTGCTAAAGGCGCTGATCTACTACCAGGACATAGTATTAAATTTTGAACTCCAATTTTTATAAGAAGATTCAAAAGTTGTAAACTTCTAAGAAAATTTTTGCATTCAATAGATGATGTCATAATTTATATAAATGCTTTGGGATTTCCTTATAATTGAATTAAATAAAACATGTCTACAACACAAGAAAAAAGAAATTCAATACTAAAGGATTTAAAAAATCTTTTAATTTGGATATCTATAGCTTTAATTATACGATGGCAGGTTATAGAGCCAAGATGGATCCCATCCGGTTCAATGCTTCCAACTCTTCAAATACAAGATAAAATTCTTGTTGAGAAAGTAACACCCAAAATTACATCCAAATCAAATCTTTCAAAATTAAAAAATAAAATAGTTGTTTTTAACGTTCCCGAACAATTAATTAATGCTGGTTATGAAGCAGATACTGCACTAATAAAAAGAGTAATTGGAATACCTGGAGACAAGGTAGAAGTAAGAGACGGTAACCTTTACTTAAATGATATCGCTCAAGAAAATTACGTTTTTGACAAAAACATTAATTATTCTATAGGGCCTTTTATTGTCCCAGAAGAGTCATTATGGGTGATGGGAGATAATAGAAATAACAGTATGGACTCACATATTTGGGGATTTTTACCCTATGAAAAGGTTATTGGAAAGGCTATTTTTAGATATTGGCCATTTAATAAAATTGGACCTATTCGGTTCCCTGCCCTTAATAATTTAAATTAATGGGTACGTGATGTTGTAAGGTTTTTATATCTTGAAGTTGTAGAAATGTTTAATCCAGAATTTCTTGCTACTGAAAATAATGATCCAAATGATGAGAATGACTTAATCCAGTATTTACAAAAACAATCTCCTGAAGTTTTGCAAAGAGTAGCAAAATCAGCTAGTGAAGATATTCAAGAAATTATTAGACATAATGTTCAAGGTCTTCTTGGAATGCTTCCTTCAGATCAATTTGATGTAAAAATAACATCTTCAAAAGACAACATTGCTAATTTACTATCTTCTGCAATGATGACGGGATATTTCTTAAGACAAATGGAGCAAAGAAAAGAGCTGGAACAAACTCTTAAAAATGATGAAAACATGTCTATTGAAGAATAATAGTTTTAAAGATTTACTTCTTCAGGAATTATTCCTAGTTCAAACAAATTTTTATATAAACCCATCAAAAATTTATTATCCTCAGGTAGTTTGTCCCATTTTTGGGAATTAATTTCATTAATCAATTTTTGACAATCTTCTATTGTAAATTTTATAGGTGCCGTAAAATGAGCTGGAATTAAATATTCCATATCTTCAAAAGACTTTATATTTTCTAACCATTTAAGTAATACTTCTTTTGAACGGGGAAAAATTAGTTTTTGTAAAACTGGGGCCACTTGGATCTTAGGAGTATCTTCACCCATTATTTCAACAAGAGATGATTCCCAATCTTCGTCCCATAAAAAGGGATAAATACCGAAATGAGATCTCCAATTTCTAAGATCTTTTTTGAACGAATACTTAAATATTTCTTTTAAAGGTGGAATATTTAATTTACCTGGTTTCAAAAAAGATGAAAATAAGACTAACCTTTTCCAGCCTTTTTTTCTTTGTTCAATGGAGTCAATCAAAGGTTCATCTCCTCTCTCTCTAGAATGAAAAAGAAGTGGAGTTGGATCAAAATTAAATATCTCAGGTGGAGTGGAGTCTATTCCAACTATTGCGTCTGTTACATGAAGAGTTTTCGTAGAATAATGGAAACAGCTTATCTCCTGATATCTTCCAAGTCCTAAATTCAGTGGGCCTAATGAAGACCATTTAAATGAGTTCGAATGTGGAATACCTTCCTCAAAAAGTATTCTTGATCTTTTTGATGGAATTCCTAAAAAATCTAGTGGAAGATTGATAGGGAAACTCCACTGTCCAGGACAAAGCCAAATTTCAGCATCTTTAAAAATTCTTGTAAGAGCTGGCAGTCCGATTTTATGTTCTAGTCCCGAGGCGCTCGGGAGAATTATTGTTTTTACTTCGCCGTGAATCGCAATTAATTTTTCTAACTCATTTCTTAATTCTTTTGTAGGAGGCAGTGGGTTTATTAGCATCAACCCATTATCAACCTTTATTACCGTCATTCTTATTGGAACCGCAACATAATAAAGTCCTTGTATTTGTTCTAAGGACCATATTTGATCAGGAATTAATTCTCTTAAGATTGTTTTCTTTTTCCCATAAGGATATAAGGGAAATAATGGCCACCAATACCAATTTTTATTTAAAGTTTCTTCCACCACTATCATTTATAACCAGCAAAAAATTTCTTTAACTTAAATATTCCGTATCTTGGAGCAAATAAAAAAGAGAACAAAAATATAAACGTTTGTGCTAGGACAATTGATCCACCTGTTTCAAGATCAAACCAAAAACTAATGTAGATTCCTATTAGGCTCGAGATAATTGCACTTAATACTGAAATTATTGTCATATTATCAAACTTATCTGTAAGTAAATATGCTGTAGCCCCTGGTGTAATCAACATCGCAACAACCAAAATAATTCCAACTGACTGCAAGCCCACAACTGCTGCCAAAGACAAGCACGTGAGGAGTAAATAGTGAAGAAACAATACGTTAATTCCAACTGTTTTTGCATGCCTAGGATCAAAACAATAAAGCATTAAATCTTTCCTAAAAATTGATAAAAGGATTACTACCAATAATGAAATGAATATGGTTTGTTTTACATCTGAAAGTGATATTCCTAATGGACTGCCAAAAAGGATAGAGTGCAGATCAATATTACTTTTAATCTTAGAAACCAATACAATTCCAAGAGCAAAAAATCCAGTAAATACCAACCCAATAACAGTATCTTCCTTAACCCTAGATTTCTGCTTAATAAACCCTATCAATGCAACAGAACCAACTCCGAAAATAAATGCCCCTAATGAGAAAGGAAGACCTAATGCATAAGCAACCACAACACCAGGCATTACTGAATGTGACACTGCATCTCCCATTAAAGCCCATCCTTTAAGAGTTAAATAACTAGATAGGAAACCACAAACAGCTGCCACTAATGAACTCATAAGAAGTGCTTTTCTCATAAAGTCATGAGTTAAAGGATCTGTTATGAATGAATCTAAAGTTAAAAAAGAACAGAGCTCCATATAATTTAAAATTTAGGATTCAGGTCCAAACAAGAAATCAGGTGAGATTCCTCCAAAAGTAGTTGTAATATTTTCAGGAGTAAAAACTTCAGAGGTCTCGCCATACGCTACAACAGTTTTATTTATTAAAAGAACCAAATCACAAAATTCACGGACATGAATCATATCGTGCGTTGATAATAATATAGTTTTTCCCTCATTTTTAAATTGAATAAATAATTCCGAGATAAGTTTTTCAGTTCTTATATCAACACCTGAAAAAGGCTCATCAAGAAGTAATATTGACGCCCTTTGCGCAATTGCTCTAGCTAAAAAAGTTCGTTTTCTCTGACCTCCAGATAAGTTTCCAATAGGTGTAGATAAATGATCAGTAAGATCAACTCTCTCAATAGCATCTTTAACCGCCTGAACATCAGACTCTCTAGGACATCTAAAAATATTCATCGAACCATATCTTCCCATCATCACTACATCCCAAACATTTATTGGAAATTGACTATCAATTCCATCGCTCTGAGGAACATAAGCAATTGTCTGATCTTTTTGAGCAGATCTTACAGACTCTCCATTAATTCTAATTTTTCCCTTTGAAATATTTACAAAGCCAGTTAAAGCATTAAAAAAAGTTGTTTTACCAGCCCCGTTCATCCCTACTAACCCACAAATCTGGCCAGGTTTCAATCTTAAATTGGCATCATACAAAGCCACCTTACCGTTGTAATCTACGCAAATATTTTCTGCATCAATCCTAAAGTTTTGATAATTGATTGCTTCCATAATTCAAAAAAGCCCTTTTTTAATTAAATCCAAATTATGCTCAAGCATTTTTATATAGGAGCTAGCAGGCCCACTATCATCAGATAATGAATCAACAAAAAGATTTCCTCCAAAGTTAGCTCCAGTTTCGTTTGCAACAATCATTTGAGATTCGTTACTTACAGTACTTTCGCAAAATACAGATGGGACATTTTTTTCTTTAACTAGTGAAATTGTTCTTGTCATTCTTTTGGGCGTAATTTGACTCTCAGCATTAACTGGCCATAAATAAACTTCCTCTAATCCATAATCATTTGTTAAATACGAAAAAGCACCTTCACAACTTACTAGATACCTCCTGTCTTTATTTAAGTTATTAATAAAAAGTGAGAATTCTTTATCTATTTTAGAGAGTTTATCTTTATAAATTTTTCCATTTTCTTCAAATAATGTCCTTTTGGATGGCCTCAATTCTGATAAAGAATCCACCAGAATATCTACGTATAGGATCCCTCTTTTTGGTGAAATCCAGGCATGAGGATTGGGTTTCCCTTTATAAAAATCTTCACTTATAAAAATAGGATCTAAATCTTCCGCGACAGTAATTCTTTTAACTTTTAAATTAGAAACAAATTTTTCAGCCCATAATTCAAATCCAAATCCATTATCAATAAAAACAAAAGCACTAGAGGCATTTACCAAATCGCTGGGAGTTGGTTGGTAGCCATGAACTTCAACTCCAGGTTTTGTTATTGATCTAACAATAAAATCATCTTTAGCAACATTGCTAATTATGTCCGCCAAAACAGTGAAACTTGCCAGTATTACTTCTTTACTTTCATTTTTATTTGATATTCTCTTGCATGAGCCTGAAGTAATAGAAAACAGTAGTAATAAACTAAAAAAAAGAATTTTTTTCCTCATTTTAAACTTTCAAACCAGATTATGAACTAAAAGATATTTTCATAAGTGGTTTTCTAAGATCAGAAATAAATCCTTGCCAATTTATTTTTTCTTTTTCAAAAGCTTTTTCAACAATTTTCTCAGAATTTTTCTTTATAAAATCCAAATCAGGTTCTTCTACTCCTTTTGTTATTGCCATAAAATCAGCCAAAGAACTTGATACTACTCTTGTTAAATAAGCAGCACTGACAGCCTGAAATGTTCCAGAAACAAGCCAATTTGGTCCATGTAATTTTGTTATGCCAATTAGAGTCTGTCCACTCCATTCAATAACTCCCTGAGCAATTGCAGTCTTTAAAATCTCTTTAGAAACTTTATCTAAAATTTCAGGAGACCAATTACATCCCCATATAGATTTAATTTCTTTAATCATTAATGAATTTAGTACTGTCATTGCCATAACATCAATTGATGGGATAGGAGATAAGAAAACAGTTGTAGCGACAAGAATTTGATTTTTTCTTTGTATTCCTTTTAACTGCAGTCTTCTTATACCTTCAATTTCAGATTGCCAGGCAGAATGAAGTTCTTTCAAAAGCCTTTTTTTTTGTATTTTCAATATTTTTAAATGAACTTATGAAAAACTTCCTTAACGAAAAAGGTATATTTATTATTTCATTCTTATTCAAATCAAAAGTAATAATTTTGTTTATAAAGTCACCTGAAATTTGCGACTTTAGATCTTCTATCTGATTTTTGGCTTCTATTTCGTTGGAAGTTAAAGCCACCAACCAGATTGGCATATTTTTAGGAAACTTTTCTAGCCACAAAAAATCATTTGCTGATAAGGGCAAGTCTAAAAAATACAATATTGCATCACTTTTCAAAGCTTCTTCTGGAATAACTTGAGAAGAATTGTATTTAGGCAGTTTTTCATATAAATCAAAGTCAAACTTATCTACTTTAAAATGACTTTTTAAAACTGACTTACAACTTTGATAATCTTTTTGTCCAATGCAACTTATTTTTTCTTTTTCAAATCTATTAAGAATCGAATCAAGTGTTTTTTGTCTTTTTGAATTTTGTTTTTCTAAATCATTTGTTGCTTCAAGTTCTTCAAAAAAATTTAAATCTTCATTACATAGATTTATCCAACCATCTAAATTATTTGGCTCATTAAATTTAGGCTTATCATTCTTCAAGTAAAAATATCCCCCCAAACACAATGCAAAAAATCCTATTGAGCCTCCTGCAAAATGAATTAGGTCACTGACAAACCATTCCCCAAAACCCAATAATAATAGAATAATAATAAGATTCTTATTCGGAAACTTTATGAAATCCTTTAAAAGCTTGTCTTTACTAATATCAAACACATTACTTTATTTTTCTAATTTTATTTTAATGCAAGTTATGAATGAGAAAAGCAAAAATTCATAAGTCGTTAATCAAAAGATAAAAAATCAAGGTTTTTCAAAAGACTTATTGCATAACAAGATGCTAAGTTAATAGACTATTTAAATAACTTAAGAAACATCAAGATGGCTAATTCAAATTTCAGAAATAATCCTGGACAAGAAAGTTATAGAGGTCGTTCTAACAATGAAAGATCTAATTTCAGAGATAGATCGGGCGGAAGAAGAGATGGAGGAGGATTTCGAATAAGATTGAGTGATAACGAAATGAAAGCTGTTAAATCAATACAAGAGGCCTTTCAATTGAGATCTACCGTCGCAGTTCTGGGTTTCTCTGTTAGAACACTTAGCGAAATGATCAAAGACGAAAAATTGATTGAATCAATCACAGAATATGCAAAAAATAATAAAAACTCTTCTCCGAAAAGACAATCACAAAATCCTTATGAAGAAAAGATAAAAACAGCGCCTGACCCTTTTGCAAGACCTGTAAAAAGTACATCAACTGAAGAGACCCAATCTAGCGAAGTAGAAGAGGATGGAAAATAAAAAAAGAATCCTTTCTGGAGTTCAACCAACTGGTGATTTACATATCGGGAATTGGCTTGGGGCCATAAATAATTGGGTTACGCTTCAAGAGCAATATGAAACATTTCTGTGTGTAGTTGATTTGCACGCAATCACAGCTTCATATAATCCCAAAGAATTGTCCAAGAACACTATTTCTACTGCTGCTTTGTATGTCGCTTGTGGAATAGATCCCAATATATGCTCAATTTTTGTCCAAAGTCAGATTTCCGCACATTCAGAACTTTGTTGGATATTGAATTGCATGACCCCAATAAATTGGATGGAAAGAATGATTCAATTCAAAGAAAAATCCATACAACATGGGAATAATGTATCTATTGGATTATTTGATTATCCGATCCTAATGGCTGCAGACATTCTTCTATATGACGCTGACTTTGTACCTGTAGGTGAGGATCAAAAACAACATCTTGAACTTGCCAGAGATATTGCACAACAGAGAATTAATGCCAGATTTAGTAAGGATAAAAATATTTTAAAAATCCCTCAACCAATAATCATGAAGAATGGATCAAAAATAATGAGTTTAATTGATGGTTCAAAAAAGATGAGCAAAAGTGATCCTAATGAAGGCAGTCGTATTAACTTATTAGATGCTCCTGAAGTAATAACGAAAAAAATAAAGAGAGCAAAAAGCGACAGTTCTATTGGAATTGAATTTAACAACCCTGAGAGACCAGAATCTAAAAATCTTTTGATGATTTATTCAATATTATCTGGCAAAGATATTTCTCAATGTGAAAATGATTTCTCAGAGACTGGATGGGGGACATTTAAGAAATTAATTACAGAGCAACTTATTGAATCACTAGAACCTATTCAGAAAAAATACAAATTATTAATTAACGATCCCTATCAATTAAATAAAATCCTTAATGAAGGGAAGGAAAAAGCTGAAAATTTAGCAAATCATACTTTAAAAAGAGTTAAATCAAAATTGGGATTCTTTGAAATGGAGAAATAAAATATGCCAATAATTACCTTACCTGATGGTTCAAAAAAGGTTTTCGAAAAATCTGTAACTATTCTAGAAATTGCCCAGACTATAGGCGCTGGATTAGCTAAAGCAACAATTGCTGGGAAAGTAAATGATGTTCTCCTTGATGCAACTATTCCTATAAGTAGAGATTCCGAAGTTGTAATCATCACATCAAAAGATAAAGAAGGAATTGAAATAATAAGACATTCATTTGCTCACCTTATAGGTCATGCGGTTAAACAAATTTACTCTGATATTAAGATGGCGATTGGGCCTGTAATTGAAGATGGTTTTTATTATGATATTTTTTCTGAATACAGATTTACTCCTGAAGATTTAATAAAAATCGAAAACAGAATTAATAAATTAATAAAAAGCAACTATGACGTTGAAATTTTACAAGTTTCTAAAGAAGAGGCAATTAAAACGTTTAAAGAAAGAGATGAGACTTTTAAATTACGAATAATTGAAGAAATTCCTGAAGAAGGGCTTATTAATTTATACAAACACGAAGAATATATCGATATGTGTAGAGGGCCTCACGTACCCAATACTAGACATTTGAGATACTTTAAGTTACTTAAATTATCAGGTTCATACTGGAGAGGGAATAGTGAGAATGAATCATTACAGAGAATATATGGAACTGCATGGGCAAAAGAAAAAGAACTCAAAGATTATTTAACAAGAATTGAAGAAGCGGAAAAAAGGGATCATAGAAAACTTGGTAAAAAACATTCACTATTTCATATACAAGAAGAATCTCCAGGAATGATTTTTTGGCATCCAAATGGATGGACAATTTACCAAGTACTGGAAAAGTACATAAGAGAAATACTCAAAAAAAATGATTATTTAGAAATTAAAACCCCACAAGCTGTTGATAAATCTCTTTGGGAAAAATCCGGTCATTGGGAAAAATTTAGAGACGATATGTTTACTACTGCATCAGAAAATCGAACTTATGCAATTAAACCAATGAATTGTCCATGTCATATACAAGTATTTAATCAAGGTTTAAAAAGTTATAAAGATTTACCTATTCGTCTTGCTGAATTTGGTTCTTGTCACAGAAATGAGCCCTCTGGTGCACTGCACGGCCTAATGAGAGTAAGAAACTTTACTCAAGATGATGCACACATATTCTGTACAGAAGAGCAAATTCAAGAAGAGGTATCAACTTTTATAGATCTTGTTTTCGAGGTTTATAAAACTTTTGGTTTTGATGAAATCATTATCAAATTATCAACCCGTCCTGAAAAAAGGGTAGGTAGTGAAGAGATCTGGGATAAATCAGAGGATGCTCTTACCAAAGCTCTCGATAATAAGAACCTAAAATGGGAACTCCAACCAGGAGAAGGGGCTTTTTATGGTCCAAAAATAGAATTCTCCTTAAAAGATTGTCTCAATAGAGTCTGGCAATGCGGCACTATTCAGGTTGATTTCTCAATGCCTATTAGATTAGATGCAACTTATGTAGATATTGATAATGAGAAAAGAAATCCAGTTATGCTACACAGAGCAATTTTAGGATCCTTTGAGAGATTTATCGGAATCTTAATTGAACAATATGAGGCAAAATTCCCAATTTGGCTTGCCCCTTATCAAATAACTTTATTAAGCATTACTGATAGAAATATTGAAAAGTGTTTCAAGTTTAATGAATTAATAAATAATAATGGTTACCGATCAAAAGTTGATGTTAGGAATGAAAAAATAGGATATAAAATAAGAGAGGCCACTCTCGGAAGAGTTCCTTTAATTGCCGTTATTGGAGATAAAGAAGAGGAAATTGATTCAGTCGCTTTGAGAGCTTTAGATGGAACAAATTTAGGAATTTTCGACCTACCCAATCTATACAAATTAATGGAAGAATTAATAGAAAAAAAAGGGAGAACAGGATAATTTCGAATAGATGAATTTTCTGGCTTGTGATTTAGGAGGTACCAAGGTTCTATTGGGAATATTCGAAAGAGTAATAAATGATGATTCGCCTAAATTGTTATTCAAAAAGAAATATGTATCTTCTGATTGGGATTCCTTTGATCTAATTCTAGAAGATTTTCTTAAAAATGAATGCAAAAATATTACCCATCCTTCCTCTGCATGTTTCGCTGTAGCTGGTCCTTTATCTAACAACAACACAAAAATCATGAACTTGTCATGGAATATTTCAGGAAATAAATTAAAAAATAAATTTAAATTTGAACAATGCGAGCTAATAAATGATTTTGCAGTTCAAATTTATGGAATACCTTTTTTAAAAAAAAATCAATATTCAACTATCCAAAATGGCTCCCATTCTGGAGGTAATAACAATGATTTGCATGCCATTGTTGGAGCCGGCACTGGTTTGGGCATCGCAAGAGGTCTAATATCAGGGAATAAAGTAAAAGTTCTTGCCAGCGAAGGCGGACATGTTGAATACTCTCCAAAGTCAAAATTAGAATGGGAATTAAAAATTTGGCTTAAAAATTACCTAAAAGTTGAAAGGATATCTTGTGAAAGAATTATTAGCGGCACCGGTTTATCAAGAATTGCCGAATGGAGGCTAACCAAACCTGATGCCCAAAAACATCCTCTACAAGAATATTTAAAAAAAATTAAAATTTTTGATACTGCGAGAAAAGAACTACCTGAAAAAATTTGTAAACTTTCCAAAGAAGGGGATCAGATAATGATCGAAGTTGAGAGGATTTGGTTAGGGGCTTATGCCTCTTTATTGGGAGATGTTGCTCTTCAAGAATTATGCTTTGGCGGGTTATGGATTTCTGGAGGAACCGCATCAAAACATTTCAAAAACTTTAAATCAGATTTATTTTTAAAACAATTTTTCGACAAGGGAAGATTAAAAGATATTCTTAAAACAATACCTATGAAAGTAATTTTAGATGAAGAGTTTGGACTTTTTAGTGCAGCATGCAGAGCAAAAATGCTTTTAAAAAATTAAAAACAAAAAATGTCTATTCCTGAAGTAGGTAAAAAAATAAGGGTGACAGTGCCTTCAACAACAGCCAATTTAGGGCCTGGATTCGACTGTCTTGGAGCAGCATTAGATTTGTATAATGAGTTTATTTTTACAAGAATTGAAGGTGGTGGAGATAGATTTGACTTAATAATGGAAAGTACAGATGGTAATCACCTAAGAGGAGGACCTGAAAACTTAGTTTTTAGAGCAGCTCAGAAAGTATGGGAGAGCGCAAAAATGGATCCTTTTGCACTTGAAGCAAGAGTTAAATTGGCAGTGCCGCCTGCTCGCGGGCTTGGAAGTAGTGCTACAGCAATAGTTGCTGGACTTATCGGAGCAAATGCAATAATGAACTCTCCATTATCCAAAGAAAAACTCCTTGAACTTGCCATTGATATAGAAGGTCATCCTGATAATGTAGTGCCCTCTCTTCTGGGTGGACTTTGTTTGACAGCAAGGTCTTCTTCTCAGAGATGGAGAATCATTAGATGTGATTGGCACGATTCAATTAAAGCTGTTGTAGCAATACCTGCAATTCGTCTAAGTACAAGTGAAGCAAGAAAGGTTATGCCCAAGAATGTACCAATATCAGATGCAGTGACAAATATGGGGGCGCTTACTTTGTTACTTAATGGCTTAAAAGCAGGGAATGCAGAACTTATAAAAGAAGGAATGTTTGATAAGCTACATGAACCCTACAGATGGAAACTTATCAAGGGTGGATTAGAAGTTAAAGAGGCCGCACTAAATGCAGGTGCCCTAGGTTGCGCAATTAGTGGGGCTGGGCCAAGTATCTTAGCTTTATGTAAAAAAGAAAATGGTAAAAACGTCAGTCAAGCCATGGTGAAAGCATGGGAGAAGTCAGGTGTAGCTAGCAGAGCGCCATTCTTAAACGTTCAAACAACCGGCAGCCAATTTAGCACTATCTCTGGTAAGTAGTTTTACTTAGGCATTTTTAATGTTATAGTCTCAAGCTAGTACAACTTCAACTAGAATAAAAAAATTATTCATTACATAAATGAATTTAGAATCTTTTCCTTGGCTATCATCAATTGTTTTACTGCCTTTAATTGGGGCATTAATAATGCCTTTCTTGAATTCAAAAGAAGGAGAAGACAACACTCTTCCTAGAAATATCTCATTAAGTTTTTTATTTATAGATTTTTTACTAATAATCGGCGTCCTTTTTCAAAAATTCAATACTTCAGATAGCTCTTTACAGCTGATAGAAAGAGCTTCTTGGTTACCATCAATAGGCTTAGAGTGGTCTCTTGGCGTAGATGGGTTATCTGCTCCTTTAATAGCATTAAGTGGGTTAATTACATTTTTATCAGCTGCGGCTAGTTGGAAAATTAAGAAAAAATCTAATTTATATTTTGCTCTTTTATTAGTCCAAGCATCAGCACAGGCATTAGTTTTCCTTTCTCAAGATTTTCTATTATTTTTCTTAGCATGGGAACTTGAATTAGTTCCGGTATATCTTCTTATTGCTATTTGGGGAGGGAAAAAGAAATTATATGCAGCTACTAAATTCATTCTTTATACAGCTTTAGCTTCTTTATTAATACTCATAAGTGGGTTAGCACTTGCCTTGAGTGGTGATACCTTTACTCTAAATATTACCGATTTAACCAATAAAGATGTGACAGGCAACCTAGCTTTACTATCTTATTTAGGATTTTTAATTGGTTTTGGAGTAAAACTTCCTATCTTTCCATTACATACTTGGCTTCCCGATGCTCATGGAGAGGCTAATGCTCCAGTTTCAATGTTACTCGCAGGAATACTCTTAAAGATGGGAGGTTATGCCCTTTTAAGATTCAATGTTCAAATACTACCTGAGGTACATCTTCAAATTGCACCTGCGCTAATTATTCTTGGAATTATTAATATAATTTATGGAGCTCTTAATGCATTTGCTCAAGATAATGTTAAAAGAAGAATTGCGTGTAGCTCTGTGAGTCATATGGGTTTTGTTCTATTAGGCATTGGAGCAGTAGATGCTTTAGGGATAAGTGGGGCAATGCTCCAAATGATAAGCCACGGTCTTATTGCTGCAGCTATGTTTTTTGTTACGGGCTCATTCTATGAAAGAACAAATACTCTTTCGATACCCAATATGGGTGGTTTAGCAAAGGTCTTGCCAATAACTTTTGCTTTTTTCTTGGCAAGTTCTTTGGCCTCTTTAGCACTACCCGGGATGAGCGGATTTATAAGTGAAATAACTGTATTTTTAGGAATCACTAGTCAAGAAGGGTTCAGCTCTATCTTTAGATCGATCACTATTCTTATTGCAGCTATAGGTTTAGTTTTAACACCAATATATCTACTATCAATGTGTAGAAGAGTATTCTTTGGCCCTAGAATTCCTGCACTAGCTACAGTTAAAGAGATGAATGGTCGAGAATTGACAATTGGGTTCAGCTTATTGTTACCTACTTTGGTGATAGGTTTTTGGCCAAAAATCGCAATAAATTTATATGAATCTTCAACGAATGCTCTCAGTCAGCAGCTTACTCTAGCTAAATTAATAGGGTTAATACCAACTTTAGTTAATTAGATTATTTTAATAAATGGATACTTCAATTTTTAAATATGGAGAATTACCTGAATTTAAAAAATTTACGCCCGAAAGCATAAGTAAACAATTTCCAGTCGTTCTAAAAAAAATATCTGAAGATTTTAAAAACATAGAAAAAAATTTATCTAACTATTTGATACACAATGATTTAAATTGGGAAAATGTAATAAATCCCTTAAATGAACTCAATGAAATTCTTAGATGGAGTTGGGGAGTAATAAGTCACCTAAATGCAGTAAACAATACCGAAAGCCTAAGAGACATTTATTCAAAATTTCTTCCAGAGATTATTAACTTAAGTAATAAATTCGGACAAAGTAAAATAATTTACAATTCTTTAGTCAAGCTTAAAGAGACAAATAACTTTGATCAAATCAAAAACAGAATTTTGGATAAAGAAATTCTTGAGATGCAACATAGAGGTATTTCGCTTCAAAAGACTGATCAAGAAGAATTCAACAAAATTTCAGAAAAGCTTGGAAAGCTATCAACAGACTTCAGCAATAATGTTCTTGATGCGACAAATAAATGGTTTTTAATATTAAATAAAAAATCTGAAGTCGATGGTCTCCCTGAACGAGTACTTGAATTAATGGCAATTTCTGCTCACAACCACTTAAAAAAAGATGAAGAAGTCGATTTCAATAATGGGCCTTGGAAATTAAGTCTAGATATACCAACTTATACTTCATTTATGACATATGCCACCGACCGCAACCTTAGAGAGAAAATATATAAGGCATTCGTTGGTAGGGCATCACAAGGAGAAAAAAATAATTCTCAAATCATTGAAGAGATATTATCTCTTAGAACTAAACAGGCTAATCTTCTCGGTTATAAAAATTGGGCAGAACTAAGTTTGTCAACGAAAATGGCGAAAGAAATAAAAAATGTTGAAAACCTTTTAGAAGAATTGAGAGAGCCAGCATTCAAAACCGCAAAAATTGAATTAGAAACCCTCGATAAGTTTTCTAAAGCTAATGGATTTCCAAAATCACAGAATATCGAGCCATGGGATATTAGTTATTGGTCCGAACTTCTTAGAAAGGAAAAGCTCAATTTAGATCAAGAGTCTTTGAGACCTTGGTTCCCACTAAATGATGTTTTAAAAGGTTTATTTAAATTAAGTGAAAAGCTTTTTGAAATTAAAGTAATCGAGGCAACTGATGAAGCACCTCTGTGGAATGATGACGTTTTATTTTTTAATATTCTCAATAAAGAAAATGACAAAATAGCATCATTCTACCTAGATCCATATTCGAGGCCAGAATCAAAAAGAGGAGGGGCTTGGATGGATGAATGTTTGAATAAAAATAATGTTGGGAAAAAGACCCTCCCGGTAGCTTATCTCGTTTGTAATCAGACTCCACCATCAAAAGATAAACCTAGTTTGATGAGTTTTGAAGAAGTGCAGACACTTTTCCATGAATTTGGTCATGGTCTTCAACACATGCTTACTACTGTAAATCTTCCTCAAGCAGCTGGAATTAACAACGTTGAGTGGGATGCAGTCGAACTTCCAAGTCAATTTATGGAAAACTGGTGTTTTCATAAAAATACACTTATGAATATTGCTAAACACTACAAAACAGGAGAGAAATTATCCGATGAGAATTTTGAGAAGCTCCTAAAGAATAGAACTTTTAATTGTGGTATGGCTACTCTGAGACAACTACATTTTGCGATTACAGACCTCAGATTACACAGTAGCATTGATAAAAACAATGGTAAAACAGCGGATGAAATAAGAAGAGAAATTGCAAAACAAACTACTGTTATTAAACCAATTCAAGAAGATCACTTTCTTTGTTGTTTTAGTCATATATTTGCAGGCGGATATTCTGCAGGATATTACTCATATAAATGGGCTGAAGTTCTAAGTGCTGATGCATTTTCAATGTTTGAAGAAGCTGATCTAGAAAACCCTGAAGATTTAAAGTTAATAGGGAAGAAATTCAAAGATACAATACTTAGCTTAGGAGGAAGCTTACCTCCGTTAGACATATTTAAACTATTCAGAGGAAGAGAGCCACAAACGGATTCCTTAATAAGGCACTTAGGTCTATCTGAAGCTACTTAATAATTTCATCGATTATTTTATCAACAACAGATTTATTTCTTACAAGGTTTCTATGTTTATATACTTTTACTGATATTTTTTTCCCAAAATTTAAATTTGTCCACCAGCCAGGGAAAACCATCATATCCCAATAGGTAAAGAAATTTATACACTCAATTTCATCAAGAAAAAAATCATTATTTGCGAGTTCTCTTAAAAACTTACTATTTATTTTCATTTCTGATATTCCTCTAAAGGGGTATTTAGGTATTAATTGAGCCATCAAAGTTCCTTTGTGAGGGGAACCTATAGATATTAATCTTCTTGTTCTTTTATAACCATTAAATTTTTGAAGCCAGTATCTTCCAATTATTCCTCCCATAGAAAATCCCAAAATATCTATTTCTTTTTCTAAACCATATTTCCCTAAAATTAATTCGTTTAATTTTTTTGTCAAATCCAGAATTGAAGTCATTCCATATGAATGCTTGAGAGTTGGGGCAAAATATTCAATGCCAATATCATCAAGTTTTGAGGTAATAGAAGAAAAAATACTTGAAGTATTCCAAAGACCATGAATCAATATAATGGGATTTCTTTTTTCCAATACTTTAATTATTTTCAAGAATTCTTACAATTGAAACCTTCCCATCGAAACCTGTAATTGGAGGACTACATTTTGTCAAAATAATCTTAACTTTAGAAAACTCAAATTCTTGATCAATGATTTCTAAAATTTCGTTTGAATATTTTTCGATTGTGAAACAATATATTTTCTTTGATTGGTCTTTTAAAATTTGAACTAATTTTGAATAGTCAATTGTTTTTTCAATATCATCATTTACTGTACATTTTTCAAAATCAGTCCACAAAAATATATCTAGAATAAATAGTTGTCCTAATTCCCTTTCTTCATCAAGAACGCCAACCCTAGCCCAAAGTTTAATATTCTCAATTTTTAAAAAGGTTTCCATCTTTAAAAGTTTTGAAGATCTTTATGTGTATAGATAGCCTTTCCTGATGAAAAATCATCAACAATATGTCCATCACCTTTTAGGAAATATTTATAAGTTACCAAACCTTCAAGGCCTACAGGTCCCCTTGGTGGAAGAGTTTGAGTAGATATACCAACTTCAGCACCAAATCCATATCTAAAACCATCTGCAAACCTTGTAGAGCAATTATGAAAAACACCTGCACTATCAACTACATTCATAAATTTATTGGCAGTATTTGAATTTTCAGTAATTATTCCATCTGTATGTTTCGAACTATATTTTTGAATATGTGTGATTGCTGCCTCAAGATCATCAACAATTTTTACCGAAAGAATTAAATCCAAATATTCAGTTTTCCAATCTTCTAGGCTAGCCGCATATTTTAAACCTAATTCAAGTGATCTCTTATCTCCGATTAATTTAACATCATTAGAATTAAATAGAGGGATGGCTTTTTCTAAAAAAGCTGTTGCGATATCTTTATGGACTAATAAAGTTTCTATAGCATTACACGCAGCGGGATATTGAATTTTGCTGTCCAAAGCGACTGATAAAGCCATCTCTAGATTTGCCTCAATATCTATAAACAAGTGACAAATTCCATCAGCATGACCTAGTACAGGAATTCTTGTATTCTCTTGAATAAATTTAACTAATTCATTACTTCCTCTTGGAATTATTAAATTAATATATTTCTCCAGACTTAACATCGCCATGCTATCTTTTCTACTCGTTAGTAAACATATTGCATTTTTATCAAGACCTGCTTCATTCAAACCTTCTTGCAATGCTTTCACAATTGAAGTATTTGTTAAATTGGCTTCACTGCCACCTTTTAGCATTACTCCATTACCTGATCTTATTGCTAAAGAACTAATCTGCATCACGGCATCTGGCCTTGATTCAAAAATAACCCCTAAAACTCCAATTGGTACAGTTTTTCTTTCTAAGATCAATTCCTTTGAAAGCTCTCTTTTAATTTGAACTTGATTTACGGGATCAGCCAAATCTCCAACTTTTCTAACCCCTTCAATTCCTGAATTTAATTTTGATTTTGACAACTTTAATCTGGAAAGTAAAGCCCCCCCCAGAAATACCTTTTTTTTCTGCACTTGAATAATCCTCATTATTAGCCTCTAATATTTCTTTAGAATTTTTTTCTAGATAATCAGCCATGAAATTTAAGGCTTTAATTCGATTTTGATTTTCAGTCTGACTTATTTTTATTGATGCAAAACGAACTTTCTCAGCTTTTTCTAAAAGATCATTACTTGGTTGAGGAACTTCAAAGATATTATCCATAATATTTTTTAGTTAATTTAATATTAATTCAAATTTACGCATCTTTAAACTAAATTTCTGTTTGAGTTAATATCTAAAAAATAATTGAACTTGACTTTTCCAACCCCCATTGGAATCATAAGAACCTAATAATTCTAAGTTTGGATTAGCCTGAAAAGTCAAAATTCCTGTAGATGAAAGATCATCTCTAGCTGGAACGGTTTGCAAGGCAAAATTTATCGCATCAGTAATATCAATTCCTAGTTCGGCTACCCAAGCTTGAGAAGAAAATTCCTCATTAGAAGATGATTGACCATCATTTTCTATATCTAAATTTTCATTGGAAAAAATATTATTTAAGGAATCATTATTTTCTATTAACGCTGGATATAAAGATAACTGGAATCTTTCACTAAAAGCATCAGCATTATTAAGTTGAGATATAAATGCTCTATTTATTAAATTTGCAGAATTACCTCCAATTAAACCAATTATTTGTGATCTGTTATAGCTTGGCGTACTCCTTAATTGGATTCTTCTATTTTCATCTGCAAAAGATAATTGATCTAAAAATCCTTCGTAAGATGCTTCAATTTTGATAAGCCTTGAATTACCAATCCCAAAAGATCCAAAACCACTTGAAGTGGAATTTTCATTAAGATCATCTGAGATGTTTGAATCCTTATTATTTTCACTTATAGGTATTATAGAATCTGGAACTCTACTAACCAGAGAAAAATTAATAAATGGAACAAAACCACTTCTTGATGCAAATAAAATATAATTGTCTTTATTTTTATCAAGTTTAAATGGTGTAGTATATAAATTAGCTCTACCTTTTTTAAGATAAATTAGACCTCTAGCATTTAAATCTTTTCCTACCTTTCCGTTTATATTAAGGTCTAATTTGGTATCTAAAGAAGCTTGAACTATTTCAGAATATTGAAGTTTAAAATCAGGCCCAAGTTTTAATTTAAGATTTTTAAAACTCAAATTATCCAAATAATTAGGTAATGTCTCTCCTAATAGAACTGAATTTAAAATTGTTTCGTTTGAAATTATTTCAATATTCTGCTTATTATTCCAGTAGAGTTCTGGCCAATCCTTTGAATCTTCCTTTAGTTTAGTATCTTTATTTAACTTATTATTTTGATTATTTCTATTAAAGTTAATAAATCCATTATTAAGAGATAAATTACCGCCTAAAACAGGATTTTCAAACGATCCACTTAAATCTATATCTGAATCAATTAGAAAATTAGAATTGTCTGTCTTCAAATTAAATTTATTAGTTCTTATATTAATATCTGATTTATTAGAATCATTTTTACTATAAAAAGGCAAAGAACCTCTAATAAAAATATCTCCAGAATCTTCTACTTTTGCTTTTAGATTCTTGATCTCTAAAGAGTCAAAATCAAAAATTATCACGCTATTAATATCTTTTATTATATTGTTATAAAAATCAATTTCGGAATCTTTAATTACTATAAAACCGTTCAAGATTGGTTTATCTAAACTCCCTTTAATTATCAACCGAAGATTCACATCACCTTCTTTAAAGGTAAAGTATTCATTAGCAAAAATATCTATTAACTCAATAAATTTTCCATTTCCAATCAATCTTAGATCTAAGTTATCTGATTTATTTAAAGGTATTGAGCCTTTAATATTTACTGGGATTTCAGAATCATTTAGCAAAAGGGAAAAATCAATATCAAAAATAGAATTATTAAATTCAACTAGTCCTTTATCAAAGATTATTATGTTATTTTTAATTGATGAATTATCGGAAGAAATTTCACTAAAGAAAGATTTTGTATCAAGATCATATAATAAATTCAAATCCAACCCTCCAAAAAAATCTCTTGGTTTATTTAGAAAGATATTTACTGCACTTAAAGGTAATTTTTTAATTCTTAAAGAGCCTTCCCCTTTTAATAATCCTCCTTCCAAATCAATAGAAAATTCCTCCTTATTGTTCTCATAGTTATCTTTTGATAAATCAAGATAGCCATTTAATTTTGCATTTAATTTGTAATTTGCGGGTCTATCGCCCTGAATAGTAATTTTGCCATTGTATCTACTTCTAAATTTATTAAAATATTTTTTCAACTTAAATTTGTCTTCCAGCAAATTATTATTTTCAATAAAGTTATTTATAAAATCGATCCTCTCTTTAAATGATTTATTATCTTTATTTATTTCCAAATCATCCAAAATATTCGATTTACTTACAGGGATCACTTTTTTATTATCAAAGTTAAAAATATCAACAGCGGTAAGAATAGTCCAACTAGTGCTTATATCCTTGAATTCTG
>MWOU01000130.1 GCA_002025975.1 Prochlorococcus sp. HOT208_60m_813B04
GATTTCATCAAATTCTTTTCTAGATTGATTACATAATAATTTCCAAGCTTTAATCGATTTAATATCTCCACTTTGTAACTTAACTACTTCCTCTCTAGATCTTTTTTGGAATTCAGATTCATTATCAAATCTTTTTTTTGATTCTTTATAAAATTCAACTAAATCACTTATCTTAATTTCGCCTATCTTCTCTAAATCATTTGAATATAAATCTTTGAGCTGAGTAATAAGCATTCCAAATTGCGTTCCCCAATCGCCAACATGATTTAGTCTTAATACTTGATAACCTCTTAACTCGAAAATTCTGGATATTGAATCTCCTATTATTGTTGATCTTAAATGCCCTACATGCATTTCTTTAGCAATATTAGGACTAGAAAAATCTACAATGACTTTATTTGATAAGCCACTATCTAAATCTTTTTTAATTTGAGGTACTCCACCCCTTTGGCATTGAAGATTTGATTTAATTTCATTTATTAGAACTTCATCTTTTAATTTTATATTTATAAATCCAGGTCCAGCTATTTCTAGACTCTTACATAATTTTGATATGCGTTTATTTTTACTTAAAAGGTTAATAAAATCATTAGAAATATCTCTTGGGTTCTTTTTATATATTTTAGATAAACTTAAACAAACATTACATTGATAATCACCAAATTCCTCTTTTGATGATTGCGTAATTAAATTTTTTCTAAGAAGTTCGAATTCTTCTTCTTTATCATTTTTTTCAAGACTATCTAAAAGAGAATGTTCAAATTGTTTTGTTAATTCCTTAAAAATGATTAGCATTAATTATTCAATTATTTATCTATATAATTAATTAATATAACGCATACTCAAATCAATCCAATTACTTTTGGTGATCGAAGAACTTGTTGAAATTAAATCAATACCTTTTATTAGATATTTACTAATTTCTTCAGGGTTAATTCCAGAAACTTCTATTATCAAATTTTTATTGACTTCTTTATTTAAGCTATTCATTGATAAATCTCTTAATTCTTGAACGTTTTTTTTGATTATTTCAGGGCTAAGTTCATCCAATAATACACTATCTGCTCCTGCTAACACTGCTTCTTTTGCCTGTTCGATGTTCTCAGCTTCAATTATGATATGAGTTGTAAAAGGAGAATTTAGTCGAATTTTTTTTACTGCATTATCAAGATTATCTGTCCATGCAATGTGATTTTCTTTTATCATAGCTGCGTCGTATAATCCCATTCTATGATTCACTCCACCTCCACATTTGAATGCATATTTTTCAAATATTCTTAGTCCAGGAGTAGTTTTCCTAGTATCTGCTAATTTTATATTTGTACCTTCTAACTTATTTACAAGATTCTTTGTATATGTTGATATTCCAGATAAATGCATTGCTATATTTAAGCTGATTCTTTCACTAGCGAGTAAACTTTTTGAGGGTCCATATATTTCCAGCAGTTTTTGATCTTTAACAAATTTATCTCCATCAGAGATATTAAATTTTGAACTGATTTTTAAATCAATTTTTTTAAAAATTTCTTTTATAACTTCGACACCACAAAAAATACCACCTTCTTTTGCAATCCAATATGCATTACCATTCTCTTCTGTAATAGAGGAACTTGTAAGATCTCCTCTACCTATATCTTCATCGATCCAATTATCAATGAATTTACTTATTATTGGAGTATTTAAATCCACTAAACTAAGAAATAATTAATTAAAAAAAATTAAACTGAAGTTAGAGAACCAACTATATATCACTATGTAATTTAACTCAAATTTATTTACCAATACAAAACTTAGAAAAAATATTATCTAGAAGTTCTTCTGTTAATTCTTGACCAGTTATTTTAGATAAGTTTTGAATTCCATCTCTTAGTTCAATTGATAACAAATCAAATGGTAATTTATTTTTAATTATTTCATCAGTATCATTTAAATTAGATAAGCAAGCAGACAAATTTGTTAGATGTCTTTCGTTTAAAAATATATTGATATTTTCTACTTGTTTTAATCCGCATTTTTTTATAATTGTGTCTATTAATAATCTTTCACCATCATTATTCTTAATACTCATAAAAATTGCGTTTTTTAACTCATTTGAATTAATATTTTTGCAATCAATTAAATCTTTTTTATTGCCCAAAATAGTAATTAATTTTTCTTTGGGAATTTCTTGTATTATTTTTTTGTCTTCTTCATTAAATCCTTCTTCAAGACTATAAATATAAATTATAAAATCTGACTCTTTTATTTTCCCAAAACTTTTTTTAATTCCAATACTTTCAATTTGTTCATGAGTTTCTCTTATGCCAGCAGTATCAATTATTTTCATTGGAATATCATTAATAGTTAAATTAACTTCAATAACATCTCTAGTTGTTCCAGGAATATTAGTTACGATTGCTTTCTCTTTTTTTGCAAGCAAATTTAATAAAGAGCTTTTACCAACATTTGTTTTACCTATAAGCGCAATGGATATTCCATTGTGAATATATGAATTTCTTTTTGCATTTTCAATTAGTAATTCTATTTTTTCTTTGACTTTTTTAATGTTTTTTAGATATTTGGTGTAATCAAAATCTGTGAAGTCTTCTTCAAAATCAACTCTCGCTTCTATTTCGCAAAGTTGATTTATAAGGTCATTCTTAATATCATCAATTTTTTTCTTTATTTCTCCTTGAACCCCGCTAAAGGCTAACTCTGCTGATCTGGTATTGCTTGCATTAATTAATTGATTAATCGACTCGGCTTGAGTAAGGTCTATTTTTCCATTAAGAAAAGCTCTTTGACTAAATTCTCCTGGGTTTGCAATTCTAACTCTTGAATTACTAGATAATAATATCTTTAAAACTTTATTTACTATGATAATTCCGCCATGGCAATGAAGTTCAACTACATCCTCTCCTGTGAAGCTATTTGGGGATTGCATCACTACAATTAAAACCTCATCTATAAATTTATTTTGTTTATTTTCCTGAATAAAACCACGAAAAACCCTATGTGATTCCCATGCATATTTAGATTTAGTTTGAACAATCTTTTTGCAAGAATTTATTGCGTCTTTCCCTGATACTCTTATTATCGCAACTCCTCCTTTGCCAATACTTATAGCTGAAGCAATTGCGGCTATCGTATCTTCTGTAGTAACTATCGAATCCATCTCTCGCTTTGTTATGGATAATTAAGTAAGATTATCAAGAATTTAATTTTGAAATTTTCTTTCTGAATGAGATTTAAAAGAGATATTACCTATAAGAAAATTCTATCATTATTTAGGAGTCAGAATGGAAGTCCTTTCTTTAATGCTAAAGGTTTAGCTATAGGGGTATTTAGTGGCTGCTTTCCTTTTTTTGGTTTTCAGACTTTAATGGGAATATTTTTTGCGAAAATAGCTAAGGGAAATATTGTTCTAGCTGCAATTGGTACCTGGATCAGCAACCCTTTTACATATATTCCACTTTATTATTTTAACTATAAAGTTGGTTCGATTTTTTTAAATAATTCTTCTAATAAAATTCTTGAAAAAAGTTTAGTTATTGATGACTTATGGAAACAAGGTAGAATTTTTTCAATAAAATTACTCTTAGGTTCATCTTGTGTGGGTATTTTATTAGCTTTGATTTGTGGCAGTATTGCTTACTTTATCTACAAGATAAAAAGTAAAAGATAAGATTGATATGATTTTAAAATTAATTTTGTCCAACTCTGGCAATATCTAAGACATCTGCCATTGATTTAATTTGTTCAATTGTTTTGTGAAGTTGATTATAACTTTCAAGACCTACACAAAGATTTATAATTGCTGGTTTTCCATAAGCAGTTTTAACATTTGCATCGCTAACGTTTATACCTTTATCAGATAACCGCATAAGAATATCTTTAAGGACACCAACTCTATCAATTACTTCTATTCGTAGCTGAATTGGAAACTTATTATCGCCATTTTTATTATCTTGATTCCAACCGACAGGTAATCTTCTCTCTATTGGAATTGGTATTACATTTTCACAATCTTCCCTATGTATGGTTATCCCATGGTTGCCGAGCGACACAGTTCCTATAATATCCTCGCCTGGAAGTGGGGTACAGCATTTACCTATTCTGTAATCAAGACCTTCTATCCCGGAAATTGGTGATTTAGCCGCCAAATTAGATTTATTAGTGGATGAATTACTATTACTTTTTAGAGATTTTGCTATTTCAGAGTCAGAATCATTTTTTACATCTTCTGTTTGTAATTTTATTTCTTCTCTCAGTCTGTTTAATACTTGATGCAAAGTTAAACCACCAAAGCCAAGAGAGGCAAGAAGGTCTTCAGTAGTTTTTAAATTGCATCGATTTGCAACTTTTTTCATGGCTTCACTAGAAAGTAATGCTTCAAAACCGTTTCGACCTACTTCTTTTTCAAGTAAATCTCTACCTCTTTTAATCGTTTCATCACGATGGCTTTTCTTATACCATTGGCGGATTCTATTTTTAGCAGTTGGCGTAACTACAAAGTTAAGCCAATCCAAGCTTGGAGTAGCATTATTACTTGTCAAAATTTCTATGAAGTCGCCATTTTGAAGTGCTGTAGATAATGGAGAAAGCTTTTCATTAATTCTTATTCCATTACAGTGATTTCCAACTTCAGAATGAATTCTGTAGGCGAAATCTATCGCGGTAGATCCTTTCCTTAAACCAACAACATCTCCTTTTGGAGTGATTACAAATACTTCTTCATCAAATAAATCTTCTTTAATAGAGGCTAAATAATCATTATGATCCCTTTCATTACCTTCTTGTTGCCATTCTACTAATTGTCTTAGCCAATTAAATCTCTCGGCATTACTTTTAGCAGGAGAACCACCCTCTTTGTATTGCCAATGAGCGGCAATACCATATTCAGCAATTTGATGCATCGAAGTAGTTCTAATTTGAACTTCAATAGGTCGATGTCTTCCAATCACAGAAGTGTGTAAGGACTGATATCCATTGGGTTTTGGTAATCCTATATAGTCTTTAAACCTACCTGGAATTGGTTTGAAAGTATCATGAACGACTGCTAAAGCTCGATAACAACTATCGGAATTGTCCACGATAATCCTTAGGGCAGCAACATCATAAATCTCGTGAAAATGCTTTTGTTGTCTTTCCATTTTGCTCCAGATGCCATAAAGATGTTTTGGCCTTCCAGTTATTTCAAAATTTTTCAAACCTGCTGAAACCAAGTTTTCCTTCATAAGATTTAAAGTTACTTTTAATCTTTTTTCTCTATCACTTCTTTTAACAGCGATTTGATCTTTAAGATCTAGATATTCTTTAGGCTCTAGGAATTTAAAAGCTAAATCTTCTAATTCCCATTTAAATCTGTTTATTCCTAGTCGATTAGCTAATGGTGCATAAATCTCTCTTGTTTCTCTCGCTATTCTTAGTTTTTTTTCATCATTTAGCCATTCAATTGTTCTCATGTTATGAAGTCGATCTGCAAGTTTTACCAAGACAACTCTGATATCGCTGGCCATAGCCAAAAACATTTTCCTAAGATTTTCAGCTTGTGCTTCAGTCCTGTTGTTAAAGTGAATTCCGCCTAATTTTGTTACTCCTTCTACAAGTATTTTTACTTCTAATCCAAAATTTGTTTCTATTTCGGATAAATCAATGCCAGTATCTTCAACAACATCGTGTAAAAGGCCTGCAGCAATAACAGATGGACTAGCACCTATTTCTTTAAGGAGATTTGCAACAGCAACCGGGTGGATAATGTATGGCTCGCCGCTCGCGCGGAATTGTCCATCATGTGCTTTGTAAGCAATTTTAAAAGCCTTTGCTATAAGGTTTTGATTCTCATTATTTTCTTTATTTGATTTTTCAAAATTATAAATATCTTTTAGAAGCCAATCGGGAATGTTTATTTGATAATTCAAAGATTCACTTTCATATTTTTTATTTTCAGGCAAAATAGTTTTGGAAACTTCAATTTCGTTTTTTTCTTTTGAATTTGCAGCTGCCTCGGACATTTTATATTGCTTTAGATGTATTTTATTTATGTCTGGAAAAATTTGCTATGAATCATGGAAAAAAATAAAGAAAAAATTATTGTAATTAAAAATCTTAATGTTAAATATGGTCTAAAACAGCAACCTATTATCAAAAATATTAATTTGGAAATAGATAGTGGAGATCATTTGGCCATAATAGGACCTTCTGGATGTGGAAAGACCACTTTTGCAAAAACATTAGTAAATATATTGCCTGAAAAGGCCACTTCTAATGGGTATCTATCGATTTCTAATGTAGATCCTAGGAAAATAAATAACAAAGATGCACAATTATTTAGAAGAAAGAATTTTGGATTTATTTATCAAGACTCTATAAAAAAACTTAATCCGCTAATGAGAGTTGGGGATCATTTATATGAATTATTTAAAACTCATTATCAAACTAAATCATCTATAGCTATCAAAAAATTAGTAAGAGAAGTTTTTCAAAAATTAGGAATTGAAGAAAGTAGACTTGATTCTTTTCCACATCAATTTAGCGGTGGAATGAGACAGAGAGTTTCTATCGCAATGGCACTTGCTTTGAAACCTAAATTATTAATAGCTGATGAACCTACAACAAGCTTAGATACCAAAACAAGTTTTAAAATTATGCAAGAAATAATTCATCTATGTAATGAATTTGATACTACTTTAATTTTAATTAGTCATGATATTAATCTTGCAGCAAAGTGGTGTAAAAAAGTTGCAATAATTGAAAGGGGATCGATTGTTGAAAAAGGGAATATATTAGATATTTTTCAATCACCAAAATCAGATATCGGGAAAAAGTTGGTAAATGCTTCAAAACTAGTGTTAGAACCAAATACTAAAAATAATGCTCGAGATCAGGTTGTTCTAGAGGTAAATAACCTAAGACATTGGTATAAATTAAATTCTTCAATTTTCATTAACAAATGGAATAAGGCCTTAAATGAAGTAAGTTTCAAGTTATATGAGAATGAGACTCTTGGAATTGTTGGTTCTTCAGGGAGCGGTAAAAGTACATTATGTAGGGCTCTAATTGGAATCCTTAAAGTAAGAGGTGGTGAAATAAAAATTTATGATAAAAATCATGCATTAAAAAAAAATAAATCTTTTAAAAAGAACAATGATGTGCAAATAATTTTTCAAGATCCTTTTTCAAGTTTGAATCCGAAAATGACAATTAAAAATATTTTGGAAGATATATTTTTTATTCAAAAAATTTCAGATAAAAGAAAAATCGAAGAACAAATAAAATTAATGTTAAGAAATTTAAATCTTCCCTTAAATAATGATTTTTTTAATTCTTATCCTAGCCAATTATCTGGTGGTCAATTGCAAAGAATTTCATTAGCCAGGGCGCTACTGTTGAAACCAAAAATTTTGATTTGTGATGAGAGCGTTAATATGTTGGATGCTTCAGTAAAAATAGAGATTCTTGAATTACTTAGAGTCTTGCAAGAAAAAATGAATTTAACGATTATTTTTATTACTCATGATTTAGGAATTGCTAAAAGATTTTGTGATAGGTTGCTAGTTATGAATCATGGGAAGATAGTTGATGAAGGAGAAAGTTCTACAATATTTACTAAAACTCAAAACACGTATACAAAATCGCTTCTTAATTCCTCTTTAAATCTTATTTGACTTTAAGGACACTTAGTAATTTTTGAAAATCTAATGGTAATTCTGATTCAAATATCATTTCTTCACCATTTATTGGATGTATAAGTCCAAGCTTAATGGCGTGTAAAGCTTGGCCATCTAATTTACATGGTAGTTTTTTACATCTTCCATATAACGGATCACCCACAATTGGATGATTAATGTGAGCGCAATGCACTCTTATTTGATGCGTTCGTCCCGTATCTAGTTTGAAACTCATTAATGAGTAATTGCCAAATCTTTCTAATAATTTCCAATAGGTACAGGCATACCTTCCTGAAGTTTCTTCAACTACTTTATATTTCAATCTATTTAATTTATCTCTACCAATGTGCCCCACTATTTGGCCTTCTTCAGAATTAGGTACTCCATGAATTACTGCAATATATTCGCGTGATGCTATTTTTTCTTTAATTTGTTTCTGGAGATTTACCAATGCCTCTTGGCTTTTTGCAACCACCATACATCCGGAGGTATCTTTATCTAATCTGTGAACAATCCCAGGTCTTAGTTTCCCATTAATTCCAGGTAGATCTTTACAGTGAAAAAGTAATCCATTCACTAAAGTTCCAGATCTGTGTCCAGGGGCTGGATGAACAATTAGTCCTGATTGTTTATTAATTACTATGATGTGCTCGTCTTCAAAAAGGATATTTAAATCCATTTTTTCAGGTTTCAAATAAATAAGAGGTTCTGGAGGAGGCATCCACATTTGAATATTGTCGCCATTTTTTAATGGGGTCTTTGCTTTCGCGGTCTTGTAGTTTACAAGTACTAAACCTGAATTTATAAAATGTTGAATTCTTGCTCTACTTTGTTCTGGCCTTTTACTTACCAACCATCTGTCTAGCCTCATAGGAAGAGGTAGCTCATAAATAATTTCAATAAGCTCACCTTCTCCAATGCCGAAAGAATTTTGATTATTTAATTCCATATTGGGACTTCTAAAGCAATTTTACCCAGCATTTGATTTCTATAATCTTCCAATAACTTATGAGACATTCTCCTTTTATCGCCTGATGTATGTTTTGAAGCTGCTTCGTCGATCCACGCAGAAGGACTCTGAAAGCCTTTTGCAATATCAACTCCATATCTATTAGATATTTGTTTAACAGAGATATTAGCATTCTTATCTTTGTTGAGGGTGGATATAATGTTGATAAATCCAATTGCGACACTCTCTATTTCATAAGCTGCTTCACCAATATCGTCACACAGTGCAAGATTAAGCGCTGATTTTTGATCTTCTAAATTTGGAGGTATAACACCAGGAGCATCCAGCAGATCTATACCACTTTCTAATTTTATCCATCTTAAATTACGAGTCACTCCTGCTTTCCTAGCACTATCTACAACTCTTTTTTTTGCAATTCTATTAATTAATGCTGACTTTCCTACGTTTGGAAAACCAAGTGTAAGCGCTCTAATTGGCCTAATTCGCATTCCTCTAGAGATTCTTCTATCGTCGATTGACGACCTAGAATCTTTTGCTGACTTACAAATTTCTTTAATACCTATTCCTCTTTTAGCATCACACCAAAGAGGATATTGATCTTTAGCATTAAACCATTTATTCCAACTATTGATTGTATTAGGGGAGATCATGTCTGATCTGTTAATAACAAGAATATGTTTTTTATTATTTATCCATTTATTTAAGTGTGGATGTCCTGTTGACAAAGGAATTCGTGCATCTCTAACTTCTATAACTAAATCTACTTTATTGATAACTTCAGATAATTTCTTTTCTGCTTTTGCGATATGGCCTGGGTACCATTGAATTTTGGGTATGTCCACTTCAATAAATCAAATAGAATTTTGTATTCCTTTTAGTTTTTATAAGTTTCAAAAGTATTTACTTCTAAAGTTTAGTATAACTTTAATGACTGAAAAATTTTTATAATAGTTAATTCTTAAAATTTATTAAGGCATAGGTAACAGTAACTACTTTTTAACCCAATAAGCCCAAATTAACGTTAGGGTCTTAAGATTAAAAATTAAGCTTGTTTAATGTCAAAATTATCTCTTTCCAGTCTTGATAAGACACATTTAGAAGGAAAAAAAGTTCTTGTAAGAGTAGATTTTAATGTTCCATTAAATGAAGATGGTCAAATAACCGACGATACGCGTATTCGTGCAGCGATCCCAACTATTGAATATCTTATTAATCATTCTGCAAAAGTTATTTTAGCTGCTCATTTTGGTAGACCAAAGGGTCAGGTTAATCAAAAAATGAGATTAACTCCAGTAGCAGCAAGATTAAGTGAATTGTTAGATCAAAATGTTGCTCTTACTAACAGTTGTATTGGAGATGAATCAGTTGCACAGTCAAATAGCTTAAGTAATGGAGAGGTTCTTTTACTTGAAAATGTTCGTTTTTTTGGTGAAGAGGAAAAGAACGATTTAGATTTTGCTAAAAATTTAGCATCACATGCAGATATGTATGTAAATGATGCATTTGGTGCCGCTCATAGAGCCCATGCTTCAACTCAGGGAGTTACTAATTATTTAAGTCCATCAGTAGCTGGATTCCTTTTAGAAAAAGAATTAAAATACTTACAAGGAGCGATAGATGCGCCAAAGCGACCTTTGGCAGCAATAGTTGGAGGATCAAAGGTAAGTAGTAAAATAGGAGTTCTTGATTCTTTGCTAGATAAATGTGACAAAATTATGATTGGTGGAGGTATGATTTTTACTTTTTATAAAGCTAGAGGTCTAGATGTTGGAAAGAGCCTTGTTGAGGAAGATAAACTTGAGCTTGCCAAGGATTTAGAAGCAAAAGCAAAAGCAAAAGGAGTCGAATTATTATTACCTACTGATGTTGTTTTAGCTAATGAATTTTCGCCTGACGCTGAAAGTAAAATATCTCAAATTGATTCAATTAGTGGAGATTGGATGGGTCTCGATATTGGTCCAGATTCCATTAAAGTTTTTCAGAATGCTCTTGCAGAATGTAAGACAATAATTTGGAATGGGCCAATGGGAGTTTTCGAATTTGATAAATTTGCAGAAGGTACAAATGCTATAGCTACTACTCTTGCGGATTTAAGTGCTTTTTCTGAAGTTTGTACAATAATTGGTGGTGGTGATTCAGTTGCAGCAGTTGAAAAAGCAGGATTAGCTGAGAAAATGTCTCATATATCTACTGGAGGTGGTGCAAGTTTGGAGCTTTTAGAAGGTAAAACCTTACCTGGTGTAGCTGCTTTAAACGACGCTTAGGCTATATTTTATCAACAATATCAATACTCTTTGTGAAAGTAATCACTCCATCAGGGTGAGCTATTATGCCTGACCAAATTTGTATCCCTGGTTTTGAAGGAGCTCTTGTTATTTTAAAAATTCCCCCAGATGCTAATGGCTCCAATAATATTTCTTGTTCAAACAATGAATTTACTTGATGAGGTTTAATTGCTCCAGCGATGATCACTTCTTCAAGTGGCTTGTTTAGGATTATATCGATATCGTATTTTGAACCAGTAAGAACTTTTTCAGGGATTTTAAAACTAATATCTATCTTCTTATCATCATTCCTTATTGTTGTGAATAAATTTTTAATGGTACCTTCATCAATTTTTCCATTGAGAACTGAAAAAACATAATCGAAATCGGATTCGAGTATATGCATTTCTCCATTAACTATTTTTCTTCCTGAAACTTTTATTCTCAATATTTCTTTATTTGGAATATTTGACTCTAATCTTTTGATTTTCCATTTGCTATCAGGAAAATCATTGATAATTTTTGAGAACTGTTTTGGTATATTTTGGTTTTCATCATTTCTAAAATTTTTTCTAATAAACTCTAAGTCTCGCTTATTTAATGAGGTTTCTAAATTTCTCATAAAATCAACTTTTAAAGTTTGCGTTGTTGCTGAATAGGGGAGAATGAGATAAATAAATAAGTAGAGAGGGAATCCTATATTTCTGAATAAGTTTAAATTCGACATATTTATCATTTATTATTTTCATTCTACTAATTTAAGTTTTTATGTCTAAAAAAAATAATTTATTAGTTGCAGCTAGTGGAACAGGAGGCCATATTTTTCCAGCTTTAGCAGTTTCTAAAGAGGTAGAAGATGAGTGGAATATTCATTGGTTGGGTATTCAGCAAAGACTTGATGCGAATTTAATTCCCCAAAAATATAATTTGAAGACTTTGAATATAAAGACACCAAGAAAAAATATTTTTTTGTTTTATCAATATATAAAAATTTTAATGTCAACTTTCCAAATAATTAGGATCTTAAAAGAAAAAAAAATTAACTTGGTTTTTACCACTGGAGGTTATATATCTGCCCCGGCTATTGTTGCTTCAAAACTTCTCAGGATACCGGTCATTATTCATGAATCAAATTTAATTCCAGGAATGGTCACGAAATATTTTGGTTTTTTGTGTAACTATGTTTTTCTAGGATTTACGAAAACAAATTCTTATTTAAGAAATTGTAAAACTATTTTCACTGGGACTCCTTTAAGAGATCAATTCTATAAATCCCATCCTGTGCCAGAATGGGTCCCAAAAGGAAAAGGACCTCTTTTGATTGTTATGGGAGGTAGCCAAGGAGCAAAAGCTATAAATCAGATTCTTAACGAATCTCTTGAATTTTTAATGAAAAAACAGTTTCGGATAGTTCATATTATTGGCGAATGTAATCAACAATCCTTTAATGTAAAAAGTTACAATAATTATGTTCAAAAGAAATTTACTAATGAAATCGCAGCTTTGATTCAAAACTGTGATCTTGTAATATCGAGATCTGGCGCAGGAACAATAAATGAACTTATAGAAACTGAAAAACCTTCAATTTTAATTCCATTTCCTTATTCTAAAAATAATCACCAGGAGAAAAATGCAATGATTCTTGCCGAAAGTGGGGGCTCAGTTTTAATTAATCAAAGTAAAATTTCTAAAGAAGTTTTTGAAGAAACTATAGAAAGAATTTTTAAGAGAAAATCAAAAAACGGAAAATATTACTATGAAATTTTAGATATTATGAAGAAGAACATGGAAAATAATAATAAAATCAAATCTAAAATTGAGATTAGAAAATTTTTTAATTATTTTTTAAAGGAATTCTGAATTTCTTTACATAAAAGAGTGTTATTTTTCCTATTCTGCAAACTTATTCTTGCCCACTTTTCATCCAGAAATCTAAATGAAGTACATTCTCTAAGCAATATTCCCTTATTTTCTAAGTATTTTATATTAGGCAACAAGGATTTTTTACTTTCTATTAAAAAAAAGTTGGTTGAAGAGTTATGAACTTTAAGGTTCTCTATTTTTGATAATTTTTCAAATACTCTTTTTTTTTCAATATTTATCCAGTTGTGAATCTGTTTTGTCCACTGTTCATAGAATTTCTTATTATTTAGTAGATCAATTCCGGCTTTAATAGAAAATGAATTTAAAGGCCAAGGATCTCTATTGATTTCCCATTGTTTTAGTATTTTCGATGAGCCAATAACGTAACCTAATCTAAGACCAGGAATATTGAAGATTTTGGTCAAGCTTCTCAAGACTAATAAATTGTCAAATCTTTGGGTTAATGGTATTAAAGATTCTTTCTCTCCATTAGGTGTTATCGATAAGAAAGCTTCATCACAGATAACTAATTTATATTTTTTTACAATTTCCTCCAATGAATTCTTTTCCCATAATTGGCCTGTAGGGTTATGTGGATTTGTTATCCAAATAACATCACCTTTTGGATGCAGCGGAAATGATTGAGGAAAAATATTATTCCATTTTTTTGGTAATTCGCAATGTATAAAATTGCTATTCCAACAATTTAAAGATCTTTCATAATCAACAAATGATGGAGAAGGAATACAACTTATTCCAAATTTGGATGCTTCATAACCTGCCCAAGTTATTAGTTCAGAAGCTCCATTTCCAGGTAATATATTGTCTGGATTTATCCCATGAAATTTACCGATTATTTCTTTCAGATCATTCAAGTTTCTCTCTGGGTAATATCTAAATCCAAGATTCTTAATTCCAGCTTTTAATGAATCTATTAGTATTTGAGGTGGATCAAAGGGTACTAAAGAGGCACTTGCGTCAATGATTTCAGAGGGTAATAAATTTAATTTTTTTGCATTTGCATATACATTTCCTCCATGCTTTAAGTTTGATATTTGCATGGCTAATGTTGAGTTATCATTAATTTTCGGATTGTTCATTATTCATTTTCTAATTTTTATTTAACCCATTTTAAATCTGATCCAATGGCCTCTTTTATATTAGATAATTGATGTTTATTGAGTTGCTTTAAAATCCCTTCAAGTATATTGGGGACTAATTGTGGCCCCTTATATATCCATCCCGTATAAAGTTGAATTAATGATGCTCCAGAACAAATTCTTTCCCAAGCCGACTCTGGACTATCGATTCCTCCAACGCCAATTAAAATAATCTTTTTATCAATATTATGAATATGTTTTATTATTTGATTTGCTTTTTTTTGTAGAGGCTTTCCACTTAATCCTCCATTTTCTTCAGAAAGTAATAATCCTGTTTGCCTGATCTTCCTATTTTCAAGACCTAATCTATCTATGCTGGTGTTAGTAGCAATTATCCCATCGATATTTTCCTCAATTATTAACTGGCAAATATGTTCAATATCTTTAAGGCTTAAATCTGGCGCAATTTTTACAAATAATGGTGGGCAATTAGGTAAGTTTTTAATTTCTCTAAGAAGTTCTTTTAGAAGAATCGGATCTTGCAACTTTCTTAGTCCTTCAGTATTTGGAGAACTTACGTTTATTGCAGCATAATCACAATATGGAATTAATAATTTTAGAGAGGTTAAATAATCATCTTTTGCTTGAGATAAATCTGTAATTTTAGACTTTCCAAAATTTATCCCTAAACAAATATTCTTTCTATTTTTTTTAAACTCAATTCCTTGTTCTACAAAGTTTTTAACTAGATTTTCAGCACCATTGTTATTAAAACCCATTCTATTTAATGCTGCTTCTTCCTCTGCTAATCTAAACAACCTTGGTTTGGGATTTCCATTCTGAGCAAATTTGGTTACCGTACCAAGTTCGGCAAATCCAAAACCAAAATCTTTCCATACATTTGCAGCATTTCCATTTTTGTCAAAACCTGCAGCTAAACCAATTGGATTACAAAAATTTATACCACATATGCTCTGAGTTAACCTTTTATCAACTATAGAAAATTCTTCATTTAGATTTTTTAAGATAGATGAAACTACAGGCCAATTATATTTTCTTGAACTAAATGATAAAAGGCTAAGAGATAAATTAGTTAAGTATTCTGCATCAATTCCAGAGTCTCTTTTTAATACAGGGGTAATCAAGTTTTTATAAAGATTTTTAAATACCCCTTTCTGTTCATTCATAAAAAATTAGGCTTCTTTTTTCTCTATTATCCAATATTTTTTATCTTTAGGAATCAATCTCCAATTACGCCATTCAAAAAGTGAATATAGTTTGATCTTTAAGTGGTTTTCTTCACCTAATAGAGTCCTTAGTTCTGGTGAACTTAACAAATACTTTTTGTCGGCAAATTTCTGAATTAATTCATTCCTTGAAAACAATTCCTGAATTTCTGAAGGGGCATTTTTTTCAAAAAAGTCAGCTGAAGATTCTGACTCCTTTAATTTACTTTCTAAAGATATACCTTTGCTGTAGTTGGTCGCTATTTTATCAACTCTATCATTTTGTTTGTCACCACTATGACCCTTAACATATTCCATTACAAGGCCATTAATTCTTAATTGATCAATTTTTTGCCATAAATCAAGATTTTGAACTGATTTTCCTGAGCTCGTTTTCCATCCATTTCTCTTCCAATTAGTAATCCATTTTGTATAACCTTCTATGACATATTTACTATCAGTTCTTAATTTAAAGTTCTCCTTTAATTTATAGGATTTTAATTTCTCAAGCGTTTTTATAGCCGCAGTGAGTTCCATTCTATTATTGGTAGTATTTGGCTCGGAACCACCTATTTCTAATTCACTTTTGTCTTCAAAAATTATTAGTCCACCCCAACCACCTGGTCCTGGATTACCACTGCAGGCTCCATCAGTTGCAGCTTCAATTGCAATACTATCAATATTCATAATTTTTGAAGCCGATATACTTTAATATCGGCTTGAAAAAATATTCTCTTACTTAAGTGTAACTTTACCGCCAGCTTCTTCAATCTCTTTCTTTAAAGATTCGGCATCTGCTTTAGCAATTCCTTCTTTTACTGTTTTTGGTGCAGATTCAACAAGTGCTTTTGCATCGCCAAGACCTAGACCAGTTGCATTTCTTACAACCTTAAGCACTTTGATTTTTGCAGCTGCATCAAAGCTTTCGAGAACTACATCAAATTCAGTTTTTTCTTCAGCAGCGCCACCATCTGCGTCACCGCCAGCTGCTCCTGGAGCTGCCATAACTACACCTGCAGAAGCTGCAGCAGATACACCAAAAGCCTCTTCAATTTGCTTTACAAGCTCAGATGCTTCTAAAAGTGAAAGAGATTTTAATGATTCAAGAATTTCTTCAGTTTTTGCGGACATTTTCTTAAAAGTTAATTAGGTTTTGAATTTAGGATTCTGATTTTTCAGAATGTTGTTTAAGTGATCTAGCAAGTCCAGACGGTACTTCATTAATAGAGATCGCAATTTTTGTTGCAACGCCACTAAGAGCGCCAGCAATTTTTGCCATCAATACTTCTTTAGATGGAAGACTTGCAATTTCTTTTATTTCAGAATCGCTAAGAAGTCTGCCTTCAAATAAAGCTCCTTTGGTCTCGGATTTTTTGGTGTCTTTTTGAAAAGATTGGATTGCTTTTACAGCACCTCCAACATCTTCTTTAATTAAGACAAAAGCATTTGTTCCGGTCAGTAAAGATTCAAGATCGTTCCAATTACTATCTCCATCAATAGCTTTGCGCATTAATGAATTTTTAGTAACTTTGCAGATGCCGTTAGTTGTTTGCAATCTAGATCGCAAATCTGACATCTCTTTGATAGTTAAACCTTTATAGTCAAGAACTACAGCCATTTCCGAGTCGTCTAAAAGAGATTTAATCTCAGTAACGATTTTTTGCTTATTCTCTAGTGTTCGGCCCATTGATGTTTTTTGGATCGTAATTTAGTGAGAGCAGGAAATGCGGCAAAGTTCTTTTAAAGAGGCCGCTTTTATTAGATCCAAAAAGAAATAATTTAAGACGAGTCCTCGGTAGGAATTAAAAATTTAGAATAACTAAATCAACCTACTTTCTTTGGCCGTATTATTGCAATTAAAATTATACTACAAAGCGTTAACCTTCAGGTTGGTAATCTTGTACAGCATTTATGTCAACTTGAACTGAAGGCCCCATTGTTGAAGTTACATAAAAAGTTTTCCAATACTTTCCTTTAGCTCCACTTGGTTTATTTTTATCAATTGATTCTTGTAAGGTTTTTAAGTTATCAAATAGAGCCTCTTTTGTGAAACTTGCTTTTCCAAAGCGGACATGAACGATTCCAGCCTTATCTGCTCTAAATTCGAGCTTACCAGCTTTGAATTCTTTTATTGCATTGGCAATGTCATTAGTTACTGTCCCAGCTTTAGGATTAGGCATTAAACCTCTAGGTCCTAAAACTCTTCCTAATTTTGCAACCTTTGGCATCATATCTGGTGTTGCAATAAGTAGATCAAACTCCATATTTCCTTTGTTGATGCTTTCTACAAGATCTTCTTCGCCAAATAAATCTGCACCAGCAACCTTAGCTTTCGATACATTCTCACCGCTTGTAATTACTGCAATTTTGATGCTTTGGCCAGTACCATGTGGTAATGCAACAGTGGTCCTTAATTGTTGATCAGTATATTTTGGATCAATACCTAGACGTATATGTGCTTCAATAGTTTCATCAAATTTTGCATTAGCATTTTCCTTGATAATACTAAGAGCTTCTAGTGGTGCGTAAATGCGATCTTCTATCTTTGTTGATAGAGTCGCCATTCTTTTAGATAGTTTTTTCATAATAATCATTGGGTGCAAACGGTTATTAACTAACCTCCCCTAAATAGTGAGAAATTGTGTATTAAACTCAATCAGTGATAGAGACGCCCATATTACGAGCAGTACCCTCAATTACTTTCATTGCTGATTCAACACTAGAACAGTTTAGATCAGGAAGCTTAGTTTTGGCTATTTCTTCTAATTGAGCTTTACTAATATTCCCAACAGAGCCTTTTGCTGATTCACCTGAACCTTTCTCTATACCGGCTGCTTTTGTTATTAAGACGGAAGCAGGAGGTGTTTTTGTGATAAAAGTAAAGCTTCTATCTTCAAAAACAGAAATCTCGACTGGAATTACAAAACCTGCTTTATCTTGTGTCCTTGCGTTGTATTCTTTGCAAAATGCCATAATATTGACACCATGTTGTCCTAAAGCTGGCCCTACAGGAGGAGCAGGATTTGCTTTGCCTGCTTGTAGAGCAAGCTTGATAACTGCAACAATTTTTTTTGCCATTAGATTAGATAATTTAAGCTGGAGTAGAAAATCATAATTTTACTCGATAAACAAGAACAATTAGTAATTAATTTTGTTTATTGATTTGGGAGAATTCTAATTCTACAGGAGTCTCGCGCCCAAATATTGAAAGTAATGCTTTTAATTTATTTCTTTCTCCGGAAACTTCTATAACTTCTCCTTGGAAATCCTTGAATGGACCGCTAGTTACAATGATTCTATCTTTTTCTTCAATATCTAACTTGATTACAGCTTTTTTCTCTGATGCACGCTTAAAGATTCTATTAACTTCTTGTCTTGATAATGGTCGAGGTTTAATATGACCTCGCGATCTTCCGCTGCCTCTACCGTCTTCAGCACCGACAAAGTTAATTACATTTGGAGTACTTTTAACAGCCATCATTGTATCTTCATCCAAAATCATTCTTACGAGGACATAACCTGGGAAAACTTTTTCTTCAGTAGTTTGTCTGCTTCCATCTTTTTTTAATTTAATTCCTGGAGTTTGGGGAATTTCAATTTCAATGATTCTATTATTAACACCTAAAGTTACTGATCTCTGCTCAAGAGTCGCTTTTACTTTTTTTTCACAACTTGATGCTACTTGAACTGCATACCATCTTGCGATGCCTGTATTTGCTTTAGAAGAAGCAAGGTTTGTAGTTAATTCATTACTCATTTTTCTGGAAGCTTAATTAAGATCTTTAATAATGGATATTCGGGAGATAATTCAACCAAAAATTTGCGAGGCTGCCCATCCATAGAATCTGCTAACAGAAGCAATGGCTGCAGCAGAAAAAGATACCATAATTATAACTGCTACTGATTCGCTAAAAAGTTGTTGTTTGTTAGGCCACACGACAAGTTTTAGCTCATCGTAGGTAGATCTAAAAAAATTATTCTTTTTTTTAGGCTCTTCTATTTCAGGAGAATCCTTTTTAAGAGGTTCTTTATTAGTAGTAGGACTTGTCACAAAATTTTTTTGAAATTAAGCTTTATGCTTTAGTTTTTATTTTAGCTTATTGATTTACTTCTCAGCTAGGTTTGAAAACGATCTCATCTTTTTTAGCAGGGTTAAGTTTAATTGTTATATTTTTTTTATTTTTGAAGTTATCCTCTAAAAGTTTTGCAGCTAAGGGGTTTTCTATTTGTCTTCTTAGTTCCCTGCTGAGTGGCCTAGCACCATATTCAGGTTCGTAAGAATCGTTTGCAATTTTGTTGATAACTTTTTTGTCTATAGCGATATTTATTTTCTGCTCAAGTAACAGGTTCTTTAAATCTTCTGTTTGTAGAATGATTATTTTTTGAAGTTCATCAATAGATAATGGATCAAACTTTACCACTTCGTCAATTCTATTTAAAAATTCAGGTCTAAAAATTGAAGACAAAGCATTACTAATTGAAACATCTAGAGTTTGTTGATCTTTTTCTAACTCTCTCTCACTTTTTGAAATCTTTTGTGAATACTCCAGTATAGATTTACCTGCTAGGTTACTTGTCATAATGATTACTGTATTTTTGAAATCTACGGTCCTTCCTTGAGAGTCCGTTAATCTTCCTTCATCTAAGACTTGCAAAAGGATATTAAATACTTCTGTATGTGCTTTTTCTATCTCATCAAGAAGTATTACTGAATAGGGTTTACGTCTTACAGCTTCAGTCAATTGACCTCCCTCTTCATAACCAACATAACCTGGGGGAGCTCCTAAAAGTCTTGCTACGGCATTTTTCTCCATATATTCACTCATGTCTAATCTTAAAAGTGCGTCTTCTTCATCAAATAAAGCTGTTGCAAGAGATTTTGCTAATTCTGTTTTACCAACACCAGTAGGACCCATAAATAAAAAAGATCCAATAGGTCTTTTAGGACTTTTCATACCAACTCTAGCTCTTCTAATTGCAGCAGAAACAGCTTCTATGGCTTTTTCTTGTCCAATAACTTTTTCACTTAGTTCTGTTTCTAGATTGACTAATTTCTTACGTTCATTTGAAACTACTTTAGAAATTGGAATACCTGTGATTTTTGATATAACATCTGCAATATCATCAGGTTCAACTTGATATTTAAAAGGGAAATTTCTATTTTTCTTTATTTTATTAAAGTTCTCTTCAACTTTTTGTATGTCATTCTCTATTTCACTTAACTCTTCTTCAAGCTTTTCTAAATAATCTTGATCATTTTCAATTTTGCGATTTGATTTATCTTTAATTTGTTTGGTTAGCTTATCTTCTTCTTTCATTAAAATAGATAATTCCTCCATTTCTTCACGTAAATTGTTCCAATTTTCCAAAAGAACGTTCAGTTTTGCCTCTGATTGTTGTCTATTATTTAATAGTTTTTCTTGAGCTTCGATATTTTCTCTTTGCAAATTATTCAATTTTTCGTCAATAGTATTAAGTTTGTTTTCTTGTTGGAGAATGATTTGAGGCATATTATTAGACTCGATTTTCAACTGTGCAGCTGCTTCATCAATTAAATCTATTGCACTATCAGGGAGACATTTATCGCTGATGTATCTATCAGCCAATTTTGCAGAATAGTTTACAGCCTCTTCAGAAATTTTTATGCCATGATGCAATTCATATTTCTTTTTGATCCCTTGTAATATTTTTGCACTTAATTCTACTGAAGGTTCATTAACAGCTATCTTTTGGAAGCAATTATTTAATGCCTGATCTTTTTCAATAGTTTCACGAAATTTCTCAGGTGTTGTTGTACCGATACATCTAAGTTCTCCTTCAGCTAGTAAAGGTTTTAAGATATTACTGATATTGGTAGAAGATCTGTCAGAACTTAATATTGAGTGAATTTCATCAATAAATAGAATCATTCCTTGGTTTGGATTATTTAGTTCCTGCATTATTAAGCTTAGTCTTTCCTCTAGTTGACCTCTAAATTTGGTCCCAGAAACTAATGCACCTAAGTCAAGTGAAATAATTTTTAAGTCCTTTAAAGTATCAGGAACTTTTTTGTCTACAATTAATTGAGCAAGTAATTTTGCAATTGAGGTTTTACCAACTCCAGGATTACCAATAAGTATAGGGTTATTTTTGTTTCTTCTGCAGAGTACCCTCATTAAATTATTGATCTCATTTTCTCTTCCTAAAACAGGATCTAGTAAGCCTTTTTTAGCTGATTCTGTTAAATCTTTTCCATAAATTGAAAGAGCATTTTCATCTTTTCCAACTTGTTTTTTGGTTTCAATTTGAAGTTCACTTTTCGGTAATGGCACAACAGCTTTTTTCAATTTTTCTTCTTTAACTAAAGTTTCTTTGTCTGATTCAAAATTAGATTGATTATTTATTTCAATTACATTTTTATAATTAAAAGAATCTTTTGATTGATTAATATTTGGGTAAAACTTTAATTCTTCCTCTAATCTTTCCATTGAAAGGTTTCCTTCTTCAAAAACATAATTTCCAATTCTTAAATCTCTTCCAAGAGCAATTAGTAAATGAGGGATTTCTATTAATCTCGATCCCCATTGAGTTTTAATCTGATTCGCGTTATCTAATAAAATTTCTAAATCTTCTCCGATAGTAAAAATATCTGACTCATTTGTTGGGGTCTCTTCTAAAAAATCTTCTGTTATGTCTAAAACTGTATCTTGGTCGATTGATAATTTTTCAATGAAAGCAAAGAATTCACCAGATGAGAACAATGTATGAATTATGTGTTCAATATTAAATTCGCTATGATCCCATTTTTTTGCGGTTTCTTCCCCTAATAAAAGAAGGTTCCAACTGATATCGCTAAATAGTTCAGGACTGGATGTAAGGGTTTCTCTCATAAACTATAAAAATACAGTTGATTATTAATTAATATTCTAAATACGATCTGCATCAATAATCATCCAATAATTTTCAAATTGTAAGATGAATTTCAAAAATATTTTTATGAGAGGGTTTGCAGGGACTTTGGAATTAATAAAAGTGTTAACTAATATCTAAACTGTTTATGAATTAAAAAATTATAAATTGTTTAACATATATATTTCAGATATTAGCCAAATAGTGCAGCTATTAATAGGATTTAAATAGTAATAATTAAATTGTGAAAGAAACTATTGATTTTCTTATTGATACTATTGAGGCAAGGCAAGTCCTTGATTCAAGAGGTAATCCAACTGTAGAGGCAGAAGTATTTTTGGAATGTGGTGCAAGTGGTAGAGCAATTGTTCCCAGCGGAGCTAGCACTGGTGCTCATGAGGCACATGAATTAAGAGATGGTGGTTCGAAATATATGGGGAAAGGCGTTTTGAATGCTGTTAATAAAATTCATGAAACAATATCGCCGGCTTTATGTGGTTTGTCATCTTTAGATCAAACTGCAGTAGATAAATTAATGATTGAAATTGATGGAACTACTAATAAGTCAAACCTTGGAGCAAATTCAATCCTTGCAGTAAGTCTTGCCACTGCTAGAGCATCAGCAAATGCTTTAGATATTCCCCTATATAGATATCTTGGAGATCCATTATCCAATCTTCTTCCAGTCCCATTGATGAATGTAATAAATGGTGGTGCTCATGCACCAAATAGTCTTGATTTTCAGGAATTTATGCTTGTCCCACATGGAGTTAATAATTTCAGTGAATCATTAAGAATGGGCACTGAAATTTTTCACTCATTAAAATCATTACTTGATCAAAAAGGTCTATCTACTGCTGTAGGCGATGAGGGTGGGTTTGCCCCGAATTTGTCATCAAGCGAAGAGGCAGGGGACTTATTATTAGAAGCAATTCAAAAAGCTGGGTTTAAGCCTGGTGAGCAGGTATCTTTAGCTTTAGATGCTGCTAGTACTGAATTTTATAGTGATGGTACTTATAAATATGAAGGGAAAAGTTTAAATAGTTCTGAAATGATTGCATATCTTTCAAAACTAGTTTCTAATTATCCAATAGTTTCAATAGAAGACGGTTTAGCTGAGGATGATTGGGAGGGTTGGTCAGAATTAAACAAAGAATTAGGAAAAAGAGTTCAGCTTGTAGGTGATGATTTATTCGTCACTAATACAGAAAGGTTAAGAAAAGGGATCATGGAAAAATCTGCTAATTCAATCCTAATAAAGGTAAATCAAATTGGAACATTAACTGAAACTTTGGAAGCTATTGAGTTAGCTAAAATGTCCGGTTTCACAAGTGTTATTAGTCATAGAAGTGGTGAGACTGAAGATACAACAATTGCAGATTTATCTGTCGCCACAAGATCGGGTCAGATCAAGACCGGCTCTTTGAGTAGAAGTGAAAGGATTGCAAAATACAATAGGCTTTTAAAAATTGAGGAGGAGTTGGGAAATCAAGCAAGATTCGCAGGAGCTTTAGGTTTAGGACCAAAAAATATATAGTTTTTTTAGCGCTTAAGTTTTTCTAAACGTGAGCCTTTTCTCATAATTAATTGGCATTTTATCCAATCAATACTTATTGGTAGTGCAAAAAAAAGTGGCAATAATGCCAAATTATTTTGTTTATTGGTTACGAGCAAAGCAGATGCAATTGATAAGCTTCCTATAAGAATTGAATGGCCTAAAGTTTTTTGAGCAGTAAACATTTTTTTGAATTGCCTATCAGACTCTCCCATTCTTATTTGCAATTGCAAATCTCCCTGCTCTAATCTTTCTAAACTTTCATCTATTCTTTTGGGAATGCCAACAGCTTTCGATCCTAGTTCACCTACTTGCCTTCCAAATTGGTTAATTAAATCGTTTGGAGTTTGATTATTTGAAGTCATAAGTTCTATTAAATAAGGCTTGGTAACTGATACAAGGTTAAACCCTGGATCGAGCATTCTGCCAACTCCTTCAAAAGTTGATAAAGCTCTCATCACAAAGATTAAATCTACTGGTAGTTGAAATGGTGTTTCATAAACAAGTTCATATAAATCTCCAGATAATTTTTCAATAATATTTGGACTAAATGGTGGAGTTAAGGCTTCTTTAAGCATCAATCTGACTAATCTTCTTACTGGTCCTACATCAATATCTTTTGAAATTAGCCCAGCTTGTTGTAATTGACTGACAAGTGATGAGGCGTCTCTTAAAGCAGCAGCCTTAACCATCCTCCCTAAACTTGTTTGAAGATTATTTGAGATATTGCCCATCATTCCAAAATCGTAAAAAATCAATTTACCTTCATTTGAAACTGCTAAATTGCCTGGATGAGGGTCTGCATGAAAAAAACCGTAATTTACTAATTGTTTTAAATAACTAATGGCGCCTATTTCTGCAATTTTAGGTAAATCAATTTCTTGTGATTGTAATTTTTCTAAATCGCTTATTTTTGTTCCTTCTAGATAACTTAGACAAAGGACTTTTTCACTGCTCATATCCCAAATTACTTCAGGAACTTCAACATTTTCATCATCAAGAAATTGCTGTCTAAATCTTGCGGCATATTGTGCTTCACAATTAAAATCAAGCTCCTTCATAAGAACTTTCCTACACTCTTTAGCAATCTCAACCCAGTTTCTACCTCGACTCCAATTCTTATTTTTCTGCAGTAATCCTGCTATTTGTTGCATTATGCCCAAATCTATAATGAACAATTCTTTTAAATTAGGTCTTTGAACTTTAAATACTACTTTCTTACCATCTTTTAAAGTCGCCCTATGGACCTGAGCTAGTGATGCTGATCCAACCGGATCACATATTATTTGATCTATATCATTAAACTTAGGTCCTAATTCTTCTTTTATAGTTTCTTCAACTTGTGCAAATGAAAAATTAGGAACTTGATCCTGCAATTTAGATAATTCCTGTATCCAGGTATTGGGAATTAAATCAGGTCTCGCTGATAATAATTGTCCAATTTTAATAAATGCTGATCCAAGCCTTATTAATTGATTGGTAAACCACCTAGCTCTTTTAATTTGGACCCTACTTTTTTCATTATGCTTAGTTTGGAAAATTGTAAATCTAAAATTATCTATCCATAAATTTAATAAAAGCGAAATCAGAGTTATCCAAATAAGAAAGGCCCTCTTCAATTTTTTTAAACGATAATGAAGAACGTGATAACTCATTTAATTTGATTATTTATAGTTTTATTAAAGAGATCAATTTGCTTACTGATACCTTCAATTTCATTTAAAGCTTTTTTTATATTGGAATCTTGATAAGTATTTGTAGACTCATTTTCTTCAATATTTTCTGCTTTTTCTAGTCTTGATGCTTCTTCGATTATGGATTCTTTTAAACTATCAAATTCTTTTTTGAGAATTTCAGGAGCATCCTGAGCAATATGTGTTGCTTCTTCAATTTTTTCAACCAATATTTCGTTTAATTTTTCGGTTACTTTCTTAATGGCAGCTTTTAAAAGGTAATCAGTGTTGGTCATGAAAAATATAATGTTTCAACGGAAATTGAATTGTCGATATGAAATAATAATAGATCAATACAGAACATTTCACGTAACTGATCATTTTGATATTTAATTTTTTATGTTTTTCCTATGTATGTTTGTTTCTATATTAAGCTTTTTTCTCTTTTTTCTTTTAACTTATATCTATATAAAGGTTCAGGTATTTATTTTAAAAATATCTTCAAACCAAGAACTCATCTAATTAACTACTAAAAAAGGAGTTTTTTAAAATTGGAAATCATTGAGTCAGATGTAGTTATTATCGGAGGAGGGCCGGCCGGATGTACTTGCGCACTTTATACATCTCGTTCCAACTTAAAGACAGTAATTTTAGATAAAAATCCATCTGTTGGCGCTTTAGCAATAACTCATCAAATAGCTAATTATCCAGGTGTTCCGGTTGATATAAGTGGAGAGAAATTACTC
>MWOU01000131.1 GCA_002025975.1 Prochlorococcus sp. HOT208_60m_813B04
AAGAAAAAGAAGCAAAGGATAGAGAAAACAAAAGAAAAAAATTAGAACAAGAATTAGAACAAGAATTAGAACAAGAATTAGAAGAAAATAATTTAGAATTTATTGATGAAACACTCGATAGATATAGTTATTAATTGAAGTTTAAAAAATAATAATTTTTCCTAAATTTAATAAATACAATTTTGTATCTAAACACACTGAATTATATTTTACTTGCCAATTTAGGCTAAAAAAAGCATAAATAAATATTGACTTTTAATATATTCAAGCCATTATTTATTTAACTAAATATTCTGAATGCATATTAAAGATGCGGTGTTTTTAGAGGATTTATGTCCTAAATTCAGATTGAGACAATGGCGAAAATCTATACATAGATTCACTGGAAAAAGTTGTATATATTGCGGAAAACCATCTGAATCTATTGATCATGTAATACCACGAAGCCAAGGAGGCTTAAGTACAACAGAAAACTGTGTTCCTGCATGTCTTTCCTGTAATGGGGACAAATCTGATAAAAATGCTTTGTATTGGTATAGAAGGCAAAAATTTTACGATCCTCGCAGAGCCATGGCTATAAGAGCTTGGTTAGAAGGTGATTTAAGATTAGCTATTAGGTTACTGCAATGGGCTAATCCAAACTTTAAAGTAAAAAATAAAAATTATGAAAAAGATGAATCAGAATATAAAGCAGCTTGACTACAATACATTGCAAATTTTTATAGAGTTATAACTCTCACATATATTTTCTAATTCTCTTGGAGATTCTGGGAATATTAAAATTGTGGAAAATGAAATAAGATAGACAAATAATTTTTGGTAGAATTTAATATTAACTAAACTTACTTCTTTTTCTACAAGATGAGAATAACTTTTGCTAGTACAGAAAGTTTTTGATTTCAAGTCAGGCTTAAGAGTTGTCTTCATAATTAGTTAATACATATGTACTACTTTAATCCATCATGAAGAAGACTGCAAGTTTACTCGGAAATAAAAATAAATTTTTAATCTTAGGATGTGGTTTTAGCGGTAGTTTTTTTGCAAAAACTATTAGAAAATTAGGTTGCACTGTTTTAACAAGCTCAAGATCTAGAAGCAGAGATCCAAATAGTTTTCTTTTTAACAGTGAAAACAGGGTGATTCCTGATGAAAAAATTTTTGATAGAGTCACCCATATTCTAAGTTGCATACCTCCTGACAAAAATGGTAATGATCCCGTATTAGAAAGCCTTCAAAGTAAACTACAAGATTTATCCCTTGAATGGGTTGGATATTTGTCTACCACAGGAGTCTATGGAAACACAGAAGGCGGTTGGGTTTCTGAGAGAGATCTGCCTAATCCTTTTCAAAAAAGAAGCTATAATAGATTAAATTGCGAAAAAAAATGGATTGAATCTGGTTTACCTGTACAAATTTTTCGATTACCTGGTATTTATGGACCAGGAAGGTCTACTTTTGAAGCAATAAAAAATAAAAAAATTCGCGTGATATCAAAAAAAAATCAGGTATTTTCAAGAGTTCATGTTTCTGATATTACAAATGCAATTATCTATCTGTTACAGAATAAAAATTCCTTAAAGTTTCACCAAACCATTAATATTGCAGATGATGAGCCCTGTTCACAAATAGAAGTAATGCAATATTGCTACGATTTAATTGGTTTAAAAATGCCAAAGCCAATATTATTTGAGGATGTAAAAGAGGAATTATCACCGATCGCTCAATCTTTTTGGATGGAAAATAGAAGAGTTTCGAATAAACTTTTATGCGAAACACTCGGATATAAACTAATTTATAAAAACTATAAATTGGGTTTAAAAAATTGCTATTTGAATAGTTAAAAAAATAAATTTAAAAAACTTTTTATGAACTTTAAGAATATAAATAATGAATTAAAGGTGGTAATAAGCGTCGGAGATGACTCAGGTATTGGGCCCGAAATAATCTTAAAAGCACTTTGTTCTAGTGAGTTGCCAGACAATATTGACTATACATTGGTAGGCTCTAAAAAAAATCTATTAAATACATATAACCATCTTAGATCTTTAGGATTAGAAAACCTTGCAAATCCTAATAATTTGAAAATACATGATCTCAAAATTTCTACATCAGATAAAGACTCTAAATCAAGTTACGGTAATTCAAGTTTCTATTACTTAACAAAAGCAATTGAAATTGTAAAAAAGTATCGTAATTCAGTACTTGTCACTGGACCAATTTGCAAAAAATCATGGTCACTAGCAGGTCATAACTTCTCTGGCCAAACTGAAGTATTAGCCAAGTCGTGTGGTATAAAAAATGTTGGAATGTTATTCACAGCAAAATCACCAATCACAGGTTGGAGATTTAACACTTTACTAGCTACAACCCATATAGCGCTTTGTGAGGTGCCCAAGCAATTATCTACAGAATTAATCCACTCTAAATTAGATCTTTTTAAAGATTTTTGTAGTACCTATATTGATAAACCTATTTTAAAAGTAGCAGGATTAAATCCTCACGCTGGCGAAGAAGGGATTTTGGGTAGTGAAGAAAAAGATTGGCTTAATGATGCATTGATTGCTTGGAATGAGAAGAATAAACATATCAAAGTATTAGGCCCTTTATCACCAGATAGTTGCTGGAATTCTTCAGCAAAAGCCTGGAATGATAAACATGCTGAAAAGCATGATGGCATTCTTGCTATGTATCATGATCAAGGTTTAATACCAATGAAAGTAATAGCACTTAATTACTCAGTAAATACAACAATAGGTTTACCCTTTATAAGAACATCTCCAGATCATGGAACGGGATTTGATATTGCTGGGAAAGGAATAGCTGAATCTCACAGCATGATTGAGGCTATCAAGACCGCCATTGAAATGACGAATAATTCAAGACTGCTTAACGCGCATTAAAACTTGACCAAATTCAACTGGCGTACCATTTTCTACGAGAATCTCTATTATTTCAGCGTTAAATTCAGATTCAATTTCATTCATTAACTTCATAGCTTCCAAAATACAAATAGTTTGACCGACTTTAACATTGTTTCCAACTTCAACGAATGGCTCCTCACCAGGTGCAGCAGCCCTATAAAAGGTTCCTACCATAGGAGCAGTAATTTCAACAAGGTCAGAACGTCCAGGAGGGGCTACTTGAGGCGTTGCGGGCTCACTAACTAAGGGAACATTATCACTAATAGATTTTTGATTAGCAATCGCTTGCCTATCGGACGAAGCATTAGAAACTAAATTATTAAAAACTTGGTTTTGATCCAATAAATTCCGTTTTATTTCGAGTTTAAAATCTTCTCCCTCTAACGAGAATTCTTGAATATCGCTTGAAGAGATTTTCTCTATTAAGCGATTTAAATCATCATGATCTAGTTTCATAGCCATTAATTTTCACGTCCAAGGTAACTGTCATTACGAGTATCAACTTTAATCATTTCTCCCACCGAAATAAATAAAGGAACCATAACTTGAGCACCTGTTTCTAGAATAGCTGGCTTCGTACCGCCACTAGCAGTGTCACCTTTAACTCCAGGATCAGTCTCAGTAACTTTCAAAGTAATAGATATGGGAAGTTCAACTTCTAACACTTTACCATTATGGAAAATAACACTAACCTCCATTCCCTCTTTTAAATACTTTGCCCCTTTTCCGATTTGTTCAGGAGAAAGTCTTGTCTCTTCAAAACTTGTCATATCCATAAATACATAATCTCCAGACTCCACATAAGTGTGCTGCAGGTTAGACTTCTCTAGGATGGCCTGCTGTACTGATTCTCCGGCTCGAAAAGTTTTTTCAACAACGTTGCCGCTTTGAACTGATTTTAATTTTGTTCGCACGAAAGCAGAACCTTTACCAGGCTTGACATGTAGAAATTCTACAACACGCCAAACTTGTCCATCTAATTCGATGGTAGTACCTGTGCGAAAATCGTTACTGGAAATCATTCCTGTATTACAACCTCAAGGATCATAAACCTGCAAGAGTGCTATGCGAAAATTCTTATCAAATCAGAACAAATTTTTCTTAAGTCTATCAATTGTAATTTTACAAATTTTTTTCTTTAAACCGATACAAGTACTAGCTGATTTACCTACTGGCAATGCGGTAAAAGACCCTAGTGCAATCCTCAGAAACGCTCTCCCTATCAAGCAAGTTGAGTTGCAAGAAATTCAACATAAGTTAGAAGAAACAAGCGACCTTGTAAGAGGAGGAAGATGGCCCGCTCTCACGAAAACTGTTACAAAATGTCAATCTTTACTGAAAAAATATCAAAGTCAAATTATTCAAGAATTACCAAAAGAAAAAAAGCAAATTGCAGAAAAAACATTTTTAAAACTGAAAGAAAATTTTGATAGCCTTCAAGAAGATACTAAATCAAAGGATAAGTACTCATTTATAAAGACTCGAAGAGAGGCTCTAGATAAAATAGGTGGACTAGAAGAATATTTTCTACCAAATCAATTTCCTTACGAAATCCCAGAAGAGTTTGATAACCTACCTAGATTACTAGGCCGAGCAAAAGTCAATATTAAAACCTCCAAAGGGGACATGAAAGCTATTGTGGATGGCTTTAATGCACCACTTACAGCAGGAGCATTTATAGATTTATCCTCAAAAAATTTCTATAAAGATTTACCTATAAACAGAGCAGAAGAATTTTTTGTACTACAAACAGGTGATCCAATTGGTGAAGCAATTGGTTATTTAGATCCCGAAACGAATGAAGAACGTCACGTTCCTTTAGAAATTAGAATTCCTGATGAAAAAGAAACTTTTTATAATCAAACTTTTGAAGATTTAGGTCTTTACACAGAAACACCAACATTACCTTTCGCTACACTTGGAACTTTGGGGTGGTCACATTCAAATACGGCTGTTGATGATGGCTCATCGCAATTTTTCTTCTTTTTATATGAAGCAGAATTAAATCCAGCAGGTCGCAATTTAATTGACGGCAGGAATGCAGCCTTTGGCTACGTTGTCGATGGTTTTGATGTATTAGAAGAGCTAAGCAAAGATGACAGAATAATTTCAATTGATGTTTTAGATGGGATTGAAAACCTCAAATCAAATGCATAGAGAAACATTAGAAGATATTGGAGAAAAAGAGTTAATTAATAGGCTTGGAAAGTTTATGCCTAAAAATCAAGTATTAGATGATTGCGCTTTAATTAAAGCTAGAAATGATGACTTACTTATCAATAATGATTCTTTTGTTGAGAATATTCATTTCAATGACTTTACTATTTGTCCTATTGACCTTGGATGGAAAGCAGTTGTGAGCAATATCTCTGACTTATTATCCAGTGGTAGTAAGAAAACAATAGGAATTTCAATAAGCCTAATACTACCTTCTAAAACTGAGTGGTTTTGGGTTGAAGAATTATATAAAGGAATAAATAAAGCTTTAAAAAAATATGGCGGTATAATTCTTGGAGGCGATTGCTCAAGAGGGAATGAAAAAGCTATATCAATAACAGCCTTTGGGATTCAAGGCGAACTTAAATTACGAAGAAATGCGTGTAAGCCAGGCGAAGTTATCTTAACTACAGGCATTCATGGTCTTAGCAAATTAGGATTTATGATACAAAGTCAAATGAATTTAGATAATAATATTCTTCTTAATGAACAATTAATCAGCAAATCCATCGAACATTTTTGTCGCCCTAAAGTTTACCCAAATTTTCTAAAAAATCTTATAAAAACTCGCTCCAATAAAAAAATCAAGAGAATAGGATGTACTGATAGCAGTGATGGGCTAATTCAAGCTTTGCAAGATTTAGCAATCGCTAGCAAATGTAAAGCAATTTTGAATTATGAAAAAATACCCAAAATTAATTATTGGCCAAAA
>MWOU01000132.1 GCA_002025975.1 Prochlorococcus sp. HOT208_60m_813B04
TTTTTTTCCTGTTATAGTGCCAAATAATTTTTTTACAACAAGTTTTGATATTCTATTTTGATGCCAATTATTTAATTTAACGACGCTTTCCCAAAAATTTGCGACTTCATTAAGGCCAAAATACTCTGCTAAATATACAAGATTTAAAATATCTTTTTTAAAACAACTTCCTCCAAATCCTGGTCCTGAATCAAGAAATTTCGAACCTATCCTGCTATCACTGCCAATAGCTCTTGAAACCTCCCTGACATCTGCGCCTGTAGCTTCACAGATTGCAGCTATTGAATTGATTGAGCTTATTCTTTGAGCCAAGAAAGCATTCGCAGTTAGTTTAGCAAGCTCACTACTCCAGATATTTGTAAAAAGTATTTTTTCTCTCGTTACCCATCTTGAATAAATATCATGTAATGCATTCATTGCATCTAAATTATCTCCTCCAATTAAAACCCTATCTGGATTTTCTAAATCTTTAATTGCTGTACCTTCGGCTAAAAATTCTGGGTTTGATAAGACACTAAAACTGATACCAATTCGCTGATTATCTTGTTCCGCAGATCTAAGAATATTCTGAATAACTTCTGCTGTTCTAACAGGAAGAGTGCTTTTTTCTACAACAATTGTATGTCCACTGGAAAATTTTGCTACTTGCCTAGCACTTTCTTCTACCCATCTTAGATCACTAGCTTTACCAGCGCCTAAACCTTTTTTTTTTGTTGGAGTGTTTACTGAAATAAAAACCATATCAGCAACGGAAATTTTTTCTTTTACCGAGTTAGAAAAATGTAAATTAATATCTCTGCATCTACCAACAATTTTAGCTAATCCTGGCTCGTATATAGGTAAATTATTTAAATTTTTATCATTCCACTTTTTAATTCTTTCTTTGTCAATATCAACAACATTTACAATAATATTAGGACATTTATCAGCAATGACTGCCATTGTTGGACCACCTACATATCCAGCTCCTATGCAGCAAATATTATTTACTTTGATCATTTTAGAAAATATTTTTCAACCTTATTGTTGAATATTTTTAATTATTATAAACCTTCTTTATGCCCATTTTGATGATTTACTAAATTGACATTTAAGAAAATCTCTAATAACTTTTTTAAATTTTTTTAACTTAAATTTTTAAAATCATTGCGTTTATCTCCTCTAGCTGTAAAAACAGTTTTAATTGTTTTAAAAAGGATTAAGATGTCTAGCAAAAAAGAAATATGGTTTATGTAGTAAATATCATAACTTAATTTGTTTGTTGTATCTCTGATACTTGATCCATAAGGATAATTTACTTGAGCCCAACCACTAATCCCAGGTTTTAATACATTTCTGTAATTATAAAAAGGAATTTTTTTTAATATTCCTTCTTCAATTTCAGGTCTTTCTGGCCTTGGACCTATTAAACTCATTTGTCCTTTGATAACGGAAAAGAGTTGAGGTAATTCATCAAGTCTTGTTGCTCTTATAATCTTACCTACTTTTGTAATTCTCTTGTCTTCTGCAGATGACCATTGAGCACCAAATTCTTCGGCATTTATAACCATACTTCTAAATTTATATATTTTTATTTTTTCTCCTTTATGACCTGTTCTTACTTGAGAGTAAAAAATAGGACCTTGATCTTCAATAAAAATACTTATACAAGTTATTAAGGTAATTGGAAAGGTCACCAAAAGTATAAAAATGCTTACAACTATATCACCTATTCTCTTAATTCTTCTTTGATATTTATCTTCAGTGGATTTAAGTTTTTCTAAAAGTTGGTATTTATTTTCAATAAGGTTTGTGGGCATACGGTGAAATTGTTTTTCAAACCAACTTAGTAAATCATCAATAATTACTCCCTTTAATTTAAGTTTAAAAATAAGATCAATATTTTCTTGATTTATTAATGAAAAATCTTCTATTATTATTCCTCGAATATTATTTATATCTAGACTTCCAAGATTATCTTCATTAGAGAGCCAAAAAATAATCTTCTTGTTCATTGATGTTTCATTCATAATTTCTTTATATTTATTACTAGTCCCATAAAAAATCCAAACTTTATTTTGATTATGAATATTTTTGTTTATTATTCCTAGATTAAATTGAAGTATAGTACTTGCTATCACAATATATATAGATACTCTTATAAAAAAATTACTTAAATCTTTTAAATCAGTATTAAAAAAATTCACATCATTCCAAAAGAACAATAATGGATAACCCCAATTTATAAATAGATAGATAGTGTTTGTTAGGAAAAGTAAAAAAATAGATTTTATTACAATTTTACTAATAATTACAAAAGATATTTTCCTTGTTTTTTCATATCTTCCTAAGACATAGCTTACAACTATCCAAAAAAAAGCAAAAGTATTTGAAACTAATCTACTTGGTTCTGAATCGTATTCATATTGATAAACAAATTCATATAAAAATAGACATAAAAAAAAATCTAATGTTGCTGCAATTAAAACACTTCTTCTAGAAACAATCCATGGTGTGCTTAGCTTCATGAATATTTCATTACTTAGATAGTTATTATATTACATTGAGAGATAATGGAAATTAAGTAAATGATTCTATCTCTTCCTGCAAATTTTTATTTAATCTTGATTTGTGGGATAATATATAAAGCTATAAATATTAATTCAAAGTCAATTATTTTATCTCATTTATCCTTAGAAAGTTTTTTTGATTTTGATAATAATGATATAAAAAGAATCAATATCAAAAAATAAAAAAAGATTTTTAAAAGAACTTTAATAAGAAGATAAACATTTGTTTTATGAATTTTTGAATTTACCTTTATTTACATAATTGCCAAATCCTTATTATTTATTCTGAAAAGGGTGGTTTAAATAAATATTTTGAAAAATGAGTTTAGGAAATAATATTATTTTATGCAGTTAAATAATTTTGCTCCTTAGGAAATTTTAAACTGTTTCAATTTTGTTCCATTTGGAATTTGATCATGAAAGACTATATTCTTTATCCCTGCCAGAAGTATCCATCCTGCGATGCTTATTCTTCCATCATAATATTGAATATCAACTAAATGCATTACGATCAATAAAGTTAATGAAATTAACCAAGCGCGATCTAAAATTGAACTTTTATTAAAGTCAAATTTTCCAAAAAATAATTTTAAATAAGCTTTATAAACTAAATATGTAGTGGGAATTAAGATTAGTAAAGCTGCAGGTATTCCATAGTTAACCATTAATTCTAAGGGCAAATTATGGGAGTGGCCTTTCCAAATCCCTGACTCAGTTAATAGGAGGGAAGTAAAAGAATTTGAACCATGTCCAAAAATCGGACTCTCTGAAATAAAATTTAAAGCATATTTCCAAATACCTAATCTTGAAATATCTAAATTTTCATACTCTAGGTTAGTAAAGTTAATCCAAATTCCCCTTGGAATTATTTTTGTTATTAAATTTTTCAACTCTGATTGAAATAAAAATGATGCCAAAAATAAAGTTATATAAAAATATATCCCTGAAATAAAAGTTAAGATCAGTGATTTAATTTTTTGCGCATAAATAATAAATATTGGTAACAAAAGACATAGCAATCCTGCTCTTGAAGCAGTTAGTATTATTAGAAAAGATATTGCAAATATAAGAAGGATTTTAAATAGAATTTTTATTTTATTTTTATTGTCTAAAAATATAAAAGCAAGAGAGAAAGGCCATATTATATTTAACCAAGCTGCTAAATAGTTTGGATTGTTAAATAAACCCGTAATACCAGTAATACCATCTATAGGTCTTTGGTACCAAACTATCAAACCATTAAGTGTTTCCATAGGGCCAAACCAATTAAGAATAAATTGCGCAAAACACGAAAAAATTACAGGAATTGATCCCAAAATAAATATTAATATACAATTTTTTCTATCATTATTAGTTAAAAGATATTTCTGAAAACCAATAAAAACAAAAATTAGAGGAATCCAGTTTAAAAGTCCTATAAATATTAGAGATGTATTATTTGAAATATTATTAATGGAATTTTTGTCAAAGAAATTGAAAAAAGCACTGAATAATACAAAAAAGCAACTCGCTATATAAATCAAGTTAACTTTATCATTTATAAGTTTTTTTAGATCAATCCAAAAACTAATAATCAAGGAAAACAGTAAGAAAATTATTGATAATGCGATTGCAGATGGAAGCAGAAATAAACCAATTAAGAAAGAAAATTTCCCTAAATTTTCAGAACTTTTTAAAATATTTTTGTAAAAGTTGTCCAAATATTAAATGAAAGTATTAGTTTGTTAGAAAAAAATAATTTTCAACGCTTCCTGCAGGATTCGAACCTGCGGCCCACTGCTTAGAAGGCAGTTGCTCTATCCAGCTGAGCTAAGGAAGCATTTTATTATTATATCTGACAGGTATATTCCAAACAATAATAATAATTTTTTTAAAGATATAATTTATGCTAAAGAATGTCTTGAAAATTTTATTTTTAAGGGTAAAGCTAATAGAATAAAAAAAATACTTTTTTATTTTGGCTAAAAGGCTTACAAATGACCAAAAAGAAAAAATAATTGATAGTTTCAAAAAGGGTGAATCTATTGATGATTTATCGAAACTTTATAAATGTACAAAACAAACTATAATTAGGAATTTAAAAAAAACATTTGGTGAAAAAAATTTTCAAGAGTTAAATAGTAAAAATAAACCTTTAAATAAATCTTCAACATTTAATAATAATGATTTTGTGGTTGGCGTAACTTCTTACGATAAAAATACAAGAAATACCAATCCAAGTTCTAATGATTTTAGAGATGATATTATTCCTCAAAGTCAATTCCTAGAAATTGCACCTCTAGAATATGAAATTGATGATTTACAACAAAAAGATTTAGCCTCAGTTCCTATTTCGGATGTGGACTTACCAGATATAGCTTATATGGTAGTTGATAAAAAAATAGAATTATCAATAAAATATCTCAAAGATTACCCTGAATGGCAATTTCTATCTCAAGATGAACTAAATAGAAAAACCATTGAAATTTATTTTGACTTGAAAACAGCAAAAAGATCTTGCAATAAAGAACAAAAGATAATTAAAGTTCCTAATACTAATTTATTTAAACTTGTTGCCCCAATACTTTTAAAAAAAGGTATTTCAAGAATTGTTAGTGTTGATAAATTAATAGCACTATAAAAAATTTATTTATCATTTTTATTATTGAAATCCATTTTTAGAAGATTACCGGTTAAGGATCCACTAATAAAACTTACACCTATTATAAAACTTATTGGCAAGGTAATTGTTTCGGTAATTATGAGGTTAACGTTTTTTTTGATAGAACTATTTTGGATACCTATCATTAGAAGCAAAAATAATGTTAAATTGTAAGAAAGTATGAATAATAACTGTTGTAATCTAAAAATCATTTTTATGTCTTACTAATTGAATTGTAATATAAATTGTAAATTAAGCCTTTTGTAAGTTTATTTTTTTTTGCTAGGTATTTTGATGCTTGCGATAAACTTAACCCTGCATAAATTAAATCATTTAGTTCTTTTTTTAATTCGAATTTGTTAAAGGTTGCATTTATGTTTGTTTTATCTATGCCTTTTATTACGACAGTAATTTCACCTTTTACTTCCTTATCATTAAAGTATTCGATTATCTCATGAACATTATTACCAATATGTTCTTCAAATTTTTTTGTTAATTCACGAAATATTCTAATTTCTCTATCCCCTCCAAAAGATTCCCTTAATTCAAATAATAATCTCTTAATCCGATGTGGAGATTCAAATAAAACTGTAGTCTTTTCATTTTTAGAAATTTCTAAAAGAAGTTTCTCTCTCTCGCTCTTTTTTTTTGGGAGAAAACCTTCAAATGTAAATTTGGAGGATGGAAATCCACTTGAAACAAGTGCAGTTATCGCAGCGCATGGTCCAGGTATGCAAATAATATTTAAACCTTTTGATTTGGCTTCTTTTACAAGATCTTCTCCTGGATCACATATACTTGGCATCCCAGCATCGCTTACCAATGCTAATGATTTTCCAGCAATGAGCTCGTTTATCATTTTGGGGATTTTATTAAGTGAATTATGCTGATTAAAACTTATGAGAGTATTAGTAAATTTAAATTTATTCATTATCTTTTTTGTTTGTCTAGTATCTTCACAAGCAATTAGAGAGACGTTTTTAAGAATATTTAACGCCCTTGAGGAAAGATCCTCTAAATTTCCAATAGGTGTTCCAACAATATATAAAAAGCCTCTTTGAGGTTCCTTGTTTTTATGAGAAGATGAAGTTTTAATACCCATTTCGTGATTAATTTACCTTCTGGTGTAGATATTAATAATCTTATCGATGATTTAAAGACTTTTAGTTGGGAAGCTTCAGAAATCTTACTTTATTACTCCAAAATATTGAAAAATGGAAAAGATAAAAATAGTATTATAAAAAATAATAATAATGAAGATCCTGTAACACTTGCAGATTTAAAAGTTAATGATCTAATTATTAATAGAATCAGTAGGAAATATAAGGAAATTACTTGGAAAATATTAAGCGAGGAAAATGTAAAAATAGAATCTGAAAAATGCAAGATAGATTCTGATTGGCTATGGGTTCTTGATCCTCTGGATGGAACTAAAGATTTTATTCAAGGTACAAGAAATTATGCTATGCATTTAGCTTTGAACTATAAGCAAAAACCTTGCTTGGGGGTAGTTTTAATTCCTGAAAAAGACGAACTATGGATTTCTACTGGGGACAAAGTTTGGTGTGAAAGAAGAGAGAATGATGAAATAAAACCTACCCTTAACAAGAAAAAAAATCTTAAAAATATGGTTGTTGTCACAAGTAAGAATCATAGGAATAAAACTCTAAAAAATCTTATAGATAAAATTGGCTTTAAAGAAGTTAAAATTATGGGAAGCATAGGTTGTAAAATTGCCTCAATCTTAAGAGGGGAAAGTGATATATACATATGTTTAAGCTTGCCTGGACACAATTCCCCAAAAGACTGGGATTTTTCTGCACCCGAAGCAATTTTAAAAGCTGCTGGAGGGGCAATAACCAACTTAGATAATAATGAATTGTGTTATGGTCAACCTAACTTCAAACAAGGAGGGATAATAGTGGCATCAATTCCTGTAATTTTTTC
>MWOU01000133.1 GCA_002025975.1 Prochlorococcus sp. HOT208_60m_813B04
TATTCCATCTGCATTTACATCTAAATTTCCTTGGTATTTATAAGAATATAAGGAATCTGAATAATCACCACCTCCATGAAGATTGCCATCAAAGTCTTTGATGTTCTCTAAACGATAGTATTCACCTCTTATTAATCCATTTTTTATATTTCTTTTTTCATCAATTTTTAAAGCTTCCGATGGAGTAATAGTTTGATCATTGAAAACAAGAGATTCGATATATTCGAGTTTATCCGTACCATCTGGAGAGTTTTTCCTAAGATCTTTTACTGTATAAGAAGTATTATCTAAGGAAATTTTGTAAGAGCCCAAGTTGCCTGAAAAAATGGCTTCATCACGTCCTCCCCCGCCATCAATTTTGTCATTTCCTCCAGAACCGGTAATGCTGTCTGAACCTGATTGAGAAAAAATAATATCTGCATTGGAACTTCCAACTATTTCATTATTAGACGCTAAAATTGCTTCCTCAAATTCATTGGGAGTGAAATTAAGGAAGTTTTTTAAACTTATATCAAGTGAAGAAATTTTATACCCACCCAGGGAGGTGCCATACGAATAGAGGTATATATCAAATCCAGTAACATCTCCTTTTACGTTGTTAAAGCTTGTTAGCGATGCTAAATTATCGATTCCAGGAAGATTTTTTCCATAAATATAAAGTGATCCGGTTAATGAACCACTACTAAAAGCAAAATAATACCTATTACTATCAATAAGATAACTAATTATTGATAAACTAGATAAGTCTAAAAATAAAGAATCAACATTACCTGGATCTCCTAACGCCAGGCTCGCATCCCCTCTCATTAATGATGCATCAACGTTAGCCAAAATTCAATTGCAAAAATTTTCAATAGTATATCTAAAGGATGAATTAATTATGAAAAAAATTTTTGAAATCATTAAACTTTAAGCTTTTTGACTATTTTTAATTTCTTCAAAAATTGAAGAAATAATAATTAATTAGAATTAAATTCCTCAGAAATATTTCTTGAATATCTACAATTTTATTACGATGATGAGAATTGAACCAGCGATTTAGTGCCTTATTCGCATTAAATGTTTAAGTAGTTATATCTCCAATAACAGAATCATATCCATTGGCAGTTAAGTATTCTTCCATTTGAGATTTACTTTGATAATTTGCATATCTTATATTTCCATCTGCATGCATTAAAGCTCTTAAATAAGCAGTCTCATCTTTAGTTTTCCAGTAAACTTCCTGGAAACCATCTCCGTCATAATCTCTTGAAAGCCTATAGATTAAGTTATCTATTTTGAGGTCATTCGTTAATCTACTTTGGCTATCATAGGGACTACCTTTCTCAACAATTCCAATTTCAACTAATGGGTCTGAATATATACCAATTACTCTGGTATTACCCCCTTCACCATAATCATTAAAGTTTTTTTGTACTCCTATTGATATCCATCTACATGTATTTGAATTTGTGAAAATAAATTCTTCATAACCATCAAGATCTAAATCTGATTTACCTTGATATTTATAATTATTTGCAGATGAAAAAGTTTTTGATCCATGCAGAAATCCCTGATAATCTTTTATTTCATCAAATTTATAATTATGATTTAAAACATACTCTTGTAAATTATATTTTGTTTCAACTCCCCAAGCTTTTTGCAGAGCATCAACATCATTTTTTGAAAAGTATTGCGGCCACGACCCATTCAAAGGTTTTCTATATGCCATAACTGTTTCTTCGGGATAAGCACTCTCAGAAAATGAAGTCTCATCCTCAAATACATCCCCGTCACTACTATTAAAGGGATGTTCTAATCCGATTGCATGTCCAAGTTCATGAATAAATGCATATCTTAAATAATCTTGATCATTCTTAAAGCCTGGTATATTTAAAAACACCTCATAAGCATATTTATTAGAAACGACGATTGGAACAATTGCACCTAATAAATTTTGCTGACCATCTAAATTAATTTCCTTATCGTAATAAAATGCTATGTCTGCTTCCTGACTGCTAGACACAAAAGAAAAATTTAAATCAACTTGTAAATCTAACTTTGCAAGTACCGATTTAAAGAAATATTGATCAGCTAGTCCAATATCAAAAGTATCTATGATTTGTGTTCCATAAATACCTCCGTTTACTTTTTTTAAACCTCCTGAAATATGAAGGTATATATCTATTGAATCATCATAATTATGAATTTCTTTTGCAACTTCAAGTAGATGATCATCTAATAGAAAATCATTTGCAATTATTCTCACTATTAAAAAAAATTAAAATAAATTTTGAAATATCAAGAAATGATACTAGTGATTATTTCACTATGACCTTGAGCGGTTAAATATTCGCTCATTTGATCTTCACTTTGATAATTTGCATATCTGATATTTCCATCAGCATGCATCAAGGATCTTAGGTATGCAGTTCCATCATTTGTCTTCCAATAAACTTCATGGATACCATCAGAATCATAATCTCCTGAATGTTTAGCGAGGAGATTATCTATTTCCAAATCATTCTGGAATCTTACCTGACTGTTAAGTGCCAAACGGTCTTCATTGGCATCATCAAAATCTCCATCGCCATTTAAATCAACATATCGGTCAGAACCAGTTGAACCTATTGCTGCAGGTGCTGGCGTTACCCCATCAGATAAGAATCCTCCATTACTTTCTCCCTCTGCAATTAATGGATCTGCATAAATTCCTACAACTCTTGTTCCACCTCCTGCTCCATGATCAGTAAAATCAACTTGACCTGTTGTTGAATCAACTTTTGCAGTTACCCATCTTCGAGAAACTTTATTTGTAAATATAGTTTCAAAAACCCCATCTCCGTTAACATCTAATAATCCTTGATATTTATAAGAAGAGGCAGTTGCATCTAATGTATCTCCAGCATGCAAATTACCGTCATAATCCTTTATAGTGCCGAGAGTAGTTTCTTTACCTATTTCGTAATTTGTTACGGTAACTGGAGCAGACCCATTGATACTTGCAAAACCTTTACTATCTGCTGTATACGAATCATTTACACTTGCTATTGCCAATCCTGTATCAATTAGATCGTTAACACTAACAGTGGTTGTTTGATTACTTACGTTGCCGGAGGAATCAGTAGCGCTAACAATAACTGTATAGCTGTTGTCACTATTTGAGTCTGTAGGGTTCTCATAATCTGGTTCGCTTGAAAAACTTAAGGCACCTGAGGAACTAATAGTAAAAACTCCAGAATCAGCTCCCCCACTGTTAAGAGACCAACTTACTGATTCATTCGCTTCATAGGTATAAACAGAAATATTGTTTTCATTTATTGAGATTGAGTCACCAGTAGGTCCCGATATAGTTGGTGATGTTGTATCTCCACTTTCCGTTAAAGGATCATAGAACGTAATCTGAGTTGTTGTTCCTACTTGGGTAGTTCTTCCTGAATCAGAGAATAATTTGATAGCTAAAGTTTGTTCTCCTTCAGCATCTCCATCATCAATTATTTGATGACTAAAACTAAATGTTCCAGAGGAATTTATACTAGCTGATCCAGCCAGGTTATCCGAACTTGAGAAGTCCGCAGAAGAGATTCCTGTCCCTGAAATTGACCAATATAAATTTGTTCCGCTTGATATGTTTTCTGTATTTATAGTTGTTGTTAAAGTATTCCCTTCGCGTCTCGGATCCATCGAAGAAGTGATTGAATAAGTAGGAGTAGAACTTGAAGAACTTGAAGAACTGTCAGTAATAAATAGGCCAGGGTCCCTCACTAACCCAAGAGTTGGATTGTCATCGTACTTTCCATTATCTCTTACATAAACAGTCATAGTTTTATTATCAGCGTCCCATTTTGCTCCCTCTCCAGAACTAGCATCATAATCAAAGCTAAAGAAGGTTCCCGCGGCATTTTCTTTCATATATTTGGGTGTTTCATCAGTTCCAACATCGGCAAGAACCCATGAAAGAGAAACAATATCACCATAATTTTGTTCATCAGGTATTGTAACTGTGAAATCCATAACACCTGTGTTTGCTCTTAAATTAGAGGACTCAGAACCGGTATCATTCCCAATCTTCCCTAGTAGTGCAGTGCTTGGCTCTTTTGTGATTTTTACATCTAAATCGTAATTAGTTTTAGCGCTACCAGTAACGCCATTTACAAACATTTCAATTCCAGTATCACTTGATGATGTATCTGCATTTGAGATTGTGTAAATGTCTGATTGTGCTACATTAGAGAATTTCTGAACTACTTCTTGATCGGTATTGCCTGTTTTTACCTTATCTGCGAACGTATCTGAAGATGAAGAAGAAGATCCTTGACTTGTATTACCATCTCCATTTAAATCCTGTCCAAATTCTGCTTCATTTAGTTCTGATGATGTTCTGAATATTTCTTTTGATTTGTCTAAAACTCCAGCTGAAGAAATAGTATGAATAATAAATCCTTCTGAAGAATCATCTCCTGCAGTAACCGTTTCTTTTACAGCTAACTTATAGTCATCACCAACCTTTTGTATAGCTAATGCTTCAGTCTTATAAGATCCTCCGGTCCAAGTCTCAGATAAGTCAAAATCTAGTGCGGCGCCACCTTTATCAACTAAAGCGATAGTGGTATCGCCATCAGTAACAAATAAACTTCCATCAGTTGTCGACTTCAACTGTGCGCCAGTCGTGTCTGTAGATACAGAAGTCTTTGTAGTTGCAGTTGTTATTTGTGTTATGGTCCCATCACCATTGATATCCAAAGTAAAGGTGCTCTCTAACTTTGTGGGATCATCTGTTAATGTCCAAGTAGACCAATCAATTAACATCGTGTCTTGAGCGACATTTACTGTTTGATATTCAATTACTGAGTTATCTCCATTGGTAAATGTTTCCTTAATTAATAATTTATAAGAGTCATATGAACCAACAGTCTCCACCGCTATTAATTCTGATTTTATTGATGATGCGCCGATGTTTTGAGTTTCTTCAAAACTAATTAAGTTTCCTGTTCCGTCATATACTGCTTTCTTCTGTTGACCCTGTCCAGGTAAAATATATAAATTTTTATTTTCATCAAGATAGGGAGTTACACCTAAAACATCTGTATCAACTGCAGTTAAGGTTAAATTAGCAACTGACCAAATAGATCCATCTCCATCTAAATCTTGATTTAGATCAATCTCATGGGGAGCTGCATCTCCCCATTGACCTGTTGTCCAATTTACAACTCCTGTAGTTGAGATTTCAAATGTTTCCCAATTCTCAGATGTTAAGGATGTATTGTCATCAGTATGGGTATGTTTAATTGCTAGTTTATATTTGTCAATTGTTGAATCGCTATCTGTATCTAATCCTTCAACAGCATAGGCCGCGGATTTGAAAGTTTGCCCTCCCCAAGAGTCAGTCCAGTCAAAGTTAACAGGCGAATCATTATCATCGACAATAGCTATATTCGTAGAACCTTTAGTTATATATAAAGCTCCTTGTGAATCTTTTGTAAGTGTTACGGCAGTGTTTGCAGATGTACTTGTATCAGTGTCAACTGCAGTTGTTAATATGTTTGAAGAATCCCATATCACTCCATCTCCATCCATATCGTGGCCAAAAACTGATTCTTTTTTACCGATGGATTGAGACCAAGATGAACTAGACCAATCAATCACACCTGAAGAAGAAACTTTATAAGTTTCCCAGTTTGTGTATGTAGTATCGTTATAAGTATCGGTAGACTTTATTGCTAATAGGAACTTATCAGTACCTGAATCAGAAAATGACTCTACAGCAAAAGCAGATGATGTATAACTAAATGATCCCCAAGTGTCCTGATAGTCAAAGCTTGGGCTTCCTCCCCATTCATCAGTTAAAGCTATTACCGTATCATCTGAAGTGTCAGCAGTGTTTTTATCATCAACTATAAATAGTGAACCATTATCATCTTTTTTCAATATATCTCCACTAGTATCAGTAGCATTTCCTGAACTATCAGATGCGGTTGAAAGTACAGATGCGTCAAGACCTTGAGCTCCATCACCATCTATATCTTGTCCAAAAATTGACTCTTTATCTTTGATTGATTGCATCCATGGCTGATTTGAGTAATCAATTACTCCATTTGAATCTACATATTTTATCGTCCAATCTTCCCATGAATCATTTTGGTAAGTGCCAGAATTTTTTATTGCAATTGCATAGCCATCAACGAGAGTACCATCGGAATTTTTAAAAGTAGAGTCTTCAGCCGCTATTGCAACTGAGGAGCTCGAACCATTTGACCAACTATCACTCCATTCTAATTGGGCCGTGCTTCCCCAATTTTCAACAATAGATATATGTTCTCCTGCCTCTGTAAGGATGAAAAATGCACCACTAGAATCTTTTTTCAAAAGATCCCCTGTGGTATCTGTATCTACACTAGATAGTGTTGAAAAATCTCTCCCCTTTGATCCATCCCCATCCAAATCATCATTGAATTTATTTTCGTAACTTTTAATATCTTGAGTCCAAACACTTTTACCCCAATCAATAACACCAGAACTACTTAATTCTAGGATTTCATAATCTGACCAAGAGCCCCATTGATCTTTTGAAGAATGACTTACAGCTAATAGGAAAGAACCATTATCTTGCTTTTCTGCTGCAAGAGATTCAGAAGAACTGGAACCAGATCCCCAGTTATAGCTATGATCAAAAGTTGGGCTGCCGCCATAATTATCGGTAACTGTAACAATATTTTCTCCGTTGCTATCAGTTATATAAAGGGTATTATTGGAGTCTTTTTTTAATAACCATCCATTTGAATCTTTTGAAGCTGTACTTAGATTAGCTACATTAAGTCCAGTACTTCCATCTCCATCAAGATCTTGTCCAAAGGTGGCTTCATACCCCTGTATTGATTGAGTCCAGAAAGTTGAACTCCAGTCTGTGGATCCAGATGTATCAATTTTATATACTTGCCAATCTTCAGTAGAATTTAATTTTCCTAAATAATCTGTATAGCTATTTGATTGTTTAACAGCTAATTGATAGTAATCATCACTAGAGACGGCTGTTGTTCCATTATTATTTAAATCAGAAACAGCAATCGCAGTTGAAGAATAAGAACCATCCGACCAACTACTGGAATGCTCAATATAGTTATCTCCAATAAGTATTTGAGTACTTCCATCAACTATATAAAGAGCTCCATCCACATCACTTGCAAGTAATGCACCAGTGCTATCTGTAGTTCTATTAGTTAAAACTACTTGTCCAGTTGCATCTCCATCACCATTCAAATCTTGACCAAATTTAGGTTCCCAAGTTGTAACAGAGTCTAAATACTGTGTTTTTCCATAATCTAGAGTTCCATCTGTAGAAATTGTGTATAAATCCCAACTCGTATTAGATTCAGAAACTCCATTAATTAGATAAGTATCTTCGAATTTTACAAATAATTTATACTCTCCATTAATTTCTTCAACCGCATAAGGGGTTTGAGTCATACTAAAGCCCTCATATGAATAACTTGAGGAAAGATAGGGAACACCTCCGTAACTGTCTTTAATATCAATCGTTTCACTTCCGTCGACAATAAATACTTGACCTTCAGAAGATTGTTTTAGAGTTGCACCTGTAGTATCACTTGTTATATCGGTTAGTGAACTAGTATCAAAACCAATAGATCCATCACCATTAAGATCTTGTCCAAAAATTGTTTCATATCCAGAAATAGCTTGTGTAAATTGTGTGTTGTTCCATGAATGAACTCCACTACTACTTAACTGATGAATCTCCCATGCATTTTGTTCTGTCGCGCTATCTGTAAACTTAAGAGCTAGTGTATATGAATCATCAGAATTTTTCGTTATTGCGTAAGCTTCACTTTTGTAAAAACCACCTTCCCAACTTGATTCGAATTCAAGGGATGGAGTACCTCCATATTCGGCTGTTATTTTAGTATCTACACCTTCATCTGAAATATATAAACTTCCAAATCCTCTTTTTAATGTAGCTCCGACCTCATCAGTTGTTATATTCGTTAACTCACTTAAATCTATTCCAATTGAACCATCGCCATCTAAATCTGTACCAAATTTTGTTTCATAATCAGCGATATTTGTACTGTATTGTCCATCCCAATTAAATGAACCATCTAGTGAAATATCGTAAACGTCCCAATAGGAATATGTGTCGGTTACACCATCCCAATATGTATTTGTATTAGTTGATTTTACGGCAAGTATATATTTATCATCTGATGTATCTGTTGTTGTACCACCATCATCAAGAGCCACCTGTAATGCTTCTCTTTCATATGACCAAGTAACTCCATC
>MWOU01000134.1 GCA_002025975.1 Prochlorococcus sp. HOT208_60m_813B04
CTGGCCAAGTTTGAGTGATAGGTATAAAATTTTTACCTTCTTTGTAAGCCTTTAAAAAACTATCTTTCTGTGAGCTGATCATATTTATAATGTCAACCCAAAGTATAATTATTTTCTTCTTTTATATCAACTTTAAGGAAGTTAATCAAAAGTATTCTTAGTTGTAAATTTTAAACCAGCTGGATTAGGATTCTCGCCTATTCTTCTTGGATTATGACCAACTTTCTCTCTGCCTTCATTTACTTTTTCAGAGAAAACACCATCTTTTGGGTGTAAAAATTCAATATCGCCACCTGGGAAAATTCGGTAAATTTTAAAATCTTCAATTCTTGGTTTAAAGGCTCTTAATTGAGTCCCTAATGCAAGGCATTGTTCTTTTCTTGCAAAGTACATCAGATTATCACCTTCATGCATAATAGCTGCTCCACCAGTGGGCAATTCAAATGCTTGTTCCTTGGAACTTTTCCATACAATTGCATATTTTTCTTCGGTTTCTGCTGAGTTTAATAAACCCCCGGTACTTCCTATATGCTTTGGAAATTGACCAACTAAAGTTTCAGTCATCCTTGATTCTGATGTTATTTCTTATAAGAAATTAGCATTCATATTTTGCAAAATTATAAATTTACAAGAAATTTTCTACATTATTTAATATATGGAAAACTTATTTCTCATTTTATTTTGAATCTGAAATCGGAAAAAATACTGTTAAACCTGCATCACGCCTTTCTGTGACATGCCCTCCTAAGCTCGCCAACAACTTTTGAGTAGCATTTTGACTAAGTTGTAAACTACCTGTTTGAGGGTTCCAATTTAAAACAGGACCAATATCAGAACTACTATCTTTTTTTTGAATTTCTTTTTGATTGCTTTCTAATTTTTGTACTTTTAGTTGAAGTTTAAGTTTTTGACCAGCTGGTCTCAATTCTAAAATTAATGTACTACCTTCTTTTAATCCTCTAGTATTTTTATTAATTAATCCACTTAACATTAATTCCAATTTTTCAGAATCACTCAAAATTTGCGGAAGTTGATTGGGGATATCAATTTTTAAAGAAATCCCTCGTCGATTTAATTGTTTATTCCATAAAGGTGCAAGCTTTTTAAAAATTTCAGCTAAATTAATCTTTGCCAAAT
>MWOU01000135.1 GCA_002025975.1 Prochlorococcus sp. HOT208_60m_813B04
TATATTAGTTCTTATCTTGAAATATAGTACTTAAACGCGATAAAGGATTCCCAATACCGGGTACCAATAATGGTGTTTTTTCGTCTTCCTCATCTATGCAAGAAGTGTAAATTACCTGATTCGGGAATAATTTCGCAATTTCATTTAACCCTTTATTTGAGCAAATAGCAGTTATTAAAAGAATCCTATTTGAATCAACACCTAATTCCTTTAATTTAATTAAGGTTTCTAATGTGGTTGATTTTGTCGTTATTTGTTCTGAATAAAATATAACTCCTTCATTTGATTCAATAGTTTTAGGAAGTTCTCCTAATGAGAGGGTTGAATTAGGAATTACTTCTTTAGATCCAAACCAAAGAGATAACCCTTCGGGCAACATTGCGAGCACTTTTATTGGATAATCAGTATCAATAAAGAATCCATCTATGTCCCCATTATCAGTATTTACTATTTCTTTTTTATATGGCAGCCAATTACGTAATGCTTCATATGTAAGCCATTTCCCTAATTGCTCATATCCTGTTGAGTACAAAATATCTGGAGTATTTTTTTCTCGCAATATTGAAAGCCAATGTTTTATTAATGGATGAGGAGGAACAATAACCTTTAGTGACATTGCCATATATTTTCCTTTAAGATACTCTTACAAACTTTAAATACTTAAGTTCTAAAATACAGTCTTATTATGATTAAATCAATTGTTTTCCCCTCACTAAAGAATGCATTAATTACTTTGTTGTTCGTTGGGATTTTATTTTTTAATTCTGTAAATTCTGCATGGGCTAAACGACCTCCTGAGATTAGAAACCAGCAAGACCTTAATTTAGAGCCAGATATGCATGGTCAAGATTTAAGCGGTAACGAATACGTTAAGTTTGATTTGAATGGGTTTAATTTTAGTGAAAGTAATTTAGAAGGCGCGGTGTTCAATAATAGTAAATTGCAAAATTCAAAGTTTAATGGAGCCAATTTAAGAGATGCACTAGCTTATGCAACAGATTTTACAGATGCAGATCTTTCGGATGTTAATTTTACAAATGCTTTATTAATGGAGAGTAATTTTGAAGGAGCAAAAATAGATGGTGCAGATTTTACTGATGCAGTTCTTAGTCGTACACAACAAAAACAATTATGTGCGATTGCTAATGGCACAAATAGTTCTACAGGAGAGAGTACAGAATATAGCTTAGGTTGTTAATCATAAAAAATGAAAAAAAAAAATACCAGTTATAGTTGTTTCAGGATTTCTTGGTTCAGGTAAAACAACTTTTCTAAGATATTTATTAAAAGAGAGTAATAAAAAATTTGGTTTAATAATTAATGAATTTGGTGATGTTGGAATTGACGGTGATTTGATTAAAAGTTGTGATAAATGTGATGAATCTGAAGACGACTGCGTAATCGAATTAAACAATGGATGTTTATGTTGTACTGTTCAAGATGATTTTGTTCCATCAATAAAAGCTCTCCTAGAATTTAATCCTCCTATCGAATCAATAATTATCGAAACAAGTGGCTTGGCATTGCCAATTCCCTTAATTCAAGCACTTAACTGGCCTGAAATTAGGTCTTCCATTTACCTTGATGTAGTTGTTGGTGTCGTTAATGGAGAATCAATGCTTAATGGTTCACCAATTAATGATTTAAATAAAATAACAAAACAATATAATGAAACAGATAAAATTGATCACAACGCCACTATAGATGAACTTTTTGAGGAGCAACTAGAAGTTTCTGATATCGTTTTAGTCTCTAGATCAGATATCTTAAATGATTATCAGTTTGACGTTGTAAAACATAAAATTCAAGGAAGTCTAAACTCATCTACACCAGTCCTTAAATCCAATAATGGCAAAATTGATTTGAACTATCTATTTGATTTTAATTTTAAAAAAGAGACTTATAAAGAGTTTTTAACTGAAGAACATGACCATAATCATGTTGAACTTGTATCAGATTCAATTAAATTAAATTATTTCCTTGAAAAAAATGACTTTGAAAAGGAGATGTCAAAAATCTTGGATGAATTAAACATTCTTCGAATAAAAGGACGTATTTGGATACCAAATAAATCATTACCTTTACAAATACAAATTGTTGGAAAGAAAATTCATACTTGGTTTGAAGAAGCTCCAGACAATTGTTGGAGACCAAATGATAATGCTGGGCTTGAATTAGTAATAATTTCCTTTGATGAAAAATCTATAAAAACTTTCAATAAAAAAATTAAAGAGAAATTTAAGATTTTAAGTGAACCAAAATTAGCAATTTGACACTATAGTTAGCTGCCGGGATACTTAAACAGTAGAAAGCCCAAGATGGAAAATCCAAAAATTGCTTTAAAACAAATAATCTCTGACGAAGTTACATCAATTGATAAAATAAAATGTTCAAAATGTGGAGGGGCAGGAAATTTTAAAACACATGAAAATTCAAGAAGAACTTGCTTAGTATGTTTTGGTAGAGGCTACATAAACATCTAATAACTCAGAAAACCTTAAGGTAAAAATATTTGTTTATTAATCAATAGTACTTTTTGTAAAAATTTAAACTAATCTTCTAGTAGAAATTAATTTTTAATTGGACCAATTTGCTGTAAAAGTTTTTGTAAGACTAAGACCCTCAGTTTTAGATCCAGCAGGGGAAGCTACCAAA
>MWOU01000136.1 GCA_002025975.1 Prochlorococcus sp. HOT208_60m_813B04
ATATTTTGATATCTCTTTATCTTCAAGACTTAATCTTTTTTCATTCGATTGTCTACCTCTCACTGCTTTATCAAATAAAATCACCTGTCTCGAAAATCGATCAATAACCCCTCTAAATTCCTCGCCACTTCCAATTGGCCAATTAATAGGTAAAGTATTTAATCCAAGTTCCGATTCAATTTCATCAAGTAAAGAAAATGGCTCCCTTCCAGGTCTATCCATTTTATTTATGAAGGTAAATATTGGTATTTTTCGCATCTTGCAAACTTCAAACAATTTTCTAGTTTGGGGTTCTAGTCCTTTAGCAGCATCTTCCAACATAACTGCATTATCAGCAGCAGCTAATGTTCTATAAGTATCTTCGGAGAAATCTTGGTGTCCTGGTGTATCTAATAGATTGATTACTGATCTCTCATATTCAAATTGCAATACAGTTGATGTAATAGAAATTCCTCTTTGTTTCTCAAGTTCCATCCAGTCTGAGGTAGCTTTTCTCTGATTACCCCTAGCTTTTACTGCTCCTGCCTGTTGAATAGCACCTCCATACAAAAGAAGCTTCTCAGTAAGAGTAGTTTTCCCCGCATCTGGATGTGAAATAATAGCAAAATTTCTTCTTTTATTTACCGCATCCAGTATTTCTTTATTATTTAGAATTTTAGTACCTAAGCTCATTTATATAATATAAGGGCCTTTCACTTGGTTCTTAAACATTACCATAGACTATTAAATAATTTTCACCTTCTTCAAACACATCTAAAGTGGATAGATCATTCTCTAGAGTGAAATTTCTTAACTCTTTAAAGGTATAAGAAGCTCTTAAAGATGCATAATAATCTTTAGTTAAAATCTCATTATATTTAGTTGAACATTGTGCTTTGAGTTTTAAAGCAGACTTTTCATCTAATGGCCTTTTTAAGTCCTTGTGAAAATTTACAGTGATATTACAAGACAAACTTCTTATGGTGTTGAAGAAATCTTCAAGATTGGTAATGTGATGAATCAAACTGTTGCTTACAAGTAAACTAATTCTTTTTTTTAATAAAAAATTATTTGATTTAATGTCTTTGATGTCAGAACAAATGTAGCGTAAATTTTTTAATTTTTTTTGATTATTAGAAATACTTTTTTTATATTCTGCTCTTAGAATCATCTCTTTAGAACCATCTATTCCTATCACCGCAGTATTAGGCCATTTCATTGCTAACTTCTCAGAAATATTTCCTGGGCCACATCCTAGATCAACTATTAAATCTTTTTCACCCAAAGAAATATTTTTTTTCAAAAGATATTGATTTATTTGATTAATTAGATTAACTTCCCCTTCTGAAAAATCAGCTTCGTCATAAGAAATGACCTGTTCTTTCTCTTCCATTAATTCAGGTTCGGGGACTCTTTCCATATCCTTTCTTGAAACAAAGATTTCATATTAAACATAATTCTACACAAACCGTTAAATAGTGGTAAGAATAGTTGCAGACGCCACAGGTAGAGTTATTCTTCCAGTACGGGTTATTTACATACGTTTTTTTTATCGTGACTGTTGCACCAAATAAAGCTTCTTCAGAGAGCAATTCCAATAATCTTAAAAAAGATGATTTTCCAAAGACTGCGCCAGCTGCTTATCCAGTTTTTTTCAGATCTTATAGTAGAAAAACTTCATCTGGCAAAAGGGAGAACTGGAGCGAAGTAGGCAAAAGGAATTTATCGGGATTAAAAGAATTAGGAAAACTTTCTGAAGAAGAATTAATCCTAATGAGAGAGATGCAAAGTAACCAAAAAGCTCAACCTTCAGGAAGATGGTTATGGATAGGCGGAACCCCTTGGATTAATAAGAACCAAAATTTCTCAGGAGCATACAACTGTACCTCAACAAACTTAATTGATTGGGAAGCCTTCGCATTAATGATGGACTTAGCAATGATGGGATGTGGAACAGGTGCGATAATTGAGCCTCATTTTATAAATAATCTACCTACCGTAATTAACAAAATAAATATTAAATCAGTTAGTGAAGTTGGAATAACTCCTAAAGATCAAAGAGAAGAAAAGTCATCTTTAGAAATTAAAGGAAAAGATCTTCATATCAAAGTTGGAGATAGCAGAAGAGGATGGGTTGATAGCTATAAATATCTTCTTGAGGCATCCAGTAACGAGAGTCTTGAAAGAGAAATTGATGTTTATATTGATTTGGAAGATATTAGGCCTGCTGGAGAATCATTAAAAGGTTTTGGAGGTATGGCAAATCCTATCAAATTGAAAGATCTTTACTCTAGAGTCGCATCACTTCTTGGAAAGGCAATTGGTAGGAAATTAAGTACAGTAGAGTGTTGTTTATTAATTGATGAAGCTGCAGTAACCATAGTCGCTGGGAATATAAGAAGAAGTGCTGGAATGAGACAATTTGCTTCAGATGATAAGGAAGCTGCCTCAGCAAAAGAAAATTTATGGAGTCAAGATGAGAATGGTAATTGGAGAATAGATCCTGAAAAAGATGCCCTCAGAATGGCCAATCATACTAGGGTTTACCATACAAAACCCACTTACCAAACTGTTTTGGATGCAGTAACAAAACAATTCCATTCAGGTGAGGGGGCCATTCAATTTGCTCCAGAAGCAATTGCAAGGTCAAATGCAGATATTCTCAAAGATGATGAATTGAGAAAGGAATTTATTGAAATCTACTCAGAA
>MWOU01000137.1 GCA_002025975.1 Prochlorococcus sp. HOT208_60m_813B04
TTACAGGTAGTGCAGAAGCTGGGAGTACAGTCAAGCTTTATAGCGGTAATACTCTTTTAGGTTCTGCTACTGCAGATAGTGATGGTGTTTTTTCTATTACATCATCAACTCTATCTGAGGGAAGTTATTCTTTAACTGCAACCGCTACTAATGAAGAAGGTAATGCATCATCAGCTTCTGATTCTTTATCAATAACTGTTGACACCACTGATCCAATGATTACGGGGCCATCCGGTAGCGCAGGAGAAATTACAAGTAATAAATCAATAAACGAAACCAAGACGGACGTAACTAATTTTACAGCAAATGAAACTGTCACTTGGTCCTTAAATGGTGGTGCGGATCATTTACTTTTTAATCTAAATGCCAAAACAGGAGCCCTAAGTTTTTCTGCTGCTCAAGATTATGAAAATCCAAGCGATAGTGATAAAAGTAATGATTATGTGGTTGTAGTTAGAGCTACAGATTCTGCTGGTAATACCTCTGATCAAACCGCAACAATTAATATTTATTCATTAACAACTGATGATTTAATAATGTCTACTGCTGACATAGCAGATATACATCTATGGTCCGGGGATGATCATACAATAAAGCTATATATCTCTCCTGGAGGGGACAATTGGAATATTTACAGTAGTGCTTTAGGTTCCCAAGTTAATACTTCAACAATAACTCCAACTGCCACGCAATATTCCGCTATTAGAGAAACTATTTCTAAATTAAATGATGTTCTTACTTTGGAAATTATGGAAGTAAATACATTAGCTGATGCAGATGCGCCAATATTAATTCATAATCTCGAGGATGGATATGCTGTTGGAGGTCAATGGAATCCCTCATACAATAATCCAGTTCACTTAACTATGACTGGTGATATTCCTTCATCGAATATGTCTGCAGAATCATGGAAAAAAGTTTTTATCCATGAGCTTGGTCATCTTCTAGGATTAGAACATCCTTGGGATAATTCTGATGGCGATGCAGCATTCTTAAATCAATCTGCAAGCATTGGCACCCAAACAGTAATGGGATGGCATGATGAATATGACCGTCAAGTAATGAACTGGTACCAAGATATCGATTTAAAGGCACTTAAAGAAATATGGAATACAGAAAATATTAGTAAACATATTATTGGCCAATCCTATATTCTTAAAGGGATTAAAGATTTCGATGGCAATCTCCATGCAAACACTGGCAGTGTTTCAGATGAATTAAAATCTTCTTATAAATATCAGGGCAGCCTAGATATTAATAATGATGAGGTCTTAGAAGCTATCTATACCAACAAGGTAAGTGGAAGATGGGCTACAGGTAAAATAAATTCTTCAACAAGTAGAATTAACTATGAAGATCATGGTGCTGGAGGTGGAACTAGAGTTGTAGGAATTTATGATGATCCATTAATTTCTGTTGGTTTAGCTAATGGAGGTTTTCTAGAAGATGGTGTTACTCCTGCGCCTGCTCAATTTGGAGCCACCGGGTCTGACAGATATACAGATTTAAACGGGGATGGAGATTTTGATGATGCTAACGAAGATCGTCTCGCATTAAATAGTCAGGTAAGATTCCAAAACGACTTATTAAAAGATAACTTAACTATCAAACATTCTGGGGATTATAACGGAGATGGCTTCCAGGAAGTTTACTGGAAGACAAATAATGCTGATATTTATTTGCGATCTTTAATGCATTCAGATGGAAACATACAATATGCTAATTATCAGAACCAATCACAAATGAACGATTATTTAACTAGCTACGGATATGGAACAGTTATAAGCGATATTATTTAATGATAGAAATTCAACTGAAAAGCACTAGGTTGAAGCTTAGCGATTATTTAGCGATTATTTGCATACCTATGCAATCCCTTACAATAATACATTGCAATATTGAGACTCAACTAAATCCTAGTAGTAGCAACTCATAAGCTATAGCCTCACTTGTTTCTTGTGGGTACTGTCGCAAATTGCGTACTGGGTGCTTTGGGAGCACTAGGTCGCAGGTTCGAATTCTGTCGCCCCGACCATTTAATAGAAAGGGTTACAAGCCCTTGCTTTTTTATTTCTAAATAGTCTCAAATATACAAATAGAGCTAAGAATAGAACTTAGATTCTTATTAAAACTGATTAGCTATAATATTACTTTCTTAAAAATTATCCTGATATCAGATTAGCTATAATTTAGTGAATACGAAATGAAATTCAAATTTATATTTAAATTATGTGTATATATTGCACAATTTTCTCCTCTAAATTTGAACATTTTGATCTATCAGATTCTCTCTCTTCAATAAATAATTCGAAGGAATCTGATTTTAACAGAGTAAATCATAATCTTCTTATTAGTGCATATTTTGGTGATGTTACTAAAGAACATATAAATTGGTCTGGAGGAAATGAAACACTAAAATTTTACATCTATGATTCTTCATCATCATTAAATATAGATGTTTGGAATTACGCGGGCACATCTCAAACTGCAACATATACAGCTACAACACTCCCTCATGACTCAGATTCTGAAAGTTTTATTAGAAATATATTCACTACACTAGACTTGCTTATTGATATTGATTTTGAAGAGGTATATTCTTTTAGTGATTCAAATTTGGATATTATTTCTGTTTCTGACTACTCATCCTGGTCAGATAGCACTATTGTGGGCCAGGTTGAAAATGGAGCAAATGAATGGAATGTTATATGGAAAAATACTGATATTGGTGGGTCATTAAGTGATTTTGATAAGACTACAATAATTCATGAAATTGGACATTCTTTAGGTCTATCTCATCCAAACGAAGACCCTTTCAATGCCGAATGGAACACAGTTGAGGACACTGTTATGTCTTACAACTCATATTCAGGAACTTGGGGCTATGAATTTACACAAGATGATAACTCTGCTTTAGCTTCTATTTGGAATTCAGAAAATGACGATACTACACCTCCTACATTTTCTTCTGCTGCTACCAATACTGCCGGTACAAAAGTAATACTTACCTATAACGAGACTTTATCTGCAACAACTGCAGCTACTTCTGCTTTTGCCGTAACCACTGGTGGTTCCAGCAATAGCGTTACTGACGCAACTGTTTCTGGTTCTACGGTAGAACTTACTCTCACAACAACAGTTAAAAATGATGAGGCTGTTACCGTTGCCTATACAGATCCATCCGGTAGTGATGATGCTAATGCCATACAGGATTCTTCTGGGAATGATGTCGCAACTTTAATTTCTACTAGTGTCACTAATAATTCGACAGTCGCAGGGACACCTCCTACATTTTCTTCT
>MWOU01000138.1 GCA_002025975.1 Prochlorococcus sp. HOT208_60m_813B04
AGTCGGTAAGGATGCAAGGTTATGCAAGGTATTGCAAATGATCGCCCAGAGATCGCCCAGAGGATAATTGAGAATCTTGAGAAGTCAATCGGGGCGATAGGATTCGAACCTGCGACCTAGTGCTCCCAAAGCACCCATACGACAAATTGAGACAGTAGGTTAAATAATTAAGTCAGGCTATAGCTTATTAGTTGCTATATTTACAAAATTACGAGTCTCAAAAATTGGTCAAATGTATACATAAATAGTCGAAGTTATACAATTCCTCGCCCGTTTGTCGCCCGCCTTAGACCTAGTGCTCTATAAGCACCACATCTTACTTAAACAATATCGCTAAAAACAACTGCATATCCCTTACTAGTTAAATAATCACTCATCTGTTCTTCACTTTGATAGTTTGCATATTGGATATTTCCATCAGCATGCATTAATGCTCTTAAATAAGCAGTTCCATCATTAGTTTTCCAGTAAACTTCCTGAAAACCATCATCGTCGTAATCACCAGAAGTTTTTGCAATAAGATTATCAATTTCTAAATCATTCTGGAATCTGCGCTGACTATCATGTGGACCAAATTGTTCCACTTCTCCAGATGTGACTAATGGATCAATATAAATACCTACAACTCTAGTT
>MWOU01000014.1 GCA_002025975.1 Prochlorococcus sp. HOT208_60m_813B04
TGTTACGTGAGCAACAGCTCCCTCATTAAAAAAGGTTGCAGGTCTATTTTTTGTCCGGTCTATAAATTGATCTGGAACCACTATATCAAGTGGCCTTATCTGTTCTTGTAATGAACCAACTGCTGATGGAGCAATAATCCATCTTACTCCTATTGATCGTAGAGCCCAAATATTAGCTTTGTAAGGGATTTCAGAAGGATTTAAACTATGTGTTCTGCCATGTCTAGGAATAAATGCTATCTCTAGGTTTCCAAGATTATATACTTTTATTGAATCAGAAGGTTTACCATAGGGAGTATTGATTTCTAGTTCTCTTAAGTACTCTATTTGATCCATTGAATAAAATCCACTTCCACCAATCACTCCTAATCTTGATTTTTCAATTGGTAATAAATGTTCTTTATTCATAGTGATGTAAATGACTTTTAATCATCTGGTACTAATTGGAGGAGGACACTCAAATGTTTCTTTATTGAAGAAATGGTTAATGTTTCCGAAATTAATGCCAGAAATTCCTGTTTCAATTATATCTAGAGATTCTCATTTGGTTTATTCGGCTACTTTCCCATCGGTGATTTCAAAAACAATCACTTTAGAAGAGAGTTTAATTGATATAAAATCTTTAGCAAAAAATGCAAAAGTATCTTTTATAGAAGAAGAAGTAAAGGATATTGATTTCAATTTAAAGAAAATTGTTTTAGGTAATAGACCTTCAATTAATTATTCAAAGTTGGTGCTTAATTATGGAAGTCAAACAATTGTTCCAAAAGAATTTGAATCACTGGTTAAAAATCGAAATGCTTTTTCAATTAAACCTTTTTTAAGGGCTTATGACTCAATATTAAAAGAGGACATTTTTGATTCAGTTAATGAACTTCCATTTGTAATTGTTGGGAGTGGCCTTGCTGCAATTGAAGTATCTTATGCTTTAAGAAAAAGATGGGGAGATAGACCTTTAAAACTATTATGTGATTCAAGAAAAATTAATAATAAAATCCTAAAAAGTTTACGGAATTCCAATATTGATTTAGTTGAAAAACTTAATTTTGATTATGGCAGGATTCTTTTATGTACTGGAAATACATCTCCATTATGGTCACAAAAAAAATTATTAGATTCGGATTCTTATGGCAGAATAATCACAAATCAGAATTTACAGATAAAAAGTTTTTCTGGAATCTTT
>MWOU01000139.1 GCA_002025975.1 Prochlorococcus sp. HOT208_60m_813B04
GGAAGAAAGAGACCAGGTAACTGTTTCATCTGCTGTAAATGTATTAACAGCCGTTCCATTTTCATTAATAGAAACGGTACTTGTAGATGCACCTGCTTCACTACCGGATGGACCGGTAATTGTTGAAGATGTTGTATCAACAATTATTGACAACGCAGAGGAAGAAGAAGATGTATTACTTGCACTATCAGTCGCATTAGCAGTTAAAGAATAACTTCCATCACTCAGAGTTGATGAAGTAATAGAAAAAGCACCATTGCTATCTGCGGTAGCAGTACCCAAGTTTGTTCTAAAGCTGTCACCCATTAAACCGTGGTTAGAGCATTGGTAATAAAGAGTCTCTGGTGTACTTGTTGTTACTTGTATCTGTGTATATGCACCATCAGAACCAGGGGTTCCACTGGTAATTACATTATTTGTATAAGAAGTCCCCTTATTTGCATCAAGATAAAAGACTAAAGGGTGATTAGCATTTGTTGAGTCAGACTGATCAAATTTATAAGTGTTTCCTGGAGTTAAAGATAAATATGGAGCAAAATTATTATCAATTTTATAACCGTAGCTTGACCCAGAACCATAAGAATTATGATCTGAAGTTTTTGCTTCTACACTTACTTGATAGGTGATTGTTTCGTTATCAGAAACAGATCCGTTATATAAAATTACAGTACTACCAGCTTCTGCACTTCCAGAGATTGTCGGAGTCGGATCATTTGTTGTCGTGGATGTAGTTGTAAGTGTTGATGGTGCGCTTGGAGCTGTTTCATCTGCGGTTGTAAAACTGAGAGTTGTCTTATCATCTATCCCCTGAAATAGTTCCCCTTCAATATCCTGGAACGCATTTGAATCTATTTGAATGTAATATGAGGTACTTTCTTCGAGATCAGTTGTTGGGTTGATCGTATACTGTTTCGAACCTATTTTAGGAATAAAAGTTAGAGTACCCTCGGCTTCTCCTCCATTAAAATAACCTTGACCTAATTCAGGTTTTGTATCTGGAATGGTAGTGAAATTAAACCATTCACTTGTTTCACTAGGTTCGCTTTGTTGTCCAGATATAAGAATTCTTTCTCCATTGTAAGAATGAGTTCCTCCATTTAAAAGAATATTGTAATTACTTTGTATGTAAGAAGCCCATTCTGAATTCGTTTTTGATGTTTCCTCTACACCTATAGAATTAGAGATGTAAGGGACTATTTCTTTAATCCATATTATTAACTCATTGTTAACTTCATCAAAAACATTCGGAGATGTGAGTACTGATTCACTACTAAGAACTTGAGAGCTTGTAACTCTAATAGTCTCCACAATAGAATCATCAGATGCTTTGTAGATAACAATATTTCCATCCAAGTAATCAATTTTTTTATCAAAATTTATAATTATATTGCTACTAGTAGAAACGCTCTCTTCGTCATCAGAAGGGGAACTACCGCTTAGAGTAAAATATGAATTTGACATTAAATTTAGGTATATCCTATATAATAAAAAAAATTTAAAAGTTTGCTTTTTTGAATTAAAGATAAATAAATAAAAAGTGTAAAGTTTATGCTCTTGTTATGAATTTATTAATTAAATGAAAAAAAATCAGAGGATAATTTTTCTTGATACGAAAAATAAGGAGTAAATATGCGAAGGTATAAAGTCTCTCGTCTGCTCCTCGCCCATAAAGACTTTAAGACAAATGAGAAATAAAAAAGGCAACCTTGGGATGGCTGCCTATGACTTGGATTATTAGAGTCGGGGCGACAGGATTCGAACCTGCGACCTAGTGCTCCCAAAGCACCCAGTACGCAATTTGCGACAGTACCCACAAGAAACAAGTGAGGCTATAGCTTATGAGTTGGTACTACTAGGATTTAATTGAGTCTCAAAATGAAGCAAAGTATTGCAAAGATATGCATTTAATCGCTAAATAATCGCTAACTTATAACCAAGTGCTGTTTAAGCGATATTTAAATAATATTGCTAATTTCTGATTCATATCCGTTGCTAGTTAAATAATCACTCATCTGTTCTTGACTTTGATAGTTGGCATATTGTATGTTTCCATCTGCATGCATCAGACATCTTAAATAAGCAGTCCCATCATTAGTTTTCCAGTAAACCTCCTGGAATTCATCACCGTCATAATCACCAATAGTTCTGAGGGTCAAGTTATCTATT
>MWOU01000140.1 GCA_002025975.1 Prochlorococcus sp. HOT208_60m_813B04
GTTGTTGTGGCTGTTGTTGTTAATGATGTTGGTGCATCTGGATCTGTTTTATCAATAGTTATTGATAAAGGATCAGACGTAGATGAGATATTTCCTGCGGCATCAGTTGCAGTTGCAGTTAAAGAATAACTTCCCTCAGATAAAGTTGATGAGGTAATAGAAAAAGCACCATCACTATCTGCAGTGGCAGAACCTAAAAGAGTTGTACCGCTATAAAGCTTTACTGTACTATCAGCTTCTGCACTACCTGTAATAGTTGGAGTTGAGTCACTTGTTGTTGTGGCTGTTGTTGTTAATGATGTTGGTGCTTTTTCTACTAAATTATTAACTTTTAATGTAATTACTTGAGATTGAACATTGCCATCACTACTAGTTGTTTGAAGATAAAAATTATACTCAAACTTTTCCTCATAATTTGGCTTTGAATTTATTTTCAAAAGATTATCTTCAATAGTAAAAAAACTATTTTCATTAATTGCTTTGCCATAAGATGTACCAATAGTTCCATCTAATAACTTATAGACATGAGTATCACCTATATCATCTTTTGTTGAGAGACTTGCGATAGTAGTTCCAGGACTTATATTTTCGTTAAAGTTATAAGAGGATAGTATTGTGCTGCTAGGTGTCTCATTGATATCATTTACTTGAAGTGTGAATGGTTCTTCGTAAAAATTCCCGCCATTATCTGTAGACCTTACACGAATATTATAAGATGACTTATTTTCATAATTTACATCCCAATAACCAGTAACTAAATAAAAATAATATTGACCGGTGTAACGCTTGGCAGTCCATGTAATTCCGAATTTATGATTGTCATCGTCACCAATGCCTTCTACCAAACTATATGAATGAGAATCATTTGAATCAGGATCTGTGGTTGTAACGATTGCTAATAAAGCATCAGTACCAATATTTTCATCAAAATTAGTGGTTGATAGGTTGATATCAGTTGGATTCTCATCATAAAGATTTTCTACATTTATGATAAAAGCTTCTTCATAAGTTAATCCCTGAATGTCAGTTAATTTTAAGCGAAAAGAATAGGAAGTTTGATTTTCGTAATCTGGTTTGTTTTTAATGTATAGGTTGCCATCATAGATTGTAAAAGAAGAATTATCTTCATCCCCATCACCACTGGCAAAAGAGAGGCCTGCATAATATGAGCCATTAAAACCAAAATCAGGATCACTTTTCACAATTCTGGCAATATGACTACCGGCACTAATATTTTCCTCAATTAAGTAAGTAAAATCACTTTCAAATGGGTTTACTGGCTTTAAATCAATATCGTCAGGTGCTTCATTTAAATCGTTAGTAGTAACTTCTATATCCTTAGCGTATGTATTTCCATCGCTATCAGTAGTTTTGATTCTTATTAAATATGGTTTCCTTTGATCTGTGTTGTGATATAAATCTTTCGCTTCATGATCAGGTGAAATATTTATTTTTAGTTGATTCCCTTCAATACTAAATGAAGAATTATCTCCATAGAAGCTTTTACCACGTATGAAATCGCCATCTAATGCAAAACTATGACCATCAATTTGATCAGAGTCTGACGCTGAAATGGTAGCAATTACTGAACCCGCACTGATATTTTCGTCAAATGTAAGACTTGATAATGAAATGTCATATGGCGAGTTAGCCATTTCAGCAAGTTATATGAACTTTTATTATTTATGGTATTACTTAGACTGATTTCTAGTAAAGCGATTAAGTTGGCAAGGTTATGCAAGGTATAGCAAATAATCGCTATATAATCGCTAAGTCTTATTTTTCTTATACTTGGCAATAAAAAAGAGAGTCTGGGAAACTCTCTTGTATGACTTGGTTTTTAAATGGTCGGGGCGACAGGATTCGAACCTGCGACCTAGTGCTCCCAAAGCACCCATACGACAAATTGAGACAGTAGGTTAAATAAACTAGTCAGGCTATAGCTTTTTAAATGCTATGACTTAGAAATTATCTGTCTCAAAAATAGCTCAAAGGTATACCTAAATAGTCAAAGCTATACAATTCCTCGCCCGTTTGTCGCCCGCCTTAGACTTAGTGCTTTATAAGCAACACATCTTACTAAATTATTTCGCTGATAACTGATTCAAATCCATTGCTGGTTAAATAATCACTCATTTGAGCTTCACTTTGATAGTTAGCATATTGGATATTTCCATCAGCATGCATTAAAGCTCTTAAATAAGCAGTCCCATCATTAGTTTTCCAGTAAACCTCCTGGTAACCATCACCGTCATAATCACCAGAAGTTTTTGCAATAAGATT
>MWOU01000141.1 GCA_002025975.1 Prochlorococcus sp. HOT208_60m_813B04
AATTACAAACCATAGAGTAAACGGCAATTGGATATGTGGAGGCGCATCAAACGCAGGCTGTGGTATATTATCTCAGTTTTTCTCTGATTTAGAAATAAAAGAGCTCAGTCGACAAATAAATCCATCAAAAAATACTTCTTTAAATCTTTTACCTCTTAATAGTAAAGGAGAAAGATTTCCTGTTAATGATTCTAATTTAAAGCCGATACTTGGTCCAAGGCCAGTAAGCGACTCACTTTATTTACATGCATTATTTGAGGGTCTAGCTAAGATCGAATTGAAAGGATGGGAAAAGCTAGGCGAACTAACAGGTTCACTTCCAAAAAAAATTATTACTATTGGTGGAGGTTCAAAAAACCCTCAGTGGAGAAAAATAAGAGAAAATATTATGAATATACCAATAGTTTCATGTAAAAAAACTACTTCATTTGGTACAGCCTTGTTAGCGATGAACTCAAAATAAAAGTTTTTTAGATATTTGATGAAGATATAAAATTTTTAATT
>MWOU01000142.1 GCA_002025975.1 Prochlorococcus sp. HOT208_60m_813B04
ATAAATCAGAATCTCTTTTTAAGAAAACTTTTAATCGGACTTCTTTAATTTTTTCGATTTTTTGAAAATCATCAACAGTTATAAAATGGTAGAAACTAACAAGATTTTTGCCTGGTCCCTCATCATATCCTCCTTGACATTGGAGATAATTGAAACCATAATTTCTCAATGCAGATACTGCTTCATATAATTTGTTAGGTTCCACAGAAATGTTTTCAATTCCTATGTGATCCTTAGATAAAGATTGATTTGGAATTCCATCTTTAGACAAAGATTGGCTTATAAACCCTTCTTTTTCTATAGAAATATCTGAGGATTTGGCTAAACCGTCTTTTTCCATTAATCTTCTTGAGTATCAATAATTTGAGTTTTTTCGGTGTTTTCAGGAAATTCTGTTATTTTTTCTTTTTTGGAGGAAGAAATTACGTTAGCTGATGTTTTGTTTAAATATTCCCCAGTGTTTTCAGAGAAAACAAGATTCATTTCGTGATTAAGCGTTATGTACCTGTGAGTTTGCTCTGTT
>MWOU01000143.1 GCA_002025975.1 Prochlorococcus sp. HOT208_60m_813B04
ACTTCAACTCCCATTGATTCTGCTGATATCAAAAACCTATTAACTTGAGATAAATTTAACTCTGGTTCTTCAACGGAAAAAGTAACGTATATGTTAGAAATATTTGCAACTGAGGGTCTAACTAAAAGATTTTTTCTTTTTTTTAGACTTGTTATTACTGCGGTTTTAATTTTAAGATCAATGTTTTCAATCGCTACTTCGTCTCCAACGTAAATTAATTGATCCTTAAAATTTATCGACTTCTTAACCTTACATAAAAATTTATCCCTATTTCTAGAGTTTTCTTGATTTTTTAAATCAACTAAAAAAAAATTATTAAATTTTTTCGTAACTAAACCTAAATATTTACTATTAGCTTTCATTCAATATTTTTATTTTTATAAATTTTTCATTTTCTTTGATTTATTTAAACACACATCCCATCTCTTTTAAATTGTTTAATACCATTTCTTCTGGTTCACCTTTATCTAGTTCAACAATAAGTTGTTCGTTTTTAGATAACTTCTCCAAAGCCAATTTAATTTTAACAACATTTAAAGGACATGGAACAGATTTAAGATCCAAATGCTTTGAGGAAGTCATTAAGATTCTTTACCAAATAATTTACTAAAGAGTCCACTACTAGAATTAATATTTTTATCTGAATATTGAGAAGCTAAACCCTCTAAAAGCTCTCGTTCTCCGTCGGTTATACGAGTTGGTAATTTTACTTTTACTAAGACTTCATGATTTCCTCTCGCAACCGGATTGCCAAGTCTAGGTACCCCTTTATTCTCAAGTGAAAGAGTTGTATTTGGCTGCGTACCACTTGGAATTTTTAAATTAACCTCTCCATCAACTGTTGTAATTTTAACAGTGTCGCCTAAAATAGCCTGTAAATAACTTACTGCTATTTCTGAGAAAATAGTCACACCATCTCTTTTAAGTTTTGAATCATTCTTAACCTTAATAAAAACATAAAGATCTCCAGGTGGACCCCCTTTTAAACCAACATTTCCCTCACCGGAAACTCTTAATTTAGTACCAGTATCAACTCCTGCAGGAATATTAATTCTTAATTTTTTTCTGACTTGCCTTACTCCATTTCCGCCACAACTTACACATGGATCTGCAATTATCTGACCAGCCCCATTACATGAAGGACATTCAGCTACTTGTGTGAAATTACCAAAAGGTGTTCTTGTAGCTCTCCTAACTTGTCCACTTCCACCACATGTTGAACAAGTTTTGGGTCCTGTTCCTGGTTTTGCACCTGTTCCCCTACAGACTTCACATGTCTCCAGATGAGGAATTTTAATTTCTCTTTGTTGGCCAAAAATCGCATCTTTAAAGTCAATATTAAGGTCATATCTTAAATCATCTCCTTGTTGAGGACCTCTTCTTTGTGTTCTTCCTGCTTGTGGATTTTGCCCCCCAAAGCCATTAAAAAAAGTTTCAAATAAATCAGCAAAACCACCCATGTCTCCCATATCAGGCATTCCAGCTGCGCCTCCAAGACCA
>MWOU01000144.1 GCA_002025975.1 Prochlorococcus sp. HOT208_60m_813B04
TTTAATATGAGAATCACCTATTATAGATTTACGCAAACTTTCAACACTTTGATAAACAAGGCTATCAATTTCAAGTTGATCAGCAATTTCACTTATTGTTCTATCGTGAGCTATTAATTCATCTCTGTTAGGCATATTAATTCCATAAACGTGGGGATAACGAACAGGAGGAGCTGCTGATGTAAAAAAAACTTTATTTGCTCCTGCATCTTTGGCCATCTGGACAATTTCTTTTGAAGTGGTACCTCTTACTATCGAATCATCAACTATTAATACATTTTTATTTTTAAACTCTGCACTCATGGCATTTAATTTTTGCCTTACAGATTTCTTACGTTTCTGCTGACCAGGCATTATAAATGTTCTGCCAACATATCTATTTTTAAAAAAACCTTCTCTATATTCTATTCCTAACTGCCTTGCAACTTGCATTGCCGCAGGTCGAGAAGAATCAGGAATAGGCATAACTACATCTACATCTCCGGAATTGATTGTTTCTTTTATTGTTTCTGCTAAATAATCTCCCATCTTTAAACGAGCTTTATATACTGAAATTCCATTCATAATTGAATCTGGCCTAGCTAAATAGACATATTCGAACGCACAAGGAAATAACATTGGTTTTTCAGCACATTGCTTAGAAAAAAACTCCCCATTTAGATTTATAAAAACAGCTTCTCCAGGATCTACATCTCTGACAACTTGATAATCGTTATTCTCAAGCACTAGAGATTCGCTAGCAACCATCCACTCTTCTTTTTTTGTAGTTAATGAAAGTCTTTTTCCTATAACTAAAGGCCTAATACCGAAAGGATCTCTGAATGCTAAAAGACCATGTCCTGAAATTAATGCAATTGAAGCGTATGATCCTTGAATCCTTTTATGTAAAGATTTGACCGCATTAAAAATAATATCCGGTTCTAATTCTTGATTATGAATTTGTTCTTGTAATTCTGTTGCAAATACATTTAACAACATTTCAGTATCACTTGAGGAATTTGTATGCCGCTTATCAACATTAAATAATTGTTTTTCTAAATCTCTGGTATTAGTCAAATTTCCATTATGTATCAAAACAATTCCATAAGGAGCATTAACGTAAAAAGGCTGTGCTTCTTCTACACTTTCTGCTGATCCCTTTGTTGCATACCTAACATGACCTAATCCAATCTTGCCGATTAAATTCCTCATATCTCTCGTTCTATAAGCAGTATTAACCTGACCTTTAGCTTTATGTATATGAAAAACAGTATTTTCCATTGTGGCTATTCCTGTTGAGTCTTGACCTCTATGTTGCAAAAGCAAAAGACTATCGTAAATTTGTTGATTTACATCATCTGAAGAAACGATTCCAACTATTCCACACATAACTTAATATCTTAAAAATTTAAATAGTTGAGGAATAATTTTCATATTTAAAAGTGACCTGAAATACTATTATTAAATTTTTCGGATAATTCCTCAACCCTAATATTGCAGATATTTTTACCGCAAATTTTTATCTTAAGCTTTTCGCTAGTTACATATCCTATTTTTTTTACATAAACACTTGATGGGCAATTTATTTGATTTTGTTTTAAGTAATTAAGCCATTCATTATGTTTCATATTACTAATTGAAAAAATGATTCTAGAACCTCCTTCTGCAAACAATAAATTATCATCTCTTTTTAAATCTTTCTTTAATTCTATCGTTGCACCTTTTCCAGACAAAATGCAAGACTCTGCCAAAGCTATGGCTAAACCGCCATCACTGATATCATGAGAAGAAACTACAAAACTTTTTGAAATAGCATTTCTTAAAAAACTCTGGCAAAACTTTTCATCCAGCAAATCTATTTTTGGAGGCCTGCCTGTAATTTCTCCATGAAAATATTCCAAATAAGAACTAGCTGCAATTGTCATATCTGATTTATAAGAACCAATTAACCAAATTTGATCATCAATATTTTTCCATTCACTACTTATAGCATTTTCGACATTATCTATCTTTCCAACCATTCCAATAACTGGAGTAGGATTGATAGGAGTTATTGTGTTATCTTTATTTTTAGATTCATTGTATAAAGAAACATTACCTCCTGTTACAGGGGTTTCCAATGCTTTACAGGCTTCAGCAATAGCATTACATGAAGATGAAAGTTGCCAATATCCTATTTCATTCTCTGGAGAAGAAAAATTTAAATTATTTGTAATTGCTACTGGTTCAGCCCCAACACAACTAACGTTTCTAGCAGATTCTGCTACAGCAGCGATAGTTCCTCTAAAAGGATCAAGAGCAACCCATCTACTATTACAATCAACTGAAGCAGCTATACCAGAAAACACTCTACTTTTATTTTTTTGATTTTGTTCCCTTAGTCTAATTACAGCTGCATCTGATTTTCCAGGTTTAAAAACTGTATTTGCCTGAACTTGAAAGTCATATTGTTTATAAATCCATCGTTTAGAAGCTATTGAAGGATTAGAGAGTAGTTTTAAAATTATTTCTGAATAAGAAAAATTCTTATTTTCCTTCAAAGAAAATATTTTTTGCTCATAAATTTCTGGTAAATCATTTTCTTTCCACTCCCATTTCTTTAAAAGATAATCAGGTGGATTATTAATCACATTTTGAAAATTAACAGGAGTGTCTTCAGACAAAGCAGAAGTAGGTATTTGAGCAACAATTTTACCTTTATGAGAAATAATTACCTCATTAGTTCCTATAACTTGTCCTATTACATTGGCATATAATCCCCATTTATTAAATTTTTCAATAAGATCATTAATTTTTTCTTCTTTAACAACAAACAACATTCTCTCCTGCGATTCGGATAATAAATATTGGTATGGAGACATATCATCTTCTCTAGAAGGCACCAAATCTAAATCAATAGATATACCTAGTTTTCCATTTGCAGCCATTTCTGCACTGCTGCATGTTAAACCTGCAGCACCCATATCTTGAGCTGCAATTACATCTCCTGTCTTGAAAGCATCCAAACAAGCTTCAATAAGACTTTTCTCGATAAATGGATCTCCTACCTGCACTGCTGGTCTATCATCTAATGAGGTTGCAGTTAATTCTGAGCTAGCAAAGCTAGCACCACCAACTCCATCTCTTCCAGTAGTATTTCCAACATATAATACTGGTGATCCTATATTTTTAGCTCCAGAACAAACTATTTCATTAGTTTCTAAAAGTCCTAAAGCCATAACATTCACTAAAGGATTTCCAGAATAACTATCATCGAAGTCAATTTCACCTCCAACAGTCGGCACACCAACACAATTCCCATAGTGGGCAATACCGGAAACAACTCCTCGCAGTAAATCAACATTTGATGATTTATCAAGGTTTCCGAATCTCAATGAATTTAGTACTGCAATTGGCCTTGCACCCATGGTAAATATATCTCTTAAAATACCTCCTACTCCTGTTGCAGCACCTTGAAAGGGTTCAATAGCAGAAGGATGATTATGACTTTCTATTTTAAAAACAAGTTTTTGATTATTTCCAACATCAATAACTCCAGCATTTTCTCCAGGTCCAACTAAAACATTTTTACCTTTAGTCGGAAACTTAGATAGTAATGGTTTTGAATTTCTATAACAGCAATGTTCAGACCACATAACGCCAAACATGCCCAATTCCGTTCTATTAGGTTTTCTCTTTAATCTTTTGCAAATTTCTTTATAGTCATTAAGTGTTAAATTTTCAACTTTCAGTGCCTCATTAAGATCATAAAGGTCCTGATTTTCTTGATTTATCATTCTTTATATCCAAGGGTCATCTTCTTTTTTTTCACTAAACGGGATGGATGTTATATCTTCATTATAAAAACTTTTTTGTTTAAAATCTAAGTTTTGGCTAATATCTTCATCTTCTTCAAGCCAATCCTCTAATCTATTGGAAGCAATATTTTTCATAGCATCAAATCTTTCAATAATTTTTTTTCCTTTTTGCATAAATTCATTCTTAATACTTGATTTCATTAAAGATAAATCGTCTAAATAATTAACGTTACAAAATACCAATCCAGGTTGTTGATCATTAATATTTTCAATATTTAATTTCCATCTACTAGAACCTGGAATTTTAGGATTAGATCTAGAAACCAAGTAATATATAATCTTTCCCGTTTTCATTTCAAATAAAAAATCAGCAATAACTCCTATTTTTGATCCATTTACATTTATAAGATTGGCTTCTATTAAAGTTGGAAACCTATTTAAAGTTGCTAAATCAGAAATAGCTGGATCACCTTTGACATATATTTCATTATCTATGATTTGAGAAATTTGATTTAATCGCCAAACATTTCTTTTTAAATCAAAATTTGAAGGACGAGAATACCATCCTAAAATCCGATGAACTGGAGGGTGCATCCAAACATTTTCACCATTCCCATAATTAAGGACCATATTCCCCTTAACACAATAATTTAATAACTCACTTAATAAAATTTCTTTAGGTAATTTCAAGTTAAGAACGAACCTGCACAGGCATAACTAAATAAGTAAAAGAATTGAGATTATCTTCTGGTACAAAAACAGCTGGAGTAGTTGCAATATTACACTTTAAAAGTACATTTTCAGAAGCAATAACTTTCAAACCTTCTAAAAGATATCTAACATTAAATGCAATATCAAAATTTTCTCCATTGTAAGAAACAGGTATTAATTCATTCGCGTTACCAATATCTTGGGCATCTGCACTGATAGAAGCCAAATCTGTATTATCTAATTTAATCTTGACAACACTACTTTGCTGATCAGCTAAAACAGCAATTCTTTCAAGTGCATCAATTAATTTTTTTGTATTAAAATTCAGAATTTTAGAAAAAGTATCAGGAATTAATTGTGAATAATTTGGGTAAGTACCTTCAAGAGTCCTCGTCGTAATTATTTGACTAGAAGAAATAAATACTACTTGACCTTTGTCATAAAAAAGTTTTATTGATTTTTCTGAGCTTCTCAAAGATACTAATTTTTCAATTTCCCTTAATGATTTAGTTGGAATAGTTACTGACAAATCACTATCATTTAAAGATAAGTTTTCTTTATCTTCGATATGTTCTTCATTACCAATTAAAGCGACAGCCAATCTATGACCATCTGTAGAAGCCGACTCTAAATAATTTGGTTTAAAAGTAAAGTTAACACCTGTAAGTAATTGCTTGGAGTCATCATTACTACTAGCAAAAATGGTAGATTTTAAAGCTTTTAAAAAAGAACTAGGATCAATATTCAAAGATGTACCACTTTCAACAAATGGTAAATTAGGATATTCATCAGAGGGAATCCCCTTAAGATTAAAAGAACCTTTGTCACTTTTTATTAAAATATTATCTGAATTACCGTCAACTTCTAAAGAAACAGGAGTTTCATTAGGCAATTTATTTACTATTTCGGATAAAAGTTTTGAAGGTATAGTTATAGCTCCACTATTTTTAACAGTTCCATCAAAAGAAGTTTGAATTCCTAAATTAAGGTCAAATCCTGTCATGCTAATTTTATTAGTTCCTTCATCGGCTGTTAAAAGTATATTTGCAAGAATTGGATGCGTTGGTCTTGAGGCAACTGCTTTGCTCACTAGTTGAATAGCATTATTTAATTCATTTTGATTACAAAGAATTTCCATCAGAATTTGGAACTTTTTACAAATACAATATACTTTTTTCGTAAATTAAATTCAATAAATTAATTCTTTTTATTTTTCTAATATAAAAAAAATAATAAATAAAAAAATTTAGTAGTAGTAGTTCTTGTGGGAACTGTGGAATTCTTAAATTAAATACTTTCTAAACTCAGTTTTCGCACAAAAAAACTTGTGAAAAAAATTTTTTATTTGTTGAATATTTTTTTCTTTATTTGAAAATTTTAAATTTATTCAACAAATTCATCAACTTATTACACATTTTTCAACAAATGATGTTTGTTTTTAATTGATTTCCACAGACACTTTTTGTTTTGGAAGTTAATAACCTAAGATTTTAGTTATATTTTTTAATGAAGGTTCAATATTTTTACTAAAAATAGCATCATTGTTTTTTATGGCGCAATCAGGATCTTTCAAGCCGTTTCCAGTAAGAACACAAACAATAGTCGATTCTTTCTGAATTCTATTTTTATTTTTAATAAGTCCAGCAACTGATGCAGCACTGGCAGGTTCGCAAAATACTCCTTCTTTCGCAAGTATTTTATAAGCATTGATTATTTCTTCATCTGTAACTGATTGAAAGTCTCCTTTACTCTCCTTTCTAACTTTTTTTGCTTTTTCTCTATTTACAGGATTACCTATTCTTATTGCCGTTGCAATTGTTTCTGGATCTTTAACTATTATGTTTTTTACTAATGGAGCAGATCCTTCGGATTGAAAACCCATCATTATTGGTAATTTCAAATTTCTTTTTATTTTTGAATATTCTTGAAATCCCATCCAATAAGCAGTTATATTTCCTGCATTTCCCATTGGAATACAAAGCCAATCAGGAGCTATACCTAAGTCATCAACTATTTCAAAAGCTGCTGTCTTTTGTCCTTGAATTCGATATGGATTGACTGAATTAACAAGTTCTATAGGATGTTTTGAAGATAAATCTCTAACTATTTCAAGTGCCTTATCAAAATTTCCATTAATAGATATTATTTCAGCGCCGTACATTAATGCTTGTGCAAGTTTTCCTTGTGCAACAAATCCTTCTGGGATTAATACATAAGGTTTTAATCCCCCTCTAGACGCATATGCAGCAGCAGCAGCAGAAGTGTTTCCAGTACTTGCACAAATGACTGCTTTACGGCCTTCTTCTTT
>MWOU01000145.1 GCA_002025975.1 Prochlorococcus sp. HOT208_60m_813B04
ATCGCTTTAGCTTGCATGGATTATGGTTACTCAGTTGTTCCATCTCAATCTGATAAAGATGAAAATGGTTGCTTGCTCGATAATCCATTTGATCCAAGATGCACAGAATGGTTAGTTGAAATCCCTACAGAAGTAAGTTGGGCAAATATAGACGGCGCAGACCAAATAGACATCAATAACTTCTCAGCATTAGCTCAATTTGATTTTTACATGCAAGTGCAGAAATTTTACACAGAGCATAATACCTCTGCAACCGTAGAATTTAGAGAAAATGAAATCGAGGATTTAGCTAAGGCTATTCATAATGCAATAGAAAATAATGAGGGATATATTTCAGCAGCATTGCTAGCTAGATTTAGTGCTAACGCTACTTTCCCGAGATTACCCTTTGAACCAATAAGTAAAGAGGAATATATCT
>MWOU01000146.1 GCA_002025975.1 Prochlorococcus sp. HOT208_60m_813B04
TCACACTCGAAAAAAAATATTTCTAGATCAATAACAAGATTAATGTTCTCTTATGGGCTGGGAGATGCAGGCACAGGTTTAGTCGCAACTCAATTTGGTTTTTTTCTTTTCAAATTCTTTATTTCTGCTGGTTTACCAGTAATAATTGCAGGATCATTATTAATGTTAATAAAGATATGGGATGCCGTAAATGATCCGTTAATTGGATGGTTAAGTGATCGTACTAAATCAAGATGGGGGCCTAGAATCCCTTGGATGGTAGCAGCATCTGTTCCTCTTGGTTTCTCTTTAGCTGCGATATGGTGGACACCCACTGGTTCAGTGCTAACCAAGACTATTTACTATGCCATAATTTCTATAATCGTAATGACTGCTTATACAAGTATTAATCTTCCTTTTGCAGCTCTATCTACTGAAATTTCTGAAAAAACAGCAATAAGAACAAGACTA
>MWOU01000147.1 GCA_002025975.1 Prochlorococcus sp. HOT208_60m_813B04
GACATGGATGCTCTAAATCTGTAAGAGCATTAACAACTGGCTTCGTCGACCACTTTGCATATTCTTCCAAATCTGAATGATCAAACGTTCTGATCGCAATAACATCGCAATATCTACTTAAAACTCTTGCAGTATCTTTAATTAGTTCTCCCCTACCTATTTGTGATGTTGTTGGATTGAGATCAATAGTGGTTCCACCAAGTCTTGACATCGCCACTTGAAAACTAACTCTAGTGCGTGTTGATGACTTATCAAAAATTAACCCTAAAACTTTTTTGTTAAGATTAACATTTATTTTTTTGTTTTTAAAATTTTTTGCAAGCTCTAGAATATGAAAAACCTCATCAGTTGATATATCCAAGCTTGATAGAAAATTATTATTAGCAAGCTTATTAGGTTTTAGCATAAATAATTCT
>MWOU01000148.1 GCA_002025975.1 Prochlorococcus sp. HOT208_60m_813B04
TTCTTAAGGAATTACAACCAGTCATGGGTCTTCCAGATGCTTTAAAAGCCAAGAATCTATTCGAAAACAGAAAACAGCTTATAAATAAAGCGTTTAGCGAATTTGACGCTAAAAACAACGATAAGGTTTTCAACTTTGATGAGGTTTTAAACAACTCTGAAAAAGATGTTGGTAAGAATTGGAAATCAATTACTGAAAAAGATCCTGAGGCTAATAAAACTTTTCCAATAATTGAAGCTGCAAATATTGAGAAACTCAGATCTGTGATAAAAGAGGATTTGAGTTCGTATATGAAAGATAATTACCCCTCATTAAAAAAAAATTTATAAATTTTTATCTTTTTTTTGTTTTTTTTTTGGACTTTTCTAAGTTAAATAGATAATAGGATTATTTAAAAAATTTTGAGCAACCAAAA
>MWOU01000015.1 GCA_002025975.1 Prochlorococcus sp. HOT208_60m_813B04
TGGATCAACAGGATTTAAAATTATCAAAAAAACTGATTTCCTCATATAAAAGAGATTGGAAAAAGAAATTCTGGACAGAAGTATGAAATTAAAGATGCCTCAAAATAAATTTGAAGAAATAATTAATAACAATAATGAACTTATCAATTTAAAAAAAACGTTAGAAGATCTAGAAATGGAATCTGAATCTCATAGTAAAGTCTGATTTTTGAAAAACCCTTCCAAAAGTGCCTCAAACCAACAATTTCCTTTTTAAGTCCCTAAACAATCAACAACTTCAAGCAGTAAAACATGTTTATGGACCACTATTAGTTGTAGCTGGTGCAGGTAGCGGAAAAACTAAGGCTCTTACGCACAGAATTGCAAACCTTATTGAGGGTAACTCTATAGATCCCTTTAACATACTCGCAGTCACTTTCACTAACAAAGCTGCCAAAGAAATGAAAGCAAGATTAGAGGTTCTTCTAGCCCTGGAATTAGCTTTTAATCAATTTGGTCAGCCTTGGACAACTCTCAAAGAAATTGATCAAAATCAATTAATAACAAATGTTCACCAAGAGAGGCTTCAGAACCTTTGGATCGGTACTTTCCATTCTTTATTTTCAAGACTTCTGAGATACGATATTGAAAAATATACTGATCCAGAAGGCCTAAAATGGACAAGGCAATTTTCAATTTACGATGAAACAGATTCTCAAACATTAGTAAAAGAAATTATTAGTCAAGATATGAATCTTGACCCAAAAAGATATGATCCCAAAAAGATTAAAAGATTAATAAGTAATGCTAAAAATCAATGCTTAACTTCTAATGATCTTTTAGAAAAAGCAGATAATAATTTTGATAAAACAGTTGCAGAAGCCTATAAGAGATATAGAATTTCGCTCTCAAAAAATAATTCTTTAGACTTTGATGATCTTCTACTTTTGCCTGTTTTCTTATTGAGGCAAAATGACATAGTCAGAGATTATCGGCACAAAAGATTTAAACATATTTTAGTTGACGAATATCAAGATACAAATAGAACACAATATGAACTTATAAAATTAATTACGGCTGGAAATACTGAACCAAAAAAATTCTTCAATTGGGAAGATCGATCAATTTTTGTAGTTGGGGATGCTGATCAAAGTATTTATAGTTTCAGAGCAGCTGACTTCAGAATTTTAATTGGTTTTCAAGAAGATTTTAAAACTTCAATCAAAGACGATACAAAATCATCTTTAATTAAATTAGAAGAAAATTATAGGTCATCTTCCAATATCCTTGATGCTGCAAACCCACTAATTGAAAACAACTCTGAAAGAATTGACAAAGTCTTAAAGGCTACTAAAGAAAAAGGGGAACTTTTAACATTACTCAGCTGTGATGATGAAATTTCCGAGGCAGAAGCAATTACCAATAAAATAAAATCACTCAATAACAATAATCAAAACCCAATTTGGAAAAATTTTGCAATTTTATATCGAACCAGAGCTCAGTCAAGAGTATTAGAAGAATCTCTTGTAAGGTGGCGCATTCCTTATACAATTTTTGGAGGATTGCGTTTTTATGATAGAAGAGAAATTAAAGATGCAATAGCATATTTGAAAGTTCTGGTTAATTCTTCAGATAACGTTAGTCTTTTACGAATCATAAATGTCCCTAGAAGAGGGATTGGTAAGACTACTATTCAAAAACTTAATGAATTAT
>MWOU01000149.1 GCA_002025975.1 Prochlorococcus sp. HOT208_60m_813B04
TTACTTTCGTACGAATTAATTATTTCTTCTTCAAGAACTTTTTCATACTCTAAATTATCAATTGGATCGCTTTGATCCTTTTTATTTATCATTGGTATCTATGCAGTACAAGTATGGTAACTAATTTAAGATATTTTTAAAAAGTATTAAATTTTATCTTTTAACTAAAGCTATACGAACAGATCATGATTTTGAAAATACTTCAAGATTGTCTTATTTATAGAAGATAAATTAGTCAGAATATTCTTTTTAATTTTCCCAAATCTTTCGTTCATTTAAAACTATCACTTCTATAAACTTCATAGCATTAATTAAATTGGGAGGCAATATCTAAATCTAGAGTTAAAATAGTTTAGAGATTTTAATAATAATCTATATGCAAAGGTATTTGATTTCCTACGAATT
>MWOU01000150.1 GCA_002025975.1 Prochlorococcus sp. HOT208_60m_813B04
GTTGTTTGAGAGGATGCTTGTATAAATAAGGCACCCATAAGAGCTTGATATCCAATTAATCCAAACAAAATTCCTAATAAATCAACTATTAGTCCCCTTTTTATCAATTTACTGGTTTGTCCTCTTGATGGTCTTGCGTTGCTTGCGATTGCTCTTCCTGTTCTAACTATTAGCCAACCTTGCCAAAGGCTAAAAAGAAGTAAAATCAAGGATATTGTTGTTAGTGATAGGCCAGGAGCTAAGCCAAGCTGTCCATCGCTATTATTTACAACATTTGAAAAAATCAAAACAGCTGCAACAACAACACCTAAAATGGATTGAACCCAAAAGCGTATCCATCCAATGCGCCGCATTCCAAATGAAAGGGACTGAAAATCAATTTTGTCAGACATTCATTTGATTGAGTAAAGTATAATCTATTCAAATTTG
>MWOU01000151.1 GCA_002025975.1 Prochlorococcus sp. HOT208_60m_813B04
TATTGGAAATGACCGAATTATTTATAAGAGGAATTGGTGAAGGAACAGATGTTGTCAGTAAGGAAATGTATACATTTCTTGATAGGGGGGACAGATCGTGCACTCTCAGGCCTGAAGGAACAGCCTCAGTTGCACGAGCTTTAATACAAAATGGAATATCGTCTAATCCTCTTCAAAAACTTTGGTACATGGGCCCTATGTTTCGGTACGAAAGACCTCAAGCTGGCAGGCAAAGACAGTTTCATCAGTTAGGTGTTGAGTTTATAGGGCATGATTCAGTTAGAAGTGATGTCGAAATTATTACTTTAGCTTGGGATATCTTAGATAAATTAGGAATGAAAGAACTTAATCTTGAAATAAATTCGTTAGGTGATACAAATGATAGATCAAATTTTCAAAAATCCTTTTTAAAGTGGCTAGAAACAAATAAAGATTCTTTAGATTTAGATTCTCAGAA
>MWOU01000152.1 GCA_002025975.1 Prochlorococcus sp. HOT208_60m_813B04
TTCCAAATACACATCTTGTGATGCATGGATCTAGTTCAGTTCCCCAAGAATGGTTGGATATCATTAACAAATATGGCGGTGAAATTCCTCAAACTTATGGTGTTCCTGTTGAAGAAATTCAAGAGGGAATAAGAAATGGAGTTAGGAAAGTCAACATTGATACTGATAACAGACTTGCTTTCACTGCAGCGGTTAGAGAAGCAGCATTTGCTGATAAGGCAAACTTCGACCCAAGACATTTCAACAAGCCTGCTAGAAAATACATGAAGCAAGTTTGTCTTGATAGATACAAGCAGTTCTGGTGCGAAGGTCAAGCAAGTAAGATCAAACAAAACAGCACTAATTATTTTGCTGATCTTTACGCAAAAGGTGATTTGGATCCAAAAGTAAAAGCTACTGTTTAATTTCTTCCCAAATAAAACAAAAAAAAGGCCTCCAAAATT
>MWOU01000153.1 GCA_002025975.1 Prochlorococcus sp. HOT208_60m_813B04
CCTATTCTCTTGGATAATGATATTCGGCAATTCTTGAAATCCCTCCATGCTTTAATAGCAAGTTGTTGGTGGTCAAATTGTGGAGTGTATTTATATGCATGTACTGCATAGTTTTTATTAATTAAACTCTCTATGAATCTTTTATAGGTTAAATCTGGTTTAGAAGCTAGATAACTTCCACCAATAAATTCCACAATTTTTTTAGGATTTGGGGGCCAATAACAAAAATTATTGAATTGATATTTTGTAAAGGTCATCTTTTATAGACTAAGAATGATTCAAAAATTATTTTCTAAGCATGTTTCTTAATTTATATTAATTTAAAAGAAATTATTATTAAATGCGTCAAGATAAATGAAAATGTTTTCAGTTAATTGGAACTATCTAACAAAAAAGAATTAAATCAATTGGATATTCTTCAGGATCCAGTTATTAGTTATCCTTCTGAAGAGTATG
>MWOU01000154.1 GCA_002025975.1 Prochlorococcus sp. HOT208_60m_813B04
TTGAACAACTACCGAATCGTAACCTTGTAATAGTGGATATAAGAATTCATGCAAAGCAATTGGAACTTGCGAAGTGTACCTTTTATTAAATTCCTCCTTAGCTAACATTTGACTAACTGTTGCACTCCCCATTAATTCAATTATCGAATTGAGATTTAATCCTTTTAACCATTCACTGTTATATCTAATTTCTATTCTATCTTTTGAATCAAAATCTAAAATAGATTCATTAGCTGGCTTCCCCATCCCTAGTTGGGTTAAGTATGTTTTTGCATTATCCTTAACTTGTTTTTCCGATAACTGAACTCTTGTTTTGTTTTTTCCGGTTGGGTCTCCAATTTGAGCAGTAAAATCTCCAATAATTAAAACTGCAATATGTCCATTATCTTGAAATGCCCTAAGTTTTTTAAACAATA
>MWOU01000155.1 GCA_002025975.1 Prochlorococcus sp. HOT208_60m_813B04
TAAAATTGGCGGTGCTGAAATTTCTACAATGCATTCAAATTTTATAATTAACACTTCTTCAGCAAGTTCAGAAGATATTTATGAATTAATAACGGTAATTCAACAAAAAGTACTACAAAACAAAGGGATTTATTTGCAACCTGAAGTAAGAATGATTGGTTTTGACTATCCTAACTAAAGAAACGTTTTTTACAAAATGGCGGGTTTTGGACTTCCTAACTTTGGACAACTTACAGAAGCTTTTAAAAAAGCTAAACAAATTCAGCAAGATGCTCAAAAATTGCAAGATGAACTTGAAAATATGGAGATTGAAGGCAAAAGTGATGATGAAATGATAAAAGTTTGGATAAGCGGAAACCAACTCCCTTTAAAGGTAGAAGTACAAGAAAATATCCTAAATGCAAATAAAGAACAAATAGAACAAAATATTCTA
>MWOU01000156.1 GCA_002025975.1 Prochlorococcus sp. HOT208_60m_813B04
GAAAAAATCAGCATCTTGCTTCCTTGGGAATTAATAAATTCGCAACTAGAAATTAATCATTTAGCAGAGTCAGCAAGATTATCTGCCTATAAGGACAATAGATTCAACAAGAAAAAAGATGAAGAGGTAGTGCTTAAAGAAATAGAGTTTTTGAATTTAAAGAAATTTGAGAATACTAGCTTTGAAGAGACAGAAAAAATATGCGAAGGTGTAGAACTAGCTAGAAGACTTGTAGCTGCCCCTCCAAATAGTCTTACACCTAAGGAAATGTCTATGCAAGCCTCTCAAATAGCTAAAGATCATGGTTTGGAAGTAAAAATTTTAGAGGCAAAAGATTGTGAAGATTTAGGAATGGGTGCATATTTAGCTGTAGCAAAAGGTTCTGATCTTGATCCTAAATTTATACATCTTACTTTGAAGTCACAGGG
>MWOU01000157.1 GCA_002025975.1 Prochlorococcus sp. HOT208_60m_813B04
GCGGCCTGATCCAAGCATTGTGTTAACAAAATCGTATTAATTGAAGGTAGCATTCCTGGCTTATCGTAATGAAAGTTATTTACAAAACCTGCAAATATGGACGATATATTTTTTATTGATTTTATGTATTGACATTCAATATTATGCACTCCAGGAGAAACTTGGATTTTCGGTGACAATTGATTCAAAATTCGAGCTCCTATTAAAGCAGTTAGGGCATCAGGATGACAGAAATTCGCTGTAAAACTATCATTAGGATTACGTAAAGCTCCGTGACGATGAAATCCTGTAAAAAAAGCTAAATTTGGATATTTATTACAGAGAATAAAGGGGTTTTTGTTTTTATTATCAATACAAAAAGAACCGACGAGACACCCAAGAACCACATTTTCTCTTTTTAAAGTTTTTCTAAGTTTTAAAGCATGTTT
>MWOU01000158.1 GCA_002025975.1 Prochlorococcus sp. HOT208_60m_813B04
CAGTTGCTGCTCTAATTTACGTCTTAATTTTACTTCTTTAGGTACATCTAAGAAGAAACGAATATCTTGGTGACTCGAGAGGTTGCTATGGGCTAAAGCTTCTTTATAATTCATGAGGTAATTTTTACAGTCATGTTCTCCCTTCCATCTTTTATTGGCTATGTTTGTTTCTCCTATATAAAGGATTATTTTAGAACTTTCCATCGAGTCAATCACAAAATACATTGCTGGCCCATTATGTATTGATTGATTGGTTCTCCAAAAGTTCAATGATAATGGCTGCAGGGAAAACGGATCAATTTTTCTTTCATTGGAAATTATATTTATAGGAAGGCTTGTTTGGTGCAAAGTTTTATTGTGAGCATCTTTTGAAATTTTGAATTGGTGATTATGTATCCTATTTCTCCATTCAGTTATGATTTCTCTTTCTATTTTT
>MWOU01000016.1 GCA_002025975.1 Prochlorococcus sp. HOT208_60m_813B04
CTTTGCTGTCGGTGATTGCGCAGTTGTAGGTTCAGCAAAAAGACCAGCATCGGGAGTTTTTGCAGTAAAAGTTGTAAATACATTAGTACAAAATCTAAAAAAAGATATAGAAGGGAGATCATTAAAAAAGCGGTTTCCTCAAAAGATCGGATTGCAAATAGTAAATATATTTCCAAGTCATCATCCAAAGGCTTTTGCTATTTATCGCAATTTTGTTTTCGGTCCTTCTTTTATTTTTTGGATTTTAAAGCATAAAATTGATCTCAACTTTATTAAAAAGTTCAGATCAAAAAGGCTAATTATGAAGAGTAGTGAAAAAAATATTTCATTGAATGATTGCAGAGGATGTGCAGCTAAAATTCCTCAGCTTGTTTTGAATAAATCATTAATAAATTCTAATTTAAATTCTTTTGCCTCATCACCTGAAGATTCAGTTGAGATATATCAAAATGGTCAAGATATTATCTTGCAAAGTGTAGATGGATTTCCTGCTTTGGTAAGTGATCCTTGGCTTAATGCAAAAATTACTACTTTGCATGCTTGCTCAGATTTGTGGGCATGCGGAGCAAAACTTTCATCCGCGCAGGCTTTAATTGCATTACCAAAAGTTGAAAGGGAATTTCAGAGTTACCTCTTTTCTCAATCACTTCAAGGTATTAAATCAACAGTTGAGGATCATAGAGGTGAATTACTTGGAGGCCATACTTTCGAGGCAAGAAGTTTGGTAAATAAACCTTATTCATTAGGAATAGATATTTCTTTAACAGTTCAAGGTATTTTAAAAAATGGAGCAAAACCATGGCTTAAATCTGGAATGAATATTGGAGATATTCTCATGATGTCTAGACCTCTGGGAGTTGGGATTTACTTTGCCGGTCAAATGCAAAATATTAATATGCTAGGTAGTTCTTCTGAAGTAATTAATAATTTAGTAAAGAGTCAGCAATATTTGATTGATGAAATTTATCTTTTTCAAAATCAATTTAAAGAATCATTAGTCAATGCTGCGACTGACATTACTGGATATGGATTTATTGGACATCTTAAAGAAATGGTTGAATCATCTAATTTATATAGGCAAAGAAATAATCTTGAGCCACTAAAAGTTTTATTAGATTTATTTGCATTTAAAGCTTATCCTGGAGTATTTGATTTAATAAGAAAAGATGTTAAAAGTACTTTCTTTGAATCTAATAAAGAAATTTTTGACAAAATTTATAAAGTAAATAAGCAAAAAAAAGAATAATTAATTTTTTAAACGAAAATTCATTAGATCAAGAGATTTTTAACGAGAGAATATCATTACTATTAGATCCTCAAACATGTGGACCCTTGTTGATTAGTTGTAATCGTAAATATGAAAATGTTTTAAAGGATAAATGGTACAAGGTTGGAGAGGTTGTAAAAATGTAATTAATTTCTATTTAATTTATCAATTTCCAAATATCTTAATCTTTTGATTTCCTGTCCCATCTCCTTCCCTGGATCCCATCCTTCTTTTTTTAATGTTTCTCCATCTTTTTTTGATTTTATGAATTTGTAAATAAATAACCA
>MWOU01000159.1 GCA_002025975.1 Prochlorococcus sp. HOT208_60m_813B04
ATAGAAGAAACTAAGTGTACAATTGCTATTGCAAGTACTGGTTTAGTATCTCCCATCGCAACGCCATTAGCGTCAAACCCTATCCCTAGAGTTGCTAAGTGTGGAAGAACAATTAAAGGTTGATGACCCATAGGAACACTAGGATCAAATCGTGAAAGTTCAAAAAGGGTGAAAGCACCAGCCCAGAAAACAATTAATCCTGCATGAGCTACATGAGCAGCGATAAATTTTCCTGAGCGATTAGCTACACCTGAATTTCCAGCCCACCACCCGTAAGTGGTATCTGGATTACCGTAGGTTTGCATTTAGGAAATGATTAGCTTAAACGTTTCGAGAATACTTTAATTTTCATCAAACGGTTGAATTCACAACAAAATTGTAAAAATTAGTAATCCTAAGAAA
>MWOU01000160.1 GCA_002025975.1 Prochlorococcus sp. HOT208_60m_813B04
TTGATACATCAAGAATAAAAACTTGTTAAATTTTTTATCAACATGAGCTCCTGGAATAGATTTTTTATCTTTTTTAAAAAGTACTGATCCCATAGTTATAACAAGTGATTATGAAACTTTTTAAACTACATTTAATTTTTTTTGATGAAGTATTAATACTTAAAAAGTTTTCCAGAAAAGCTTGTTTTGAACATGCTCCCGAAGAGTTATCCACTTTTTAAGCATTTTTCAACAGGGTTTTCCACAATATGTTGATTAAATTTGAATTTCTATGTGCAAAATAAAATATTTTCTTTTTTTAAGAAATAACTATCCACAATTTTTTTTGGGGATCACTATCATTTCAAGTGTCTTTAAATAATCTAAAGTACAAATCTTATGACTCTAAAAGAGACAAATAAGACCATAAATCCTGGAATCAAAAAAGAGTTGGAAAAATCT
>MWOU01000161.1 GCA_002025975.1 Prochlorococcus sp. HOT208_60m_813B04
AAGAGGACAGGGGATCGCAAATATTGTGGCATCCTTATTTGGTGGAATGGCAGGATGTGCCTTAGTTGGGCAATCTGTTATGAATACTGAAAATGGTGGTAAATCTAGATTATCAACTCTCTCCTCAGGTATATCTCTACTAATTATGATTATCCTCTTGAAGTCTTGGATTGGAGCAATACCAATGGCTGCTTTAGTAGCAATCATGATAACGATCGCGATAAGTACAGCAGATATAAATGGATTAAAAAATATTAGAAAGATACCTAAAAGTGATACTGCAGTAATGCTTATGACTTTTGCGGTTACAATGCTGACAAAACCTCATAATCTTGCACTTGGAGTTATTGCTGGAGTTGCATTAGCTGCAATCCTTTTCAGCAGAAAAGTCGCAAAAGTTATAACTGTCTCAAAAGCTAAAGAAAATAGTTTGACTACCTACAAAGTAAAAGGACAATTATTTTTTGTAAGTAAAA
>MWOU01000162.1 GCA_002025975.1 Prochlorococcus sp. HOT208_60m_813B04
TTCAATGTTAATAACCTTGAACAAGTTCAAGCAATCATGGAAGCAGCATATGAAACTGATAGTCCTGTAATCCTCCAGGCTTCAAGAGGGGCAAGAAATTATGCAGGAGAAATTTTCCTACGTCATCTAATCCTTGCTGCTACAGAAACATATCCTAATATTCCAGTGGTAATGCACCAAGACCACGGTAATGAGCCATCAACATGTTACTCAGCAGCAATAAATGGTTTCACATCAGTAATGATGGACGGTTCTCTAGAGGCAGATGCAAAAACACCCGCTAGTTACGAATATAATGTTGCAGTTACTAAAAAAGTAGTAGATTTTGCTCATTCAGTTGGAGTTAGTGTTGAAGGAGAGTTGGGTTGCTTAGGCTCATTAGAGACAGGAAAAGGTGAAGCGGAAGATGGTCATGGAT
>MWOU01000163.1 GCA_002025975.1 Prochlorococcus sp. HOT208_60m_813B04
GTTTGTTGATTAGAGATAATTTAAAATTTTATTAGAAATAAATTTTTAGGGTTTATTTGAATATGAAATTTTTTACTGAAACCTTCCTTCTGGCAATATCTATTTTTTTTATTGGAACTTTATTGTCGATAATAATTTCTAAACTTTCAAAAACATTTTTTAAAAAGATTTCCAAAAGAACAAAAACAAATTTCGATGGTTTTATTTCTGAGGTAATCTCTGGAATTATAAAACCTATAGGGTTCCTCCTCTCACTTTATTTTTCAATTGACTATTTTTTTGCTGATGAAATAACTTTCATCTCTGTCTTATTGAATATTTTGAAATTATTAATATTAATAATCATCATAAAAGCTCTCAACAAAGTTTTAATAAGATCTTTAACAGAATCGACCTCGAAAATTAA
>MWOU01000164.1 GCA_002025975.1 Prochlorococcus sp. HOT208_60m_813B04
TATTTGACGTATTCTTCTGTAATCGATTGAAGCTTTGGAAGATTGATCCAACCCTCGTGCCAATTTCTACTATTTATGAGTTCTTCATAAGTAGTTTTTAAGTAAATTTCAGAATCAAGTACAGAAACCATTAAGAAAGTAATTTTTCCTTGTTCTCTGGTCTCATTTACTAAAACAAAATGTCTCAATCCATTAATGGATTTATTAGAAGTCCAGTAATTTTCCATAATTATTTTTTCTTAATATTCCCCTCAGAATTTTCTCTAGAAATTTTTTTATATTCATTTCTGATTTCGTCTAATAAAACTTTTCTTTTATCCATATAATCAAGAGAGTTTTTTTTTAATAAGTCATATCTTTCTTTTTTAGTTAAATTCATCCAATTATTAAGATTTTTCTTATTGAAAGTTATTAATTTTTTAGCCTTCAAAACATTTTGTTTTTTATTGAATTTAAAAAAATTCTTAAAAAAAATAATTATAAAAAGAAAAATTATGACTAATATCAAGAGCATTACTATCACTTTGCAAGCAAGTTATTATAAATCCACTTTTCTAATTTAATATCATTATCAAAAGATATAACTTCTTCTTTATTCCCATTACCTGACTGATCAAAGAGTCTCATTAAAAATTCTCTTTTAGCTGCCTCATCATCACCTATTACAATAATACTTTTAGATTTAAGTTTATTTGCTTTTTTAAATTGTTTAGAAAATGAAGATCCACTTAAATCCAACTCAACTATCAAATCATAATTTCTTAATTTTCTAGATAATTCCATAGCTAATGATTCAGCAATTAAGCCTTGATTAATAATATAAATATCTGTAGTTCTTGGAACTTCAAACTCTTTTCCTGCTAGTAAAATTAATCTTTCTAGACCAATAGCAAAACCAATTGCAG
>MWOU01000165.1 GCA_002025975.1 Prochlorococcus sp. HOT208_60m_813B04
GAACCGCTCTTCCGATCTTTTCTACTATTTATGAGTTCTTCATAAGTAGTTTTTAAGTAAATTTCAGAATCAAGTACAGAAACCATTAAGAAAGTAATTTTTCCTTGTTCTCTGGTCTCATTTACTAAAACAAAATGTCTCAATCCATTTATGGTTTTATTTGAAGTCCAGAAATTTTCCATAATTATTTTTTCTTAATGTTCCCCTCAGAATTTTCTCTAGAAATTTTTTTATATTCATTTCTGATTTCGTCTAATAAAACTTTTCTTTTATCCATATAATCAAGAGAGTTTTTTTTTAATAAGTCATATCTTTCTTTTTTAGTTAAATTCATCCAATTATTAAGATTTTTCTTATTGAAAGTTATTAATTTTTTAGCCTTCAAAACATTTTGTTTTTTATTGAATTTAAAAAAATTCTTAAAAAAAATAATTATAAAAAGAAAAATTATGACTAATATCAAGAGCATTACTATCACTTTGCAAGCAAGTTATTATAAATCCACTTTTCTAATTTAATATCATTATCAAAAGATATAACTTCTTCTTTATTCCCATTACCTGACTGATCAAAGAGTCTCATTAAAAATTCTCTTTTAGCTGCCTCATCATCACCTATTACAATAATACTTTTAGATTTAAGTTTATTTGCTTTTTTAAATTGTTTAGAAAATGAAGATCCACTTAAATCCAACTCAACTATCAAATCATAATTTCTTAATTTTCTAGATAATTCCATAGCTAATGATTCAGCAATTAAGCCTTGATTAATAATATAAATATCTGTAGTTCTTGGAACTTCAAACTCTTTTCCTGCTAGTAAAATTAATCTTTCTAGACCAATAGCAAAACCAATTGCAG
>MWOU01000166.1 GCA_002025975.1 Prochlorococcus sp. HOT208_60m_813B04
TTGCCTTTGATTTTTCTTTACTGCAAAAAAGAATAAATAGAAAGTCTCCTACTAGATCAATCCAAATAAAATATCCAATTATTTTTATTGCTTATGATCTTTTAGAGATTAATGGGAGAGATATAAGAGAAATTAAATTAGAAAATAGAAGAATTGAGTTAGAAAAATATTTTTCAAAATGGCAAAATAAAACTCAGAATAATATCTCTGATATTTTCAAAATATGTGATTTAATCTTTCCTAAAGATTGGCCTGATGCTTTAACATATAAAGAAAAATCTCGAGAAAATAATACTGAAGGATTAATAATTAAAAAAAAGACTTCTATATACGCATCTGGTAGAAAGAAAGGTATTTGGTGGAAATATAAAGTTAATCCTATGCAACTAGATGCTGTTCTAATTTACGCTAAGGGCGGTAGCGGTAGAAGAGCTGGTCTGTATACAGATTACAGTTTTGCATTATGGAAAGACCAAGAATTAATTAAATTTGCGAGTGCATATTCTGGTTTAACGAATATTGAGATTAAAGAGCTAGATAAATGGATAAGAAAAAATACAATAGAAAAATTTGGTCCTGTGC
>MWOU01000167.1 GCA_002025975.1 Prochlorococcus sp. HOT208_60m_813B04
TTTAAATTATTTAAATGAATTAAAAGAATCTAATAGTCAAAATCTTCAAAAAGAATTTTTTGCTATTGACTTATTTTCACTTCTTACTGATCACTTAGCTCTTTATAATCCTGAATTATCAAATCAAATTAATAATTTTGTTAATCCAAATGAGTTGTTTTTAACATTGCTTAGTAATCCTAAAGATAATTTACTTGGAACTTTATCACTTCTTGAAAAATATAATTCTTTAAAAAGATGTAGACACTTGATCGAATCTTGGGGATCACAAAGATTAAAAACTTTAGAAAATTGTATTTCTATTTTAATTGATAATCCTTCTTCAGGATCCTCAGAGACTCATAAAGAGATAGATGATCTCTTTAAGGAATTAAACTCAGATGCCATTAAATTTCAGGAATTATATTACCTAGAAAGGCAACATATGAATTTCCTAGACAAACAACGTTGTGGTA
>MWOU01000017.1 GCA_002025975.1 Prochlorococcus sp. HOT208_60m_813B04
CGCCCTCATCTACTTTGATTTCTTTTATTACGCCTTGCTTCCGAGGCCCAATATTGCTTGTCCTTATGGCTTTTACTTCACCACTAGTATGAATTGAATCTGAGAGGATTCCTTTTTCAACTTGAACTACAAAATCAGAAATATCTTTTGACTTATTTTTTTTGAAGGAATTGGTAATAAAAACGAAAAATATAGCTAGAGAAAGGAGTATAATTCCACTTCTTAAATTAATATTTTTTTTTATTAAATCAAACATTTCTTTTTAAAAGCAGAAGTAGAGAATATTTAGGAACTAAATAAATAATCAAGACGATTATAATTAACTTATCCAGGATTGGTTAAGTAAATACTATATTACTAGAAGATGTTTTCTTGATTTTTTTTCATAAGTTTTTTCAAATGTTAAAAGCAGGTATTATTGGATTACCAAATGTTGGAAAATCAACTCTATTTAATGCACTTGTTGAAAATGCTAAGGCCCAAGCGGCTAATTTTCCCTTTTGTACTATAGAACCTAATAAAGGCATAGTTTCAGTCCCAGATCAAAGGTTGCAAGAGTTAGGTAATTTAAGTTCTAGCCAAAATATTATCCCAACAAAAATTGAATTTGTAGATATCGCAGGACTAGTAAAAGGAGCTAGTAAAGGCGAAGGTTTGGGAAATAAATTTTTATCAAATATTAGGGAGGTTGATGCAATAGTTCATGTTGTAAGGTGCTTTGAAGATAGTGATGTAATTCATGTTTCGGGCAAGGTAGATCCCTTGGATGATATTGAGATAATTAATCTGGAATTGAACTTAGCTGATTTATCCCAACTCCAAAAAAGAAGAGAAAGAATTAAAAAACAGGTTAGAACTAGTAAAGAGGTAGCAAAAGAAGACACCTTACTAGAAAAAATTGAAGAAGAGCTAGAGAAAGGCCTTTCAGTTAGATCAATATCTTTGAGTGAAGAAGAAAATTTAATAATTAAGCAACTAGGCTTCCTTACTGCCAAACCAATTATTTACGCAACAAATTTGAATGAAAATGATTTAGCTGAAGGTAATGATTTCTCATCAAAAGTTCAGATTTTTGCAAGCAATGAAAATACAGAATGTATAAAAATATCAGCGCAAGTCGAATCTGAATTAATAGAGTTAGAACCAGAAGATAAAAAAGACTACCTTATTGGTTTAGGAGTAGAAGAAGGCGGATTAAGTTCTTTAATTAGATCAACATATAAATTATTGGGATTAAAAACTTATTTCACCACTGGAGAAAAGGAGACAAAAGCATGGACCATTAAAGATGGGATGACTGCCCCACAGGCAGCAGGAGTCATTCATACTGATTTTGAAAAAGGATTTATTAGAGCTCAGACTATTTCGTATCAAAATTTAATTGATTCAGGTTCAATTGCCAATGCAAAAACTAAAGGTCTTTTAAGAAGTGAAGGTAAGGAATATATTGTTAACGAAGGTGATGTAATGGAGTTCTTATTTAATGTTTAGTAAGTCTCTTAAGGCTTACTATTTTGTTTTTTGAATTTAAATTCAAAATATGAAATTAATAAAATTAAGATACATCCTAAGCAACTACCTATTAACCCAAAAACAATGGTTGTAAAGCCATCATCGTAGCCATATTGTAAATGTGGAAAGTGAGAGGGTATTGGCATTATCTTTCAACTGAATTTTCAATATCTTCCAGTAAATGTTTAGTTGATCTACTAAAACCATTAGTTTTTAAATAGTTTTGAGCTTCTCTAAATTTTTCAGCTACTCTTTTTGCATAAGGAGTATTCATGGAATTTTGAGTCATGTTGAAAATGCGACTCATTTTATAATCTGATTTAGGTAAACCCTTGATAAGTATTCAAAAATACAAGAATATAAAAATAGGATTTTTTACTTACTAAGAAATTTATTGTGAAAAGTTCTTGATTCTCCAAAAAAAAGTTTTTTCAAATTAGAAAGATTGACAATGACAAATATATTATTAATTCTTGTTTTTGTACTTTTATTTTTATTATATTTTTATTCAAAACGAAATAGAAAGTTAACCCAAAAAAGAACTATTATTCCAACTTATGTACCTTTTTTAAAAGAACAAGAATTTAATCCTGATATAAGTACAGATAATTGGGATTTACATAAACTTAGATTAGATAAATTTAAAAGATCACAATATAAGGGATTAACTTTCTTTGTAAGTTCAGAAAATAGAATTTACTATCTTTCTGAAGAAGGGGATAAAGTTTATTGCTAATAGTAGAATTTAATTTTATAAATAGGAAAAACCGATAGAAATTAATAATATTAAATGAAGTATTTATTTTTATTATCAGAAAAGTTCTACAGGTTTATTGAATGGGAGTGGAATACCTTAAAAAATTTAAGAAGAACAAAAAGAAAGAATTTTTTTTTAAGAGGATCATTTGCTTTATTTAGTTTATTATCAGTTCTTTTTTTAATATTTTCGCCACCTATTGCTTTTGGAATGTTATTTGGAGAGGGATTAAAATTTAGTATTTTTTTTATTTGGATATGGATTTTAAATTTAAAGTTTTTTTGAAAATGTATAATTTATTTTCCGAGATTATTTAAAATTAAGAATATAGAAAAATTTATCTTATGCCAAAAATATTCAAACAAAATAAATTCGCTTTGTTGGGAGCAAATATATTAATAATTTTAATCTGGGTAACTACATCTTCCTTTTTGATAAATTTATTTCAAAGTGAAAATGCTCAATTTTATATATATAAAATTTCTTTTTTAATAAGATTTCTCCCTCCTATTTGGGTTACATGGTTCCTATGGATAAAAAGAGGTGGCTTAAAAAGATAAATAATAAAAGCATTTTTGCGTATTTACTATAAAAATAAATCAATTAAAATCGAGGAACTTACTTGAAATTTTCATGTAAGAATTAGGTAACTTGGAGATTGTTTTTAGCTAAGAAATAATCTCTTTTTTTTTAATAAATATTTTTTCTCATAAAAAAAGTGCTTGTCAGTATCCCTATTGACAAACACTCATGACGATCAATTTTTTAAAAATTAAACAGGCAATCTATGATCTATTTCCACTACTCCAGAATCCATAAGACGGCCGATTTTGATAACTAAAGCCATATCTAGCCTTGAAAATTCAGATTGATGGTTAGTTATCCAATCAAGTTCAGAAAGAGTTATAACTCCTAAAGTATTTACTTTAAGAAAAAGTAAGCCTAAGTTCATTTTAAAAAATTCCTGGAATTATCCAGCCGAATAAGCCATAATTTACAACTAATGCAAATAAGCCCATCATTGCCATTCTTCCATTAGTTCTTTCGGCGTTTTGCCAATAAGTTGGTTTTGAATTTTCCATTTTTTTTGAGTTATAGGTTTATTAAATAGTTTGTTTTAAACGAAACCAGGAATTATTTGTCCTGTTGTTAGATATGCTCCAACAGCAGCAATTAGTCCAAGCATTGCGAATCTTCCATTAAGAGTTTCAGCAACAACTTTTTCTTTTTCGATTGTTTTGGTTTTTTTGTTTGTGTTTTTCATTTGGTTAGAAGATAAATAGTTTAAATTTTCATTTTGAAATTGCTTAGTTAGATAAGCAACGAGCGTCGCTGTAAAGAATACAATTACGGCTAAAAAACCTGAAAGTGGACTCATTAAAAAATGCCAGGAATAATTTGCCCAGTTGAAACGTAAGCACCTACTAATGCAACAAGGCCAATCATTGCCCAACGACCATTAACTTTCTCTGCATTTTGTGGGTAGCTGTCGTATGAAACAGACTCGTCTATGTAAGGACGTGTTTCAGTAGGAAACATGTTCTGTCTGCCGCCTGATTCAGTAGTAACGTTTGAATTAGCCATTGAAGTTTTGTAATTGTTAACTAATGTAACACTACTATTAACAAATGTAAAGTATTGAGCTGAAATTAAGTTATTTTCAAGATATTTACTACATATATGTAACATAACCGTGACATATTTCTTTAAATAGATAGTTGTTTTTTGGGATTGCTTTTTTTATTTTCTTGGAATCATAAATGGGCAAGTATTCTGTTTTAGAGGTGAGAAAAAAATACTTTTTTAAAATTTTTAATAATAGTTCTAGGTAGGAAACACTTGATTTAGGCTTCTATTTTTTTAAGTAAATCTAATTTTGAATAGCTTATTCCATTGATATTGAAAT
>MWOU01000168.1 GCA_002025975.1 Prochlorococcus sp. HOT208_60m_813B04
ACGAAAATAAATATCAATAACCTGCTTAATATGTATTTCACCAACAAATAAATAGTTTTAGGAACATAATAGAAAATTTTTTTGAAATTTTTGCATAGTTAACGATAATAAGGGATATGAAGCTTAGATTATTTGAGTTCTATTTTATTAAAGACTATTTAAGGCCTTGGTTTGGTCTTATTTATTCTTTATTCTTTCTGGTTTTTTTTAGGTGCATTTGGCTATCGAATAACAGAGGGATGGGAATGGAGTGATTGCTTATGGATGGTTCTAATCACAATAACCACTATTGGTTTTGGAGAAGTTCAACCTTTAAGTCCTGAAGGCAGAGTCGTTACTGTTTTAGTAATCGTTGGCGGATTGATCTTTATTCAATTTACCTTTCAAAAAGCTGTTAGATTATTC
>MWOU01000169.1 GCA_002025975.1 Prochlorococcus sp. HOT208_60m_813B04
AATTTTTAGATTTCAGCTTAAGAAGTTAGAATTTACTGTAATACTACTCAAACAAATGAGATTTATAATTTTAACTTTTTTAATAGTTGTTTTAACCCTCCCTTTTAGAAGCTTCGCTGCGCTGGATTATGGTAAACAATCTTTGGTAGGGGCTGATTTTTCTGGATCTGATTTAAAAGGAGCAACTTTCTATTTGACTGATTTACAAGACGCAAATTTGTCCGGTTGTGAACTCCAAAATGCGACTCTTTATGGAGCAAAATTGAAAGATACTAATTTAAGTAACTCCAACTTAAGAGAAGTAACTTTAGACTCAGCTGTTTTAGATGGAACAGATTTATCAAATACTAACTTGGAGGATTCTTTTGCTTATAGTACCCAGTTTGAAAATGTCAAAATACAAGGCGCAGAC
>MWOU01000170.1 GCA_002025975.1 Prochlorococcus sp. HOT208_60m_813B04
AAATACCTCCTTTTTTATTATCAAAATCTTGCTGTTTTCTTAACCATTGATTTAAGTCATATATTGTTTCTTCTCTAGTTATAGAAATTGAAACTCTTTCTTGATTATTTCTACTTTTTAGCCATTCAATAATATCCATACAATTTAAAATAGAAGGTTTCCATAATCTCTCACTTTGCTCAACTGCTTCTTTGATAATTGATTTCCATCTCAAAAGTTTTTTCGAAAAATTTAAATTTTTGTTTACCTGTCTTTCTGAAAATAATGGCTGTATATAATCAATTCCTATTTCAGTACACATTTTTAAAATATCCTCAAAACCGCTTTTTGGTATAACAACAGCTATTCCTAATAAGTAAATTTCTTGTTCTTGAAATAAGTAAGGTTTTTTAAATTGAATTATTTCTAAACA
>MWOU01000171.1 GCA_002025975.1 Prochlorococcus sp. HOT208_60m_813B04
CTGGCCCTTCGGGTTTAGGCTCAGAACCTAAAAGCATTTGCGGGAAAGACTGGAAATTACCCTCATTAGATTGGGGAGATAGAGATTTGTCTTTGGCTATTTCTCAAATACAAAAGAGAAGAAAAGTTGATCTTGTGATTTTTGGTCATATGCACAACCTGCTTAAAAGAAATCTTGGTTTAAGAGAGATGTTTAAAAAAGCTAATTCAATTATTCTTGCGCACTATTATCAAGCTCCAGAGATTCAGGAAATTGCAGATTTTATTGGCGATTCATTAGATCTATCTAGGAAAGCTGCTAATAATGATGCAGATATAATAATTTTTTGCGGCGTGCACTTCATGGCCGAAACCGCAAAAATACTTAGCCCTAATAAAACAGTCCTATTACCAGATATTGATGCA
>MWOU01000172.1 GCA_002025975.1 Prochlorococcus sp. HOT208_60m_813B04
GTTATAACCAAAAGCAATGGAAATGGTTTGGAATTTAACTCTTGAAGATTGATATTCTTGTTAATTAAAAATTCATATGAATCAGTTGAAGGTTTAAAATCACCCATCAACCTATGAGAAATAATCTCTTCATCAATATTAATTAGTTTTGATATTGATTTTGTGATTAAACCTATAGAGACTCCTACTCTAAAAGTTCCTGTAAGAATTTTATTAAAAATTAGATGGTTTTCTTCAGGTAATGTTTCCCAAATATTTTTAATTTCTAAATTTTTCTCATCCTCATTAAGTTTTGATAATGCAGGTGTTGTTTCGCTTAGTAATTCATTGAGACTTATATTTGATAATTTCTTTTTTTTAGTAGTACTTTTATTTTTAAGTAATAAAGTTATTACCTCAGCAGAATCACCAACTTTTAAATAACATGTATCAATTAACCATTGAGGATATTCATATATTTGAGAAAAAAGATTTTTTAAATATCTTCCACTAATAAATCTCTTATTACTTTTTCCAGTTAGTAAA
>MWOU01000173.1 GCA_002025975.1 Prochlorococcus sp. HOT208_60m_813B04
GCAATCGCGGTTCTATCAAGCCATTCATCTCTTATTTTTGACCAATTACTAGGCATAAGCTTTATAAGATAATTCTATGATATATAAATCTATATAGATTGTCTATAAATTCTAAATAGAATTAATGTAGATTGTTTATAGTTTTAATTTTATTTTTAATAATTCCTCGTCTTAGAAATTATCTTTTACAATAATTGGAGCTGCAGAATCCTTCCAATGTGATCTTAGAGGTATTTTTTCGCCAATTGAAAACGATATATTTGATAATTCAATCTTTTTAAATTTTAGTTATTTGTTTATTTAATTAAAAACTTCTGAGCTTTTAATCTCTTTCAATAAGTTCAATTTTATAACCATCAGGATCCTCAACAAAAGCCAATACAGTTTTACTGTTTTTCATTGTTTTAGGTTTG
>MWOU01000174.1 GCA_002025975.1 Prochlorococcus sp. HOT208_60m_813B04
CTATCGATACTATCGCCATCTGCAAATTTAACTTCTATTCCTAATCTTGGAAATTGTACTTTAAATTGATTGTAGGTCCCACCATATAGAAAAGAAGTAGAGACAAAATTATCCCCTGCAGTCATACAGTTCACTATTGCCAAGAATTGAGCAGCTTGACCTGAGGATGTTGCAAGTGCTGCCATACCTCCCTCCAAAGTTGCCATCCTTATTTCGAAGACGTCTGTGGTAGGGTTCATAAGTCGAGTATAAATATTTCCAAATTCTTTTAATCCAAAAAGATTCGCTCCATGCTCTGCATTATCAAAGACATAGGAACTAGTTTGATAGATGGGTACTGCTCTAGAATTTGTAGTTGGATCAGGGACTTGGCCTGCATGTAACTGAAGTGTCTCGAACTT
>MWOU01000175.1 GCA_002025975.1 Prochlorococcus sp. HOT208_60m_813B04
ATTTGAAAGATCACAATTTTCAATAATATTTAAATATTTACTGAGGTAATTTTTATCAAAATATTTCTTAATTGTGTTGAGAAATTCATTCTTTCTTAATTCAGATTTTATTACAAGGTATAGATTATTTTTGGTCTTAAGTAAATTGATACTAGCGAAAAGACCAATACCTGAATTACCTCCAGTAATTAAAATATGTTTATTTTTAACAATAATTCATAAGATTACAAAATAAAAAATATTTAAAAATTTTTCTATTATAAAAAAAAACATAGCAAATTAAATGATTAAAAATAAACATATTTTAATTACTGGAGGTAATTCAGGTATTGGTCTTTTCGCTAGTATCAATTTACTTAAGACCAAAAATAATCTATACCTTGTAATAAAATCTGAATTAAGAAAGAATGAATTTCTCAACA
>MWOU01000176.1 GCA_002025975.1 Prochlorococcus sp. HOT208_60m_813B04
GAGTTCTTCATTTGTATTGGCATTATCTATATTATTTTTTGCTTTTAGAGAAAGATTATTTAGTTTTTCCTCAATTTGACTTAATGATTCAATCTGACTCACTGATATAGTAAAAATAAGTATTTCTTTATCTTACTTAAATATCGTCCATAAATAAAATTTATTTATTAATGAAACCGTTAAATATATTAATTAGCAATGATGCTGGTGTTTTTGCTGCTGGGATAAGAGCTTTAGCAAAGTCCGCGCAAAAAAGGGGACATAATATAAAAGTAGTATGTCCTGACCAAGAAAGATCAGCTACTGGTCATGGCCTTACATTACAATCTCCACTAAGAGTGGAGAGAGCGGACGAATTATTTGAGGAAGGAATTGAAGCATGGGGATGTTCTGGCACGCCTGCTGATTGCGTCAAATTAGCACTATCTGAACTCT
>MWOU01000018.1 GCA_002025975.1 Prochlorococcus sp. HOT208_60m_813B04
CCATACCTTCTAGTTGAGTTTCGGTTATTGAATCGATAGTGAGCATATTTGCTATGAATACACCTACTAAAACTGCCCAAATTAAATCCCAAAAAACAGTCATTAGTAGTACTCCGTACATAACAACTGAAGTTTTTAAAGATAATTTGTGAGCCCTCCTCAAGAATCCCCAATCAATAATATCTAGACCAACTTTTATAAGAATTCCTGCAAGCAACGCAGTTGGTATTTGCTCAGCTAAAGGTCCTGCGCCAACTAAAACTATCAACAACACAACCGAGTGAACCATTCCAGAAATGGGAGTTGATCCTCCAGATTTAACATTTATAACTGTTCTCATGGTTGCTCCTGCTCCAGGTAAACCTGAAAACAGACCTGCAACAGCATTTCCTATTCCTTGACCAATAAGTTCTCTATCAGAATTATGTTTTGTTTGAGAGATATTATCTGCTACTAGAGAGGTCAGTAAAGAGTCAATTGCGCCAAGTACTGCTAAGACTAATCCTGCTTTGAAAATAATTGGGAAATATTGATTAAAACTTGGGAAATTTAAAGATGGAACTCCCCTTGGAATTTCTCCAATTCTATCAATAGCACCATCTCCAAAAATTAATATTGATATTGGGGTAACTATCAATAGGGCCAAGAGAGGAGAAGGCACCCATTGACTTATTTTTCTAGGAGTAAGAAATACTATACCTAATGTCATTATTGCTACTCCAATAGCAGCACCATTTGGCTGGAAATTTGAAAATACAGTAGTTAAAGATTCGACTACTCCACCTCGAGTGCTAATTCCAAGTAATGGTCCAATCTGAAGCGCAATGATTATTACTCCTATACCAGACATGAATCCGGAAACAACAGAATATGGAACTAAAGTAATGTATTTACCTAGTTTTAGAATCCCGAATAATATTTGCAGTAAGCCGCCAATGACTACCGCTGCCATAACTAAAGGTAAAATTTGTCCTGCAGTAAGATCTCTTGGTACCCCTACTGCCGCTAAGCCTGCCACTACCCCTGCAACAGTTACACTCATGGGGCCTGTTGGTCCACTAACTTGAGCAGGTGTACCGCCGAATAATGCTGCTAAAAAACCAACTACTACTGCTCCGTATAGTCCATAAATTGCTCCGCCAGGCCCTAACGCAGCATTACCAAAAGCAAGAGCGAGAGGTAAAGCCACTACTGCGGCTGTGATGCCTCCAAGAATATCGCCTCTTACATTTTTCAGATGAAATCCATTAATTATTTTCAAAGATGCTCTCCTTAAAATAAACACTTAACTAGAAGATATTATCTCTTAATGACGTAAATTTGTTAAAAATGAAGATTGTGCAAAATATTTTTGTAACTTTTTTTTGCTCTTACTAAATAAACTTTAGTTAATTTTCCTGAACAAAAGGAGTCTCTGATTGATTTAAGTGTGAGGTGAGCGATTAATGTATTAGATAAATATTTTTCAATTTAAATAATATTCAAATGAATTCGATTATTCGTCCAAGAAGATTAAGAAGGTCTGAGGCAATTAGAAAAATGGTAAGAGAAAACCATCTAGAAGCTTCGGACTTTATATATCCATTATTTATTCATGAAAAAGATTTTAAAGAGGAAATTTCGGCAATGCCAGGAACTTTTAGATGGGATATGAATGGCTTAATCAAGGAGGTCACTAGGGCGTGGGAATTGGGAATTAGGTGTATTGTTCTTTTCCCAAAAATAAACGATAGCTTAAAGACTGAAGATGGAGCAGAGTGTTTTAATGAAGAGGGTTTAATTCCTAGAGCTATTCGAATATTAAAAAAAGAGATTCCAGAAATGGCAATAATGACAGATGTTGCCTTGGACCCTTACTCGTGTGATGGACATGATGGCTTAGTTGATGAAACTGGAAAAATATTGAATGATGAAACGATTGAAATTTTAAAAAAACAAGCTTTAACTCAAGCTAGAGCTGGAGCAGATTTTATTGGCCCTAGTGACATGATGGATGGGAGAGTTGGAGCAATCAGAACTGCTCTTGATAGTCAAGGATTTATTGATGTAGGTATTATTAGTTACACAGCAAAATATTCATCTGCTTATTATGGTCCATTTAGAACTGCTTTAGATTCGGCTCCTAGAGAAAATAGTAAGAAAATAATTCCAGACAATAAGTCTACATATCAAATGGACCCAGCCAATTCAAAAGAGGCTTTAATTGAGTCTGCATTGGATCAGTATGAAGGAGCTGATATTTTAATGGTAAAACCAGGAATTTCATATTTGGATATTGTTTTTAGACTAAGCACATTTTCAAATAAGCCCATAGCTGCATACAACGTTAGTGGGGAGTATTCCATGGTAAAGTCTGCTGCTATGAAGAACTGGATTAACGAAAAAGATATTGTTTTAGAGACATTGCTTAGTTTTAAAAGAGCAGGAGCAAAATTAATACTCACTTATCATGCTTGTGATGCATCTCAATGGTTGCAGGATACTTAAAAACTCATTATTAATAAAAATTTGGTTTATTCTTAAATAAGTAATAAATTAATTGCTTTATTTTGAAGTTTTCACAAGGAGTAAATAGAATTGGTCACATTGCACTTAGAGTAGAGAATCTCGAGAGGGCGAAATCTTTTTATATGAAGCTGGGCATGAATTTGGTTTGGGATGATAATGATTGGTCTTATTTAGAGGCAGGTAAAGGGAAAGATGGACTTGCGTTGTTAGGTCCTAGCTACAAAGCTGCGGGACCTCACTTTGCTTTTCATTTTGAAAATAAAAAAGAAGTGGAAAACATTCAAAATGATTTAAAAAATTCTGGTGTAAAAGTTGGTCCTTTACATGAGCATAGAGATGGAACAGCATCTTTTTATATGAAGGATACTGAAGGAAACTGGCTTGAGATGCTTTATGTTCCTCCTGAGGGGATTCAATCGAATGTTTGATTCTTTTTTTTTGTATGCAAGAGAAAAGTTATTCTAAAAAATCATATTCAGATAACACCTTAGAAGAAGAATCTATAAACCTTTTAGAGTGGGATTCACTAAAAACGCATTTATCTTCATTCGCCTCAACGGAAATGGGTAAACGATCAATTTTAAGTTTTGTTATACCTTCAGAATACGAGGCATCTAAAAGACTTTTGAATGAAACTGTTGAAATTAATGAGCTAGAAAAAAATTTAGATAAATTAATTAGTTTTTCTGGTGTTTTTGATATTAGTAGAAATATTGAAATTTGTTCGAAGGGAGGTGTAATTTCATCTTCTGAATTGTTAGAAATAGCGAAAACAATTGCTGCAGCGAGAAATTTAAAAAAAATCTTATTAGATTTTGAACAAAGGCCTTATATTTCATCATTCACAAAAAATTTAATTGACCATCAGAATATCGAAACGATTTTTAAAAAAGGCATTGAATCCAATGGAAGGATTTCAGACAATGCTAGTAATGAACTATCTATTCTTAGAAAAGAATTTTTATCTAAGAAAATTGAAAGAAAAATATTAGTTGAGAAATTTATTCAAAAGAATTTAGCTTATTTGCAGGATACTACTATTGGAGATCGATATGGAAGGCCTGTTTTAGCAGTGAAAGTTAATTATGTAGATAAATTTAAAGGAATAATTCATGACTCTTCATCTTCAGGAAATACAGTATATTTTGAACCTGAAAGTGTAGTAAATAAAGGTAATAAGATTGCTTCTTTAGAGGCTAAGATCACAGCAGAAGAATTTAAATTACTTAAGAAATGGTCTCAGGTTGTTAGTGATAATTCAAAAAATCTTATTGAAATGGCATCCATTTTATTAAGATTAGAAAATGCCCTAACTCGTTCAAGATATTCGAAATGGATTGGAGGTAAAACTCCTACATTTGAGAAAAATCCTATTATTTCTTTAATTGGTTTTTCTCATCCTTTATTGATTTGGGAACATAAGAAAAAAGGTGCCCCTTCACCAGTAGCTGTCGATTTTTATATAAATAGAAATATTAAGGTTGTAGCTATTACAGGTCCAAATACTGGAGGTAAAACAGCAGCTTTAAAAGGGTTGGGCTTGTCTTTACTTATGGCTAGAGCAGGATTATTGATACCTTCAACTAATAATCCTATTATCCCTTTTTGTCCAAATATATATGTGGATATAGGAGATAATCAATCATTAGAAGAAAATTTATCTACCTTCAGTGGGCATATATCCCGCATAAAAAAGATTTTAGATTCACTTGATTATAAGAAAGGATTATCAGTTGTTTTGTTAGATGAGATTGGATCTGGCACAGATCCTCTTGAAGGAAGTGCTCTTGCGATGGCTTTATTAAAAGAATTTGCAAATAAATCTGATATCACTTTGGCAACTACACACTATGGAGATATTAAGGCTTTAAAATATAACGACTCAAGATTTGAAAACGCATCAGTTGCCTTTGATGAAGAATCTTTGAAGCCAAAATATATACTCAACTGGGGTATTCCTGGGAGAAGTAATGCTTTGTCAATTTCAAAGAGAATTGGTCTCGATGAAAGCATACTTAATGAAGCTGCAAATTATCTAAAGCCAAAAGAAGTTGACAATATTAACAGTATTATTAAAGGACTTGAGGAAGAGAGGATTAAACAACAAAATTCTGCAGAAGCTGCTGCAGAATTGATTGCAAGGACTGAAATATTACATGATGAACTGAAGAGAAATTATGAATATCAAAAAATAAATGCTCAAAAAATTCAGGAAATTGAAAGGTCTAAATTATCAAAACATATTATATCCGCTAAAAAAGAGGTGATAGATTTGATTAAAAAATTAAGAGATAAAAATGTTAATGGAGAGGATACGAGAATTATTGGAAAAAGATTAAAGGAAATTGAGAAGGAATATTTAACCCAAAAAAAATCTGAAAAGTCAATATCATGGAACCCTCAGGTAGGGGATTTCGTAAAGATTAAAAGCCTAAATAGTACGGGACAAATTATAGATTTAGATAAAAAAGGTGGTTTTTATGAAATTAAATGTGGTTCATTTAGAAGCACATTATCTGTAAATGACTTTGAAGGTATTAATGGAGAAAAGCCTAATTTTAAAAGGTCAAAAATTGAGATCAAGTCTACAGGAGAAGATTTTTCTTTTTCTAAAATTAGAACTAGTAAAAATACAATTGACGTAAGAGGTTTAAGAGTTCATGAAGCCGAAATAATTATTGAGGAGAAAATTAGAAAATTTCATGGACCATTATGGATTGTTCATGGAATTGGCACAGGGAAATTAAAGAAAGGACTAAGAAATTGGTTATCAGGTTTAAATTATGTTGATAAGATTGAAGATGCAGCCAACAACGAGGGTGGCCCTGGTTGCAGTATTGCGTGGATAAAATAAAATTTAAAATACCTAGAAAATAATTTAATAAACGTACTAAGTGCAATTTATTGATCAAGCCAACATTATTCTTAAAGCTGGAAAAGGTGGAAATGGAATAGTTTCATTTAGAAGGGAAAAATTCGTTCCTGCTGGAGGACCTTCGGGGGGAAATGGTGGAAGAGGGGGTTCAGTTATTTTGATGGCTGATAATAATCTTCAAACATTATTAGATTTCAAATTCAAACGTGAAATAATTGCTGAAGATGGATGCAAAGGAGGTCCTAATAAGAGATCAGGTGCTTCAGGTGAGGATACAATCCTTAAAGTACCCTGCGGTACAGAAATAAGGGATATTAAAACCGGCATTATTTTAGGAGACTTAACTAAACATAAACAGAGTTTAACTATTGCCATTGGAGGAAGAGGTGGACATGGTAATGCTTACTATTTAAGTAATCAAAATAGAGCTCCAGAATCATTCACTGAAGGAAAAGATGGTGAGATATGGGAGGTTCAATTAGAACTAAAACTTCTTGCAGAGGTTGGGATTATAGGTCTTCCAAATGCTGGAAAAAGTACCTTGATTTCTGTTATATCATCTGCCCGTCCAAAAATCGCAAATTATCCTTTCACAACTCTAATACCTAACTTAGGTGTAGTAAGAAAAATTGATGGGAATGGTTGCCTTTTTGCGGATATTCCTGGATTAATATCAGGGGCAGCTGATGGAGTAGGTTTAGGCCATGATTTTTTAAGGCATATCCAAAGAACGAAGATACTTGTTCATTTAATTGATGTAATTGCAGAAAATCCTTTACATGATTTTGAGATAATTGAGCAGGAATTAAAAAAATATGGAAAAGGTCTTTTAGATAAAGAGAGGATAATAGTATTAAATAAAATGGAGTTGGTAGATGATGATTATTTGAAAATAATTTCAAAAAAGTTAGAAGATTTATCTAAAAAGAAAGTTTTAGTTATTTCTTCATCTTTAAAAAAAGGTTTATCTTCACTGCTTTCTGAAGTATGGAAAAGGATCTAAATTAAATTTTGAATTTTTTTGTAAAAAAACCACTTGATTTAATTATGAAAATTAGTCATAAATAAGATACCTCTTTAAAAACAATATGAATTTCTATACTTGCTTTGATCAACAAGGAAAAATAATAGCTAGATGTCAAACCATTCAAGATATTGAAGTTTTGAAAAAAATGGGAAGACCAATTGTAGAAGTCAAGGAAATGAAAAATGAAGAGTCGGTTGTATGTTCACTTACAGGAAGTCCATCCGACTTTAATAGAGATTACTAATAAAATTAATTAATAAAAAAAAGGGCCTTTAGAGCCCTTTTTTATTGTGAATTATCTATCAAAATAAAACTTAATCATCATAAACAAGACATTCTGGTTCATCTGGGTTGGCATCGCAGAATAGTTCCAAAGCATTAGGGTCATGTTTATCCTCTGGATGATGATCCTTATAGTCTTCGAGTTCTTTTAGCTCTTCAGTTAAATGTCTGACCTTTGGAAGATTGCCCTCTGCTTTTGCAGATTCGATTTCCGATTGATCTTTTTGGATGTGTTCGTCAATGGATTTCATTTTAAGCTTTTCGTACTTTAGTAGACATACATAACATAGTTAATTTCTAATGAAATTGCATTATCTATGTACTAAATAAGTGTTCATTACAACATCATTTTTTTTAAATTGATTTATTTATTTTCTTTGGTCTCTAGTTTCATTATTTCCTTTAGCGATGGTAAAACTGGGATTATTTGATTTGGGTTTAGAGGGA
>MWOU01000177.1 GCA_002025975.1 Prochlorococcus sp. HOT208_60m_813B04
ACCATTACCTTGATATTGAAACTAATAAAAATAAATCTGCTAGATTAAACTTTGATAAATTAAATTTTAAATCTAATAAAACAAATTTTTTAATTGACTTTTTAAATTTCGAGACAGGTGAGTTTCTTGTAAATTGTTTCCGACTTGAAAATTTTCTCGACTAAGATTTATATTCATTTTCAACCCAATTTAAGTATTCTTGCTTTACTGTTCTTGTTACATAAGTACCAGTAAAGCAACTCATCTCCAAATCTTTAATATGAGAATCACCTATTATAGATTTACGCAAACTTTCAACACTTTGATAAACAAGGCTATCAATTTCAAGTTGATCAGCAATTTCACTTATTGTTCTATCGTGAGCTATTAATTCATCTCTGTTAGGCATATTAATTCCATAAACGTGGGGATAACGAACAGGA
>MWOU01000178.1 GCA_002025975.1 Prochlorococcus sp. HOT208_60m_813B04
TTATTAATTTAGATTCGCACCTCGAGAGTTGTTCTACTTGATCTAATAAATCAATATCTTCTGGTCTTAATAAAGAATTTAATTCTTTAATTTGCCTTTCGTTTTTTACAAGAAATTCATTAACTATCTCATCTGTTCCTAATCCCTTCTTTAAATTTAAAAGAATATCATCTCTTTCCCAGGATTTTTCAAGAGAATTTAAAATCTTACTTATACGCATTTTAAGTATTTTTACTTATGATAAATTATTATTTTTTTCTTCTGTGGCTTATTGCTTTAAGTAATTAGAAAAAATTATTTTTATTTAAGATTTACGAATAAGTCTGTTTGCAAAATATTTTATCTTTACCTTTTCCTTTTCTAGAATTTTTTTAGAACTGCTTTTGGTTTTAACTTTATTTAAATTGATCACTTC
>MWOU01000179.1 GCA_002025975.1 Prochlorococcus sp. HOT208_60m_813B04
TAGATTCATTTGAGAAAAATAAAGAATTTAAATCCTTAATGTATAAATATGAATTATGGGGGCCATATTCTAGAAAGAATTATTTCCCATCTAATTAACTTTCCAACAACTTCCTTTTCTCAATTATTCTTGCTAACTCCAAAAAATATCCCGCAGTCCTAAATTTTCCTATATTTTTTTCCTTAAAATCAAGATCACTTCTAATTTCTGCAGTCTCCGCCATAAGCAAATCTAAATCATTTGATTCAAGACTATACCATTCACCAAGTTCGATCTCCCTTCCAAGTAAATGACTCCTAAACCACTTCCCTTTACTTTCTTGAGGTGGAATATCGTAGGAAGTAAATGACATTAAAATAAAATTTAGGCTATTACCATTCTAGGGCTCTTATTGAAACTTTTTAATATCTACTTTATTAAAAATCAATGCAATAAAAAGAATTAGGAATGTAATTAGGGCACAAA
>MWOU01000180.1 GCA_002025975.1 Prochlorococcus sp. HOT208_60m_813B04
AAGTATGAATAATATGGCTTTGAATAAACTTAAAAACCGCTGTTGATAGCTCTAACTTGTCTTTGTAAATGTTAAGTGTATATCCATTTTTAACCTTTTCAATCATTTCATCCATTCAGTATGAAAATTACCTTCCCTATCAATTCTTTCATATGTATGAGAGCCAAAACAGTCTCTCATTGCCTGCACAAGATTCTAAGGAAGTCTATTGGGTCTATAACTATTCAAATAATCTAAAGTACTGGATAAACATGGGACTGGTATACCTGCCTTTGTGGATAGAGAAACTACCTTAGCTAAGTTATCTAATCTTGTCGCAATTTCATTATTAAACCAATCATCAAAAATTAAATTTTTCAGATCAGGATCTTTGTTATAAGCATCTTGAATTTTACTTAATAGTTTTGATC
>MWOU01000181.1 GCA_002025975.1 Prochlorococcus sp. HOT208_60m_813B04
TAAAAGCAACCCTATCTCTGTGCTTTGGATCCATATTTGCCTGAAGCTTAAAAACAAACCCACTAAATTCATCGCTTGAAGGTTCAATACCCCCTTTATTACTTTTCCTTGGAGTTGGTTTTTGTGCCATTTTTAAAAAACTATCTAAAAATGGTCTTACACCAAAATTAGTCATGGCCTACCCAAAAAAAACTGGGGTTAAAGAGCCATCAAAAACTTTTTCTTTTTCAAATTTCGATCCTGCCTCATCGAGAACCTCCAATTCTTCAAGTGAGTTTTCGAGTAAATCTCTTTCTACATATTTTGATATCTCTTTATCTTCAAGACTTAATCTTTTTTCATTCGATTGTCTACCTCTCACTGCTTTATCAAATAAAATCACCAGTCTCGAAAATCGATCAATAA
>MWOU01000182.1 GCA_002025975.1 Prochlorococcus sp. HOT208_60m_813B04
ATCTTCTTACTTTTCAATTCCTCTACTACTTTTTTTACGTCCTGAGATTTTTTAATATCTCCTACAAAAACTACATCATCAGTTTCAATTACTACAGTATTTTCTAAGCCTAAAGCAACAAGTAATCTATTATCACTTCTTAAATAACAATTTTGATTTGCTTCAGAAAAAACTCTACCTTTTTTGAAATTATTATCATTATCTTTTTCGGAATTTTGCCAAAGAGACATCCAATTCCCAATATCACTCCAGCCCTTATCTAGAGGTAAAACAATTCCTAAATCTGTTTTTTCCATTATTGCATTATCAATGGATATATTCTGACATTTTTTAAATTCCTCTTTATCTAATCTAATAAAGTCAAGATCCTGAACTTTGTTTTCATATGACTTTTTAACTTGTTCATATATATTCGGA
>MWOU01000183.1 GCA_002025975.1 Prochlorococcus sp. HOT208_60m_813B04
ATTATGGAGACATAACCTATTACGATATTGTGGAAAATAATTTAAAAAATATTAATGGATAATAAAAAATGGGAACCCTCCCAAGAAGAAAATTTAGGGGTAATAACAAGTGTATATGAATTCATTAAAGAAGAACTTTTAGAACTTCAAAAAAAAACTGGATGTCCCGATTCATTTATTTATGATTTTATTGGGAAAATTGAGAATGAATGGCATCCTGAATCTTGCCACTCCATAGTTAGAAATAAAAAAAGGAAAAATTAGAAAATATTAAATCTTTAACTCAAATTTATAAAATTTCTCTATTATATTTTGAATTTAAAAATATTAAATCATGATTATTAGAATACTAGGAATCGTGCTTATCCTTGGTACGATTGCATATTATGGTTTAGTGTTAACTGGGCAAAGCAA
>MWOU01000184.1 GCA_002025975.1 Prochlorococcus sp. HOT208_60m_813B04
TGCTCTTCTAAAGCGCCATGCCCAAAAAAACTTACAGTATTTTTCCATCTATATTCAAGTAAATCCTGAAGCCCGAGTTGATCAACTTCTTTCCCCCAAATGCCATATGTGTTTGGCCAAGGTTCATCTGGTCCATTTGGAGAAAGCACTTCAACATCTAATTTTTCCTTACCTAAAGCTGAGGCAATTGCCATACCTGCTGGCCCTACACCCAAAACAAGAACATCAGTCATATTTTCTTTTGACATTAAATATGAATCTTATGATTAAAGATTTTTATGGAACAAGTTATTACTTCTGAGCTTAGGATTATATATTTCATCCAATACTTGTAATGAGAGTAGATTTATAATAATCAAATTACTCAATTACTAGTGATTAAGTTTTCAGTGTTTTAACAATAATTT
>MWOU01000185.1 GCA_002025975.1 Prochlorococcus sp. HOT208_60m_813B04
AAAGCTAGTGGACTTTTTTATTATTACAAGTCTCACTAAAGATATTTCTAGAATTGATCTAATTGGTATTTTGTTTGGTCATTTGATTTTTGGTATTGCATTTACACAGCTTTTAGATTGGACTTGGTTAAAGAACCTTATGAGTGAAGAAGATAAAACAAGGATGCTTAAAAGTTATACATGGAAAGATTTATTAGTAGGTGAAGCAATTGTTACGGTAGTTCTAGGAATAATCTTTTTGATAATTAGCATTTTTCTATAAATGAACGTAACTTACATCCTTTTAGTTTTTTTGATGATATCAATTGTGATTTTCACTCAAATAATCAATTCCTCCGATAAATCAAAATAAATGACCGAAGTAACTAGCAACTCCTCAACTGGATGGTACTTAATCGCTTTGGT
>MWOU01000186.1 GCA_002025975.1 Prochlorococcus sp. HOT208_60m_813B04
GAAAAAAATAATAATTTATCATAAGTAAAAATACTTAAAATGCGCATAAGTAAAATTTTAAATTCTCTTGAAAAATCCTGGGAAAGAGATGATATTCTTTTAAATTTAAAGAAGGGATTAGGAACAGATGAGATAGTTAATGAATTTCTTGTAAAAAACGAAAGGCAAATTAAAGAATTAAATTCTTTATTAAGACCAGAAGATATTGATTTATTAGATCAAGTAGAACATCTCTCGAGGTGCAAATCTAAATTAATAAATGAGATTAAGAATTTAAATTACTTAGAAAATAATGAAAATCATCAACTAATAATTCAAAAGACCATTTCGCCATATAATAAATTCCCTGCTAGCAGCATTAGTTCATTCATGATTAAGTGGAGTAACAAATTTGTAGTTATTGCTTTAATAACAATTTCGGCCATAGCTTTATCCAAACAAGCTTGGGCATA
>MWOU01000019.1 GCA_002025975.1 Prochlorococcus sp. HOT208_60m_813B04
ATGAGTTATTAGAGTGCGGTCAAGTATTTATAAATTTGGCAGAAAAATAAGGATGAAAAATTTATATTTAGCGAGTAAGAACAAAGGTAAAATTGAAGAATATAAGAAATTGCTTGCTGAAGTTAATTGTAAATTATTACTCCAGCCAGAATCATTAGAAGTTGAAGAGGATGGACTGACATTTAGAGATAATGCAATAAAAAAAGCAAGCCAAGTTTCTAAAAAAACAAATAATTTCTCAATAGCAGATGATTCGGGAATTTGTATCGAAGCACTAGATGGTAAGCCTGGCATTTACTCATCTAGATATGCAGAAACTGATCAGAAGAGAATTGAACGAGTTTTAAATGAACTTGATGAAGTTCAAAATAGAAAGGCTTTCTTTATTGCAAATATTTGTGTTTGTTCCCCAAATGGTGAAGTGATTATTGAATCTGAGGCCAAATGTCATGGCAATATTATTTTAAAACCGAGAGGAAAAGGTGGTTTTGGGTATGACCCAATTTTTGAAGAGAGTTCTACCAGATTAACTTTTGCAGAAATGAATAATGATATTAAAGATTCTTTTAGTCATAGAGGTAAAGCATTAAAAAAAATTATTCCAGATTTAATTGAAATTTTTTCTTAAATTTAATTAACCCAAGATCCATGAAGGCCATGAGGAATTGAAATGGGTAATTCATAAACAGCTAATTCTTTAAGGTCTTATGCGTCTAATATCACTAAATCGCTTCCTCTTCTTTCTCCGTTCCATAGAAGTATGAACAAAAATCCCTCATCTTCGTTTGAAGAGTTTTCTGATGGAACCATAATTGGTTCACTTACGAATCCACTTGGACCTGCTGACCAAGAAATCTCTTCCTTAGAGGTTAAATTTATTTTTTTTATTGTTTGAAGTGGAGCGTTCCCAAGCTTTTGAAATGTGCTTGCCATCCAACTAAAATTTGCTTTTAATCCTACGTTTTTAGGATTAACAACAGCAAATTCACAACATTGTTCACTTAAAGTTTGAAGTTCACTAGTTTTTTTCTTTAGATCTATGATTGATCTTTTCAGTTTTCCTTCTGGATATTTATCAAAGTCAATATCCCTAAAATTCTCGTCTGGACCAACTGATGGGAAATCATCATAAAAAATACTATCTAATACAATATTGGAATTTTTTTCAAATGCATTTACATGATGAAAAACGAATCCTTCTGGAGCATCTATTGTTAACGGTGGCTGACCTTTAAATAATCCACTTTCTCTGGGGATGATAAAAAACTTTGCCTTTTTATTTGGGTTTGACTTTAGACATTGTGCTGCTCCTCTTTGACCCATTACAAATGGAAGAGGATTGAAATCAATAGCATTCTGTAAGAATATTGCCCAATTAGTTGTAATTGCAAAATCATGAAGGAATGCAAATCCATTAAATGAGTCTTTTCTATCGGAAATGAGCTCTCCAGAATTTGTGCCAGCATTATTAAATTCCATTAATCTTATGGTACTTTTTGGCCCGGTTTGTACTCCAAAAGTGACTAAAAGTTCTGAAGATGCATTTGAGTTTAGGTCTGTTTTGGGATGAGCACTGAATGCTTCGTTAGGCTTTAGTACCCCTTTTAATGTTGTTAAACCAATAGTGTCAAGGTTATCAGGATCCATTGCATGTGGACCGGCTGCTTCCCATAATGCGAGAATTTCACCTCCTAATTTAACGACATGAGTATTAGCGATATTCTTGAATTTAAGATCCAATGCATTATTTAAAATCCCTCCATTTTTTTGTGTCCCAAAAACACCTCTATAAATAAATTTATTTATTTTTTCTTCTTCCAAATAGCCTTTGGTTCTAACAAATCTATTTGTTAATAATGGCTGACCATTTTCGAAATTTATCGATGTGATCATTCCATCACCATCAAATGGATGATGAACCCATTGTCCACCTCTCTCTAATAATCCAGGTCCATTTCTTAGTAATGTTCCATTTAAATTTTTAATATTTTTACCTTTGCTAAGTTTTAGAGGCTCTTTAGTTAGCTCCTTTTCTACATTTTGATAAGCACTTGACCAATCTTCTTTATTAAAACTTTTAATTTTATCAATTTTTTTATCTTGTAGATTAGTCACAATAAAATAATTACTAAATATATTTTCTCCAAAAATCAACTTAATTGTGG
>MWOU01000187.1 GCA_002025975.1 Prochlorococcus sp. HOT208_60m_813B04
CCCATTCAGTAAGCATTAAAACAGCATGAGCACCATCAAAAATATTAAGATTATTACAAAATTTCCATTTTCCAGTTTTACTTAAAAGTTTATGATCTTTTGTTTCTTCTTTGTCTTGTATAGGTTCCATCTTTAAATCTTTTGCTATTTGTAATTCACTTACTTTTGGATCATGTATCCATATTTCTGCACCCTCATCTTTTAAATCTTGTATATCTGTATAGCTGCAGACTCTCTGGTGTCATTTGTATTTGCTTTAAAAGAAAATCCTAAAACTGCTATTTTTTTTCCTGTTATAGTGCCAAATAATTTTTTTACAACAAGTTTTGATATTCTATTTTGATGCCAATTATTTAATTTAACGACGCTTTCCCAAAAATTTGCGACTTCATTAAGGCCAAAATACTCTGCTAAATATACAAGA
>MWOU01000188.1 GCA_002025975.1 Prochlorococcus sp. HOT208_60m_813B04
GCTAATGCTGAATTTATAAGCTTATATTGATCCCAAGTCGGATTACTTAATACAAAATCTTTCATAGTGTTATAAAGAGTTTCTGAAAGCTCTGTTTCTAATGAGACTTTATTTGAAGAGCACTCTACGAGTTTCTCATCAGTTAAATTTGTTTGGTTGATTTGATCCATGAATTTATTTTTTCTACATCAACAATAATGATATTATTCTCTAAAAATTTCAAGATAAATCTTCTGGTAAACTTTTCAAATTATCAAATAAGACTCATGTTATAAGTAGGTTTTTAAAAAACTTCTTTTTCAAATAAGGAAATTGAATAGATCTTAAAAAAAAGTCAACAATAATGTTGAAGTCCTGTTTTTTTTGAAAAATACTGCCATTTCTAATCCAGTGTGGATTTGGACGTGGAAAACAACCTTCAAA
>MWOU01000189.1 GCA_002025975.1 Prochlorococcus sp. HOT208_60m_813B04
AGTTGATATGGTAATTTTTGTAATTGATTCAAGTGAAGAACCTGGTAGAGGTGATGAATATATTTTGAACTTTCTACTCGCAAATAAAACTGAGTTTATTGTTGCATTAAATAAGTGGGATTTGGTTAATAAAGAATTTAGGAATTTACGATTAAACCAATATAGAAAATTTTTAGGAATTAATAGAAACTTTCAAGTTGTATGTGCTTCTTAAGGAGAGGGATGTTCTGAACTAGTCGATATGGCTCTTAATTTTCTTCCTGAGGGACCAAAACTTTATGGCGAAGAGACTATTTGCGACCAACCATTAGATAACTTATTATCTGATTTAGTAAGAGAACAGGTATTAAAAAATACAAGAGAAGAAGTACCTCATAGTGTCGCAGTAAAGATAGAAAAAAGAGAGGAAATGAAAAG
>MWOU01000190.1 GCA_002025975.1 Prochlorococcus sp. HOT208_60m_813B04
CTAGAGAAGTTTAATTAGAGAATAATTAAGATGCTTCAGGGGAAAATATCGTCCTATTTTTTTGCCAATACTCACAGCCTTTAAGTAAATGATCACCCTGTGGTATGCGTTTTTCGTATTTTGGACAGATCAAGATAGTAGCAAAAGTTTCTGTAGTGCTGTATCGAAAGTGATTGCAAGTAATACAAATTTAGATATCAATCAAAATTCACATAAACAGATTTTAGATATGTTCAATGCAAAAAGATTTATAAATGCAGAAGCAAAACAATATAAAAATATAGAGGCAATAGGGAGGAAATTAAATAAAATTAGATGAATAATACTCTCTTAGAATTAAAAAATATATCTTATAAATACAAAAATAATCTGATTCTAAATAATGTAAATTTAAAAATAAATATAGGGGAGAAAATTGCACTATTAGGTAAAAGCGGTTCAGGAAAAACCACACTTATATCAGTACTT
>MWOU01000191.1 GCA_002025975.1 Prochlorococcus sp. HOT208_60m_813B04
TGTCGCCCAACGAAAGAGCTCCCAATAATGCATCCATTATTGAGTGACTTAAAACATCAGCGTCACTATGCCCATCCAATCCTAAACTTTCAGGGTGATGCAATTTTACACCTCCAATAATTAAATCTCTATCCTCTACTAGTCTGTGAATATCGTATCCATTGCCTATTCTAAATTTCATGAATTGATTATTTTCTTTTTTTATTCTCCTACTTTGTGGGCATTTTTTGTAGTTTTCATTAGAAATTAAGTCACTTCTTCTCTCCAATGTTCTTTCAAAACTTTTTTTTCTTCTCCATGATTTAATCTCTTCATGATTACCGCTCACTAAAATATCTGGCACTTTCATATCTTTAAAAGTTAAAGGCCTTGTGTATTGAGGATATTCTAATAAAGAAGAATTATGACTCTCATCGAATAAGGAGTCTGGATCACCAAGAGTT
>MWOU01000192.1 GCA_002025975.1 Prochlorococcus sp. HOT208_60m_813B04
GGCAAAGTATCAAAAGAAGATAAATGCGCATTATTAAGTACATGCTATGGTTTTATCTTTCCATCAAATCTCAGAACTGAAGCATTTGGTATTGCATTACTAGAAGCAGCATATTTTGGAAACCCTTTGATTTCGTGCGAAATTGGAACTGGGACATCGTTTGTAAATATTCATGATGAAACTGGATTAGTAGTAAAACCAGGCTGTCCAAAAGATATAAGAGATGCAATGTTAAAACTCTTAAATAACAAGGAATTGGCAACCAAAATGGGTAAAAACGCAAAAAAACGTGCCAAAAAATTATTTAGTGCAGATAAACAGTCAAAATCATATCTTAAAATATACTCTGAAATATTAGAAAATAAAAAAAAAATCACTTTATAGCAAAATAAAATCTTATAAAAAAAAACAATTTTTTAGG
>MWOU01000193.1 GCA_002025975.1 Prochlorococcus sp. HOT208_60m_813B04
TTTGAAGTTAATGCATTGAGCCCAATATGTATGACCCAATCACTTAAACACCTTTTAAAAAGATCTTCTAAAGTTGCTTTTATCACAAGTAGAATGGGATCTATTGAAGATAATTCATCTGGAAGTTCTTATGGTTACAGGATGTCTAAGGTAGCTTTGTCAATGGCAGCAAAATCACTTTCTATAGATTTATCAAGAGATGATTAGGTTAACGTGACCACGTTAACCTAATAATCTCTTGTATAAATTCTTGATTGAAAATTTCCATACATTAAATTTTGATGATAAAAATATTTTTGCTTTCTTTTATAAAATCTTTTAAATTACACAATCCATCATAACCTTAAAAAATCTAATAAGGAATTTTATAAATTTTTTCTTTTTCTAGTTCGTTTTCTTTTATATTTGGATTTAGATTAA
>MWOU01000194.1 GCA_002025975.1 Prochlorococcus sp. HOT208_60m_813B04
AAATGATGAAGGATCATGAAAACTCTTCTGATAAACTTTCCTCCAAAGTAAACGCCTTGCTAATTATTGATATTCAGAAAAAAATTATTAGACCAATTTTTAATAAGGATTTAATAATAAAAAACATCAAAAAGCTTGTTAAGGCTTACCAAATTTTAGAAGAAAACATATTTATATCTGAGCAGAACCCACTCAAGTTGGGAGTAACTATCCCTGAATTATTATCCAAAGATCGATTTACAAAGATTGAAAAGATGGTATTTAGCTTAGCTAATATACAAGATTTTTTAAATGAACTTAAAAATAAGAAAATTAGTAATTTGATAGTTTGTGGGATCGAAACACATATTTGTATTCAACAAACAGTCTTAGATTGTTTACAAAAAGGATTTGAAGTTATTCTCATATCAGATGCCATGGAAGCCGAAATAGAGTAGA
>MWOU01000195.1 GCA_002025975.1 Prochlorococcus sp. HOT208_60m_813B04
CACCAGCACCAAGGGTATTATCCACTATTAAGGGAATTCCATTTTGCTTCGCCAAAGCAGAGAGTCCCTCAAAATCTGGGATGTCGAATCGAGGATTCCCATTGATTCGACATATATTGCTTTGGTTTTATCATCAATTTTACTTCTAAAACTATCGATACTATCGCCATCTGCAAATTTAACTTCTATTCCTAATCTTGGAAATTGTACTTTAAATTGATTGTAGGTCCCACCATATAGAAAAGAAGTAGAGACAAAATTATCCCCTGCAGTCATACAGTTCATTATTGCCAGGAATTGAGCAGCTTGACCTGAGGATGTTGCAAGTGCTGCCATACCTCCCTCCAAAGCTGCCATCCTTTTTTCGAAGACGTCTGTGGTAGGGTTCATAAGTCGAGTATAAATATTTCCAAATTCTTTTAATCCAAAAAGATTCGCTCCATGCTCTGCATTATCAAAGACATAGGAACTAGTTTGATAGATGGGTACTGCTCTAGAATTTGTAGTTGGATCAGGGACTTG
>MWOU01000002.1 GCA_002025975.1 Prochlorococcus sp. HOT208_60m_813B04
GCCATAGCTGCGATTGCTTTATCTGTAGCTTTTGGTAATTGGACGTATTTCCCTTGAGCAGCCTCAGCTAATTCTTTACCAAATCCACTTGCTATAAATTTTCTCTCTGTATCAATAACTAAGAGTTTTATCCCAAGCATTGGATATTTTGCAGCAATATCTAGAACCTCCTGTTTTAAATTGACATTTTCATTTTCGTTATCTTTTCCCTCAACCTCATTTTGTCCTAGAGATAATCCTAATGGAACATTTCCTCGGCCATCGGTGATCCCCACAACAATAACTTGACCTATATCTCCTGTTGAAAGAGCATTTTTTGCTACTTTTGCTGATTGTGTTAGTCCATGTGCCAAAGGGGATCCTCCACCACAAGGCATTGTTTCTAACCTTCTTTTTGCTGCAGTTATTGATCTTGTCGGAGGCAAAAGTACTTCGGCCTGATTACCTCTAAAAGGAATAAGAGCAACTTCATCTCTATTCTCA
>MWOU01000020.1 GCA_002025975.1 Prochlorococcus sp. HOT208_60m_813B04
TACTCTCAAAATCATTTGGGATTAAAGTATTATTTTCACAACAATCGCATTTAATATCAATTTTCATACCTCTGAAAACCTCCAAAGCTCTAGAAAAAATCCATTGCTGAACTGAAATACTTTCCCAACTATCAAAATTAGACCATTCATCAAAATCCCTATTAAGGATGCCTTTTAATCCATCAGCCTGATTTACATATACTAAGTGTGAATCTTTTCTTGGTTCATCATTAATACCAATTGTTTTGACAGAATTTTGATTCATTAAATATAGATTGATTGAGTAGCCTTATAAATCTAGAGGATAATTTCAAAAATATAAACAAAAAAATGTCTCAAATAAGATCATTAATTGCTTTATCCAATCTAGAAGTATGATTTGTATTTCTGAGTAATTCAAAATCCTTAAAATCAAAGCCCGGTCCAACACAACAACTCACTAAAGTAAATTCGCCTGTACTTTTTGCAGCTTGCCAATATCCAGATGGGATCATTTCTACTGGATTATTGGAATCTAAAATTAAATTTCTTATTAACTTATTATCATTATCTAGGCACCATAAATTCAGAGGATCACCCTTTAAATAAATCCAAATTTCATCTGCATTTTTTACTCTGTGCCAAGCACTTTTTGCATCTCTCTCCAAAAGATAATAAATTCCCGTAATAAAGTTTCTACTTTGGCCATCTTCCCTTATTAAAGAATTCTCACTCCTTACTATCTCTCTAAACCATCCACCCTCAGGATGAGGAGATAAATTGAATTGTTTAATTATTTCTATGTTTTTTTTATTAGGATTCACATCACAAAATATCTTTTAAATTTCTCTTATACTTAAAAGTAAACTGAAAAAAAATCAAAATAAACTATATTTTCTAAAAAATTAAGCACAAATAACTGACAAATCTACAAAATTTTTATTTTCATCTGCCAGTTCAGTAATGATTCTATTGAGCCATTCAGAGGTCGTTTCACAATAACCTACATTTAAAATAGTTTTTTGCTTTGCTGTTTCTTCTTTATTCATAGTAAAAGTATTTTTTATATAAATTAGTCTTTAATTAAATCTATGTGAATAAGTCTTAATTACTATCTATTTTAAAAAGTTGTATTTAATACATATTCAAGAACTGCTAGTAAACAAATAAAATTAAATCGTTGACAAGAAAATGTATACAAGTAAGAGTAGAAAAAATTTATTATTTAACCTATGAATAACATCAAGATTGAGGAATTGATGAAAGTAAGGTTCGATGGTATTGCTAATAGAATTGGGCAATTAAGCAAAAGGGAAAGTGAGTCTTTATTACTTGAGCATCTTGAGTGGTTAGAGGGAGGATGGGAGACTGAAGAAATCTTATTTTTAAAAAAGCCCTACAGAAAATGGTGGTTCTAACTCGACTTCTATAAATAATTAATGATGGCCTAAGGGACCAGGGCCAGATCCTATTTTGTAAGAATTTTCTAAAGATTTCTCAACAAATAATTTCGCTTTTTGTATGGAATCAATCAGATCAAAACCTAGAGCCTTGTAACCACAAATAGCAGCACTCAAAGTACAGCCGCTACCATGGGTATTTTCTGTATTTATAAAATTATTTAAGAGCCACTCTTTTTTACCATTTATGTCAAGAAAAAAATCCTTCCCTTGCGTATCTGTTAAACCGCCACCTTTTATAAGTACAGCTTTAGCGCCAAGACCAATAATATTTCTTGCGGAATTTTCGATATCTTCTTCACTTCTTATTTCTAAACCAGAAAGTAGATTTGCTTCATAAATATTTGGAGTTACCAAATCTGCAATTGGCAATAGAAGTTTTTTATAAGCATTAATAGCAGAATCTTCCAGTAATTTAGAACCAGTTCTTGTAACCATTACTGGGTCAATAATTTTGGTTATTTTATATGTATTTAATTTTGAAGCAGTATCATTAATCATCCTTTCATTTAATAACATTCCAGTTTTTAAGGCATCAATATCAAAATCAGCAAATAAAGTATCTAACTGACTTAATAAAGTATTCTTCTCTACTGGTTCAACGCATGTAACCTCTATACTATTTTGTGCAGTAATACATGTAATAACAGAACATCCATGTACTTTAAGGGCCATAAATGTCCTCAAGTCAGCCTGTATACCTGCTCCACCCCCAGAGTCACTACCACCTATTGAAAGTGCAATTTTTGAATACATGATTTATTAATTCGTCTTTGAAAGTACTATAAATAAATTTTAATTTAAATCAGAAATCTGAATATGCATTAAAAAAATCTAACTCCAATTCCATAGCTCTCCTGTATAAATATTTGGCCTGATTAATATCATATGTTTCTTTATTAGTCTCAATAAGATTTTCAAGTGAATCTGCTAGCTTTTCAAAGCTCTCATCAGAATAAGTAATTATCCATTCTTTATATTTAATGTCAAAATCCTCTTTATACAAACTTTTTCCTATCCAAGAATAAAGTCGCATACATGGAGTCATTGCAAACATTATTTCAACGGAGCTAAGTCTTTTGGAAGTATCATCAAGAAAATCTGTATAATTTTTAGTGGCTTTTTTTATATAGTTATTAGACAAATCAATATCCCATTCTTTTGCATACGTTTCATGAAGTATTAACTCCTCTGAAACGCCCATTAACAGTTCACTTAACTTCCTTATTGAGTACTTATCTTTTGATTTGGAAACAGCAAGACCATAAGCCTTAGCAAAAGTCTCTAAAAAGAAATAATCTTGAGCTAAATATTCTTGAAATATATTTTTAGGGAGACTTCCATTCTTTAAACCTTGAACAAATTTTGTATTTAAACTTAGTAAAGCAATCTCATAATTTTCCTGCCAAAGTTTTTTTGTTATTTTCATTTTTTTGATTTTTAGTTATTCTAAAATTTTTTATATTTTTTACCTACAAACTTAATCTTATTTTTCTAGGATTAAAAGAAAAAATTATGAAAGAAGTAAATATCTTATGGTTTAAGAAAGATTTAAGAATTTTTGATAACGAAGCTCTCTTTGAGGCTATAAAAGACAATGATATTTTACCTATTTATATTATTGAGTTAGATATTTGGAACCAAAATACTCATTCAGATAGACAATGGCAATTTTGCAAAGAAAGTTTAATAGATTTAAGAAATGCACTTGCTGAGATTGGACAACCATTAATTATTAGGACTGGGAATGTTATTAATATATTTGATGAAATTAGTTCAAAATTTAAAATCAAAGGTATATATAGCCATCAAGAAACAGGAGATTGGCTTACTTATAAAAGAGATCAAAAAGTAAAAGAATGGGCTTTAAGCAAAAATATTATTTGGAAGGAATTTCTACAATTTGCAGTTTTTAGAGGAAATTTAGATAGGAATAATTGGTCTAAAAAGTGGCAAAAAAATTCCGAAAAAAACTTACTTAAAGCCCCATTAAGAATTAATCCTATTAACTTTAATATTGGAGAAATACCCTCAGACGAAATTTTTTCCTTTAAAAAAGAAACTTGTCCAGGAAGAATGCAAGGTGGAAGAAAGAAAGGTTTAGAGAGAATGCAATACTTCTTTAATAATAAATTAGATTCTTATTCAAAAGATATATCTAGCCCAGAAAAATCATTTGATAGTTGTACAAGACTATCCCCATATATTTGTTGGGGATGCATTTCATTAAAA
>MWOU01000196.1 GCA_002025975.1 Prochlorococcus sp. HOT208_60m_813B04
ATGTCCATTATCTTGAAATGCCCTAAGTTTTTTAAACAATATGCTGTGCCCAAGATGAATATCTGCTCCAGTTGGATCGATCCCAAGTTTAACCCTTAATTTTTTATTATTTTTTTTCGCATGATCAATTATCTCCGAAAAGGTTTGATCTGTTCCCCTAATTGGAAAATATTCTTCTATTCCTCTCGTCAGCCATGATGACAATATCAAATTATCTGACATGAAGCTTTAACAGTTAAATTTAAGAAGTTTTGTCGAGTTCATCCTTCATTCTTATTAAGGTTTTATTCATCTGATCGAACATTTGATCAGGAGTAATCCCGAATTGACTTAACTGTGTTTTTAATTGTTCTACCGTCATTTTGGCTTGAAAATCTTCAGACAATTCAAATCTCTTCATAAAAACCTTATAA
>MWOU01000197.1 GCA_002025975.1 Prochlorococcus sp. HOT208_60m_813B04
ACAATATTTATAGGAAACTTGGAATTGATATTAAAGATACTATAAAAATTGAAAATAAAAAAAAGATAGATGAACTTAAAGGAAATCTAATATTATTACCGCCATCTTTAAGTAAGGGTTCTTATTTAAAAAATTTCAAAAACATTCAAACAGCTTTCGCGAGTGGATGGATGTCAATAAGAGCTTTAAGAAAAAGATCAGGATATGATCAAGGATTTGCAATTTCTGATCATGCGGATTGGGATGGAATTCTGGAAGTAGTAAAAAAGTCTGAAGCAAAAAATGTATTTTTTCATCATGGAGATAGTGAAGCCTTAAGTAAATATTTAGTTGAAAAGGAATCAATAAATGTCCTTTTATTCGGTAAATAAATATGAGCTTAAAAAAGTTTTCAGAATTATTTGGCAATCTAGATTCAATTAATAGCA
>MWOU01000198.1 GCA_002025975.1 Prochlorococcus sp. HOT208_60m_813B04
AAAGGTGTGAGTAGTATTGGCAAAAAAATAGGACGATATTTTCCCCTGAAGCATCTTAATTATTCTCTAATTAAACTTCTCTAGGTAGAGATATTTAATTATGTAAATAAAGCATTATTTTATACAACTTAAAAAATTCTTTTTAAGTAATTTTGGAGCATGATTCAATTTTACTTTTCCATATTTTTATTAGTTGTCCTCACATTTTTTGCACTTTTATTAGACGCACCGGAATTAGCATCCTTAATTCAAACATTCTAGGAAATAATCAANNAGCATATTTACTGATTTACTTTCTAAACAAGTAAGTCTTAGATTTAAATTGTTGAATTGGAGGGATCTAATGATTGACAGTCCACCAGAGGAGTTAAATTATAAAATTTAAATCTAGATAAAACTAATGCTAAATCTGGAATGAATCTTCTATTTGAGATTCATTCCTTTTTAATTTCTTTTTGAAAAATATAGATTATAAATATTAAATTTTAAAAGTAAAAAACTGTTCATATTAAAAT
>MWOU01000199.1 GCA_002025975.1 Prochlorococcus sp. HOT208_60m_813B04
AGTGGTGGATTATTAGCTCAAGTTTTACCAAAAAAAAGATACTGACCCTTTACTGGTCTCACTACTTGAAGAAAGATGTAAAGAAATTAATTCTTTTAGCGAAGACCTATTTCAGTCAAAAGATAATCTTCTTTCGTTAATAAGAAATATATTCCCCGATATTGACGATAAATCAATATCTGAAACAGCTCGTTCCCAAGCAGTTAGTTTTAAATGCAAGTGTTCCAAACAAAGAAGTTTAAATGCAATGCAATTGCTTGATAAAAGTGAATTGGAGGACATCCTCAACAAAGATGGCAAAGCAGAATTGGTTTGTGAATTTTGTAAGAATAAATATCTTATAAATTATGAAGAAATTAAATCGATAATAGAAAATCAATCATAAAAAAAATAACGCCTAGCCAT
>MWOU01000200.1 GCA_002025975.1 Prochlorococcus sp. HOT208_60m_813B04
TGGACATTCCGTAGTGAGTGCAGATTCTCTTGAGACAATTTGGAAGCAATGGCATCCCTGGAGAAGGTTAATGGATATAAGTATTCAGCCTTGTATGGATCTTGATGAGACAGTCGGATTATTCAAAAAACAAAAAATGAATACACGGATAGTCTAAAAGTATTTCTGACTTCCAAATATAAATTTCTTTTTATTAGCACCTAATAGTACATACATATTTCACTGCGTTAAAAAGGGTAAGATTAATTTTCCATGATGAATGATTCTTATCACATTTACTTCAAAGGAGAAATTCTTTTCAAGAATTTAAGTAAAGATGAATTTGAATTTGTTTGGGGAAAACTTTATACATCTTATATAAATGCCCTAAATAAAGAGCTAACCTTTGAGTTAATTAGCGAAAACAA
>MWOU01000201.1 GCA_002025975.1 Prochlorococcus sp. HOT208_60m_813B04
TTGAGACTAGGGAATATTTCATGCCCTCTGTTCCCATAGAAATCCCATCACTTACTGTTATAGTCCCAAACATCTGAGGCATCCCACCTGATCTTTTTATAGACTCTTCAGCTTTTAGAGCTAACTTATTTAAACCCATATTGCATGGTGTTATGGTGCTGTATCCATTTGCAACTCCAATAATAGGTTTATTAAAATCTTCATCATTAAGTCCAACAGCTCTTGACATCGATCTGTTAGGTGATCTTTGCACACCTTGGGTTATTGCAGATGATCTGAGTTTATTCATATTATTTGAGAACCTTTTTTATTCTATTGCCCCAACTCTTCAAGTTGCTTCCTCACATCAGCAATTGCAGAATTAAGTTGCTCAACTTTCTTCTCCAGATTCTCTCCTTCAACTTCATTTATATTTTCATTTGAATCAA
>MWOU01000202.1 GCA_002025975.1 Prochlorococcus sp. HOT208_60m_813B04
AACTCTTACTGGATAATCACTTCCGATAGCTACATCTCCCACCATTACTGTTCTAGTTATCCTTCTCTCAATATGAGTTGAATATCTTTTGGAGAGACTATTAACCTCTTTTGATTGAGTTAATGACATTAAAATTCTTGATATTCAAAAAGGATTTCACTAAATTATACGGCATATAGTTTACCACTTACATTCTCTAGATCTTTCAATGTTAGATAGTAAGGTTTATTGATTTCTTTTGAAGGAAATCTCAACAAATAAGATGGATGAAAAATTACCATAATTTCTCTCCCATCTTTTTTAATCCATTGACCTCTTAAATTACTTATAGGATCTTTAACTTCTAAAATAGCTCTCATAGCAGTAGAACCAGTAAGTAATATAAATTTTGGATTAACTAGCTTTATTTGCTGTAATAACCAAG
>MWOU01000203.1 GCA_002025975.1 Prochlorococcus sp. HOT208_60m_813B04
TATCATTGGTTAGCTCAGGGGATCTCGAAAATAGATTCGGTGAAGGGTTTATAAAAGAACTTCAATCAGTAATTCTAAATTTAGATATAAATCAAAATTCACATAAACAGATTTTAGATATGTTCAATGCAAAAAGATTTATAAATGCAGAAGCAAAACAATATAAAAATATAGAGGCAATAGGGAGGAAATTAAATAAAATTAGATGAATAATACTCTCTTAGAATTAAAAAGTATACCTTATAAATACAAAATATCATTTTATAGTTGTTGTAGTTTCTGGATTCTTGGCAACACTTTCTGAAAGTATTATTGGTGCTAAATTTCAAAACAAATATAAATTAAGTAATGAATTGGTAAATGCTATTCAGACAAGTATTGCTTCTATTTTTGCTATCTTTGCTCTTATTTTATATTCATATTTGTTAAATTAATAATATTTGGGAAG
>MWOU01000204.1 GCA_002025975.1 Prochlorococcus sp. HOT208_60m_813B04
TTAATTTTCCATGATGAATGATTCTTATCACATTTACTTCAAAGGAGAAATTCTTTTCAAGAATTTAAGTAAAGATGAATTTGAATTTGTTTGGGGAAAACTTTATACATCTTATATAAATGCCCTAAATAAAGAGCTAACCTTTGAGTTAATTAGCGAAAACAATATTATGGAGCCGGCCTTTAACCTTGAGCCCGCTTATTAAAAAAAGAACTAAACTTATGAATAAAACAAAAAAAGTTGTTTCTCTTTTATTTTGAGATATTCTTTTTCCTCTTTAGTTATATCCAAACCGATTTTATTAGCCTCAATTTCGACATTTGAACTATAAATTTCATTTTTTTGCTTTTTTTTAAATAGGGCAGCAATACCAATATCTGTTATGAACCAAATAAAGTGATCAGTTTCTCCAATTGGCTCCTCTTTTAAAGAGTCAATAATCAAATCACTTGTCGAATCC
>MWOU01000205.1 GCA_002025975.1 Prochlorococcus sp. HOT208_60m_813B04
TCTTTTGCTTATAGTACCCAGTTTGAAAATGTCAAAATACAAGGCGCAGACTTCACAAATGTTTTCTTGCCAAAAGATATTATTAGGAAATTTTGTGAAAGTGCTAATGGAACCAATCCAATTACCAATAGAGAAACAAGAGAAACTTTAGAGTGCGATTACATTTGAATTTATGCACATACAAGTTCTTTTTTTAATTTTTCTTTGTTTATGAAGAGATCATCCAACAGGCCAACCTAAAGTAGATAAATGTTTCATTAAAGAACCTGAGTATTTGAAATAAAAATTGTCTGAATATTTGATGCCAAGTTCATTTAGAGTGGTTATCAATAAGCATAGATCCTTCTTTTTGCCTTTTTTCATATCCAATAATATCAATGCTTCACTTGATAATTTTTTTTCTAGTACCTTATC
>MWOU01000021.1 GCA_002025975.1 Prochlorococcus sp. HOT208_60m_813B04
AAACTCAACTAGAAGGTATGGATGAGGATAATCCTTTATCAAATGATGATCAAGCCAAAAATGCATTACCTGCTGATGAAAAAGCACTACTAGATCGATGCTCAGGAGAAGTAATGTTATTTAGACTAAAAGGACCACTTAGTTTTGGAGCAGCCAAAGGTATATCTGAGAGAATGATGCTGGTAAGAAACTACAAGGTTTTAATACTTGATATCACTGACGTACCAAGACTTGGAGTGACGGCGACTCTCGCAATAGAGGACATGATGCAGGAAGCAAAAAATAATTCCAGAAAAGCATTTGTTGCTGGGGCAAATGAAAAAGTAAAAGATAGATTAGCTAAGTTTGGAGTTGAAGGCATCATTGAAACAAGAAAAGAAGCTTTAGAAACCGCTCTAAATGAAATAGCCTAATAATTTATGGAAATAAATCCAATTCTGCAAAATGTATTAGCCCCGCCAGTTCTTTTCTTTTTGATTGGAGCAATATCAGTACTCTTTAAATCTGATTTAGAAATACCAGCTCCGTTACCTAAACTCTTCTCCTTGTATCTGCTACTAGCAATTGGTTTTAAAGGAGGTATAGAGATACAGAAAAGTGGTTTTACAGATCAAGTATTGCCTACTTTAAGTGCTGCAATACTTATGTCATTAGTAATTCCGCTGATAGGATTTTTAATTTTAAGATATAAGTTTGATGTCTTTAATTCCGCTGCAATAGCAGCAGCATACGGTTCAATTAGTGCTGTAACATTTATTTCTGCAGAAAGTTTTTTGGAAAGTCAAAAAATAGCTTTTGATGGGTTTATGGTTGGAGCCTTAGCTTTAATGGAGTCTCCTGCAATAATTGTTGGATTATTACTTGTGAAATTTGCAGCTCCCCAAAATAGGCCAAAATCAAGAAAAATGCATCTAAGTGCAATATTGCACGAATCACTTTTGAATGGATCAGTTTATTTATTGCTTTCAAGCTTAATTGTAGGATTCCTTACTGCTTCCAGTAATCCCTCAGGAATTGCAAAAATGGAACCTTTTACTGGACAATTATTCTATGGAGCAGAATGCTTCTTCTTGTTAGATATGGGAATAGTAGCTGCTCAAAGATTACCTAGACTGAAGAATGCGGGTTCGTTCTTGATTGGCTTTGCCATTTTTATGCCTTTATTTAACGCATTTATTGGTGTTTTCGTTGCAAGATTTTTATCTTTAGAGTCTGGCAACGCACTTTTATTTGTGGTTTTATGTGCAAGCGCCTCTTATTTAGCAGTTCCTGCAGCTATGAGGATGACAGTTCCAGAGGCTAAATCTAGTTATTACATTTCAACAACACTAGGTCTAACTTTCCCATTCAATATAGTTCTCGGCATTCCCATATATATGAGTTTAGTAAATACCATTATCCCACTTTCCCCTCTATAAAAATGAAAAGATTAGACTTGATATTTAGTGAAAGAGAACTAGATGCAATCATTAAAACATTAGAGAAAGCCAATGTTCCTGGATATACAGTTATGAAACACGCCACAGGCAGAGGTCCTGAAAGAGTTGTTACTGAAGATATGGAATTTACAGGATTAGGAGCAAATGCTCATGTAATTGTTTTTTGTGAGCAAGAATTAATAGATAAAATGAGAGATAACATCAGGGACGATTTAAGCTACTACGGAGGAGTAGCCTATATTTCTGAAGCAACGCCCCTTTAAATTAAAGAAGAAATATTTATTTTAAGAATGAATCCAATCTACTCTTATATTTTTTCGACTATTTAGATATCTATCAATTGACATTGCAGCAATACATCCATCAGAAGCCGCAACTACAGCTTGCTTAAATGGAGTATTTCTTATATCTCCAATAGCCCATACTCCATCAGAGTTTGTAGACATAAAATCATCTACAATAACGCCTCCATCTTCTTTTAAAGCAATTTGATCCCCTAAAAAATCAGTAATCGGCTTTGAACCACTCATGTAGACAAACACTCCATCTAAATTTAGATTGATAGGATTTTCTTCTTTC
>MWOU01000206.1 GCA_002025975.1 Prochlorococcus sp. HOT208_60m_813B04
TAACAAATGATGATTTTATCGTTTTACAATTAGGGAAAGAGATTAGAACTTTTCCATTCAAGAACTGGATATCATGGAAATTCTTTTTCCCTATAATCCCAGGTATTTTTTATTTTAGAGAAAAGTCCAGTCCACATTTATTGCCAATTTTATTTAATCCAAAGCAATTGAAAGATGAGCTCATAAAAAAAGTTAACTCCCTGGAAATTAAAAAGTCTTAAATTCAGACTTTGCCTAAACATCAAAATTATTTAAATGACCAATACAGAATTTTCCGACAATAATCCTGAAAAGGAATTAATAATAGAGAAGTCAATTTCAGATGATAAAACCAAACAAATTAGTAAGAAAAATACCATGCAAAATAAAAGAATTACACCAAATAACGACAAATCAACAAAATCTTTTGATGAAATTTC
>MWOU01000207.1 GCA_002025975.1 Prochlorococcus sp. HOT208_60m_813B04
TAGTCCTGAAAAATTAATAATATTAGGAGATTTATTCCACAGCAAATATTCAATAGATAAAACTCTTCAAAAAAAAGTTGAGGATCTTCCTAAACTACTAAAAACTAACGTTGAACTAGTCCTAGGAAATCACGATATAGGTTGCAATATTAAAAATATTAAAATTTTTGATATTAGAAAAACCAAAAATATTACTTTTTTAATTAGGATACTTCATCTTCGAAATTATTTAAATCATTAAACTTTTTCTTCATGGTTGGGTTATTTCTAGTTAATTTCTTTACTGTCAAATCTTGAGATTTGCTGTCAGCAGATAAAAGATGTTTTTTTGAGAGAACTAAAGCCTCTTTAGTTTTTTGTAAATGGGTTATTGATTTATCAATTTCTGAAATTGCATCATTAAA
>MWOU01000208.1 GCA_002025975.1 Prochlorococcus sp. HOT208_60m_813B04
ATAGCCATCCAGCCTATACCTGCTAATGACCAAGATAGAACAGCTTCGGCTGATAGAAGACCTTTACCTTTGAACTTAGTAAATTCTCCTACTTGCTTAGTAGCAATATGCCATGCACCACCTGTAATCTCGACAAAAGCTAAGAATGCATGACCACCCATAACCTCTTCCAGACTATCGATAGTCAAGAAGCCTGTTTGATGATTCGAAATTTTTGCTAAGTTTAATTCGTATTCAACTTGTCTTACAGCACCAATAGCTGGATCATAAATCCCATGGACTCTGGCCCATTCAACGAAAGCAATAACTGCAAATCCTAAGAAGAGGAGATGATGTCCAAGAATAAATGTCAATTTGTCAGGATTATCCCATTCAATATTGAATTTTCTTGCTCTAGCAATATCTGAAT
>MWOU01000209.1 GCA_002025975.1 Prochlorococcus sp. HOT208_60m_813B04
TTTTAATTCTTTCTTGCTTTTGCAGGGTTTGGAAACTCTCAGTTTAAGAATAGAAAGACAAACTTCTAATGCTCTTGAATTAGCAAAATGGCTAGATTCTAATTCTAATGTAAGTAGTGTTAATTATCCTGGTCTAGAATCTGATCCATATTACTCTATTGCCAAAAAATATACTACTGGAAGGGGAATGGGTTGTATGCTTATCATTCATTCTGCTTGCGAATGGTAATAATTGAGCAAATAATGGAGTCTCTTCAACTATTGCGGATTTTTTTACTGCAGGTTTTTTGCTTCTAGAAAACATAAAACAAATTTTATAATCTTAAGAATTTTACATTTAAAAGTTCATTTAATAAAAAATACTTCTCAAAAACGAACAAAATGTAACCTGTAAGCAATTAAGCCAGGATTATGA
>MWOU01000210.1 GCA_002025975.1 Prochlorococcus sp. HOT208_60m_813B04
AAATAGTAATCTGGCTTCCATACCCATACTGTATGTTTTTATGGGTAAATAAATGAAATCCCCGATTCCTGAAAATTCTTTTATTTCCTCAAGATATTCATCAAAACCTTTTACCGATTTTTTAACCATTAGGTATTGTGCTTTTGCCGCAACTAAACCGCTTAATTCAGTACTTGTTAAGAAACTTTTGTTTATCCTGGGAAAAACATTGACATTGGTCTTAAATAAACCATTTGTAGCAAAATAGATTCCTGAAATAACTTTTAAAAAACTTGTTTTACCGGAACCATTATGTCCAATTAAGGCTACTCTTTCACCTTCTTTGATCTCACAATTTATGGAATTTAGGGCCAAAATATTCGTTACTTCTGCGGATTTTCTCTGTAAAAAACCTCCCGTTACGGAGTTGACTAAGCTCTT
>MWOU01000211.1 GCA_002025975.1 Prochlorococcus sp. HOT208_60m_813B04
TTCCTAAAAACATTATTTTTTTAATTCCAAACTTTCTAGATGCTTCTATCAAGTTTATTTCAATTCTAAGATTCTCAGATATAAAATCATATGGTTTTGTAGAATTTGCAAGAATTCCACCCACTCTCGCAGCAGCAATAATTACAATTTCTGGCTTATGGATGCTAAACCATGACATGACTGCTTCATAATCTAAAAGATCTACATCCTCTCTAGGTGGACAAAATATTTTTCCTTTTGAGTCATTAGTTATATATACTTTTTGGAGTAATAGTTTCTTAATTGCATTCCCAACCATACCATTACTGCCTGCAATAAATACTTTGTAATTAGGTTCCATAATTATTTTTCTGAGTTAATCATTTCTCCGATCAATTCTTCAAGAGAAATTTTAGGTTTCCATCCAAG
>MWOU01000212.1 GCA_002025975.1 Prochlorococcus sp. HOT208_60m_813B04
TTCCAGGAGCTCATGTTGATAAAAAATTTAACAAGTTTTTATTCTTGATGTATCAATTTATAAAATTAAAGTGAAGAAAAATCAATCTAAACTTGAAATTTTTAATTTTTGTCTTAGATGTTCAAAAAATCTTTGATTCGGTTTTCTCTAAGGCAACACTTCCCAAACAAAGGATTAATCAAATATGTTTATATGAGATAAGTATTTAAAATGATTCTTATCACATTTACTTCAAAGGAGAAATTCTTTTCAAGAATTTAAGTAAAGATGAATTTGAATTTGTTTGGGGAAAACTTTATACATCTTATATAAATGCCCTAAATAAAGAGCTAACCTTTGAGTTAATTAGCGAAAACAATATTATGGAGCCGGCCTTTAACCTTGAGCCCTCTTATTAAAAAAAGATCTA
>MWOU01000213.1 GCA_002025975.1 Prochlorococcus sp. HOT208_60m_813B04
GCTCTTCCGATCTCTCATTTACTAAAACAAAATGTCTCAATCCATTTATGGTTTTATTTGAAGTCCAGAAATTTTCCATAATTATTTTTTCTTAATATTCCCCTCAGAATTTTCTCTAGAAATTTTTTTATATTCATTTCTGATTTCGTCTAATAAAACTTTTCTTTTATCCATATAATCAAGAGAGTTTTTTTTTAATAAGTCATATCTTTCTTTTTTAGTTAAATTCATCCAATTATTAAGATTTTTCTTATTGAAAGTTATTAATTTTTTAGCCTTCAAAACATTTTGTTTTTTATTGAATTTAAAAAAATTCTTAAAAAAAATAATTATAAAAAGAAAAATTATGACTAATATCAAGAGCATTACTATTACTTTGCAAGCCAGTTATTATAAATCCACTTTTCTAATTTAATATCATTATCAAAAGATATAACTTCAGTTACATGCA
>MWOU01000214.1 GCA_002025975.1 Prochlorococcus sp. HOT208_60m_813B04
ACAAAAATTACAATAAATTATTCGAAAAAAGTAATCCCAGGAATAAAAGGTTATCATTTTTTTATAAACTCTTTTTTATAAAGATTACTAAGTAATAATTTTGTCGTTATTGACCAATTAAATTTCTTAGAATTTTCAAGTGATTTTTTGGATAATTTATTTCTTAATTTTTTATTTGAAATAATTTTCTCCAATGCCGAAGTAATAGACCGAACCAATTTAGGATCAACATAAAGGGCTCCATCTCCAGCTATTTCAGGCATTGAGGAAATATTTGATGTGATAACTGGCACTCCGAATGATTGAGCTTCTAAAATAGGGAGCCCAAAGCCCTCATAAAGAGAAGGGTAAAGCAAAACATATGCATTTTCGAGCAGCATTCTCAAATAAACATCACTTACGTAATTTTTAAT
>MWOU01000215.1:0-228 GCA_002025975.1 Prochlorococcus sp. HOT208_60m_813B04
ACAAGATCAACTTTTCTTCTCTTTTGTATTTGAGAAATAGCCAAAGACAAATCTCTATCTCCCCAATCTAATGAGGGTAATTTCCAGTCTTTCCCGCAAATGCTTTTAGGTTCTGAGCCTAAACCCGAAGGGCCAGCATGAGACATAATTATTAAAGGTATATCTTCGACACTCTCTTCTGAACATTTGATAATTTTATTTATTGAATCTTGTTCGGTGATAGGTCCA
>MWOU01000215.1:233-468 GCA_002025975.1 Prochlorococcus sp. HOT208_60m_813B04
ACCTTTAACTTCTTTCGAAAGTTAATAGCCACGGCCAGAACTACATGGTCTAGCAGACAATAAATTTATTTGATTATCAAAAACTTTCAAATCCCATGCACAATATTTTTCACCAAGAATACGTATTTGCTTTAAGAGAGTTTCACCTGTACAATCTTTCCCTCTATCATGATTCCCTAAAATCACAAAAGTAGGAATTTTGATCTCATTGATTTTTTTAATTATTTTGACACTC
>MWOU01000022.1 GCA_002025975.1 Prochlorococcus sp. HOT208_60m_813B04
TTTCAACAACTATTTTTTTTTTATTTTTTTTCTCTGCCCACTCTTCTATGGAAAGAATAAGGCATTTTGTCATATCTACTTCATGCACGAAAATCTATCTCCATTTTTGATCAACTGACATATTACATTTATCTGAAATCCATTCTGGTTTAGATTGTCTTGGGAGCTGACCACTTACTACAAGATGTGCAATTGAATCACAAATAACTCTAGTAGCTAATAGAGCTGTCATATCGCTTACATCATATGGAGGCGAAACCTCAACAAGCTCAATTCCACATACATTAACTTTTCTGATAATGTACTCCAAAAGTTTTAATGCCTCTCGAGGTAATAAACCCCCAGGTTCAGGCCAACCAGTTCCAGGGACAAATCCAGCATCAATACAATCTATATCAAAAGAAATATATACACAGTCAGTTCCATCCGTAGCTTTTTCAATCGCAAAATCAGCGGCCTCTTTTAATCCCATTTCACAGATATCAGTAACTGTTAAAACATTTGTACTTCTTTCCCTGCAAATTTTCACTCCTTCTCTTGGTACTTGCCAACCTCCAATTCCTAATTGAACAAGATTTTTTGCAGGTGCATTTTTTATATTAGTTGCATGAAACCATGGACAGGTATGCATTCTTTCATCTAAATCTGTTTCTTGAGTATCTACATGTCTATCAAAGTGAATGATCCCTACTTTTTTATCTCCTAAGTGGCGACAAACTCCCCTAACTGTAGGAAAACCTATTGAATGATCTCCACCTAAAATAATTGGAAATGCACCACTAGCAAAAATATGAGCAACCCCCTTTGAAATTTGATCAAAACTTTTTTCATTATTAGCTGGAATTGTAAAAATATCTCCTACATCACAAATAGATATTTGCTCTCTCAGATCCACTCCCATTTCGTAATTGTAAGGAGTATAGAGGGCAGAAATTTTTCTAATTCCTTGAGGTCCGAATCTTGTCCCTGGTCTATAAGTAGTTCCAGAATCATGAGGAACACCAACGATCGCGACATCATAACTTCCCACTTCATTAACATTTTCAACATATGGAGCTTTCATGAAAGTATTGATACCTGCAAAATGGGGTAATTCTCCTCTTGAAAATGTAGATATATTTCTATCGACAATACTTTTTGCTCCTTCTAAACCATATTCCTTTGCTCGGGCAACCTCCTTTTCCCACCCTTTAAGAGGTAATTTTGATTCTTTTTCTAAAGCATCCATTCCTTCGCTGGGATGCTTCCTTCTAAAGTTTTGATTTTTAGATGATTCAGTAGTCACAAATTAAAAATTCTTTTTACACTTATTTCAATATTGTCAATAAAAATAAAAATGAACCATAAACTTGCTCTAAAAGATTCTCATTTAAACATTGTTAAATAACTATTTGCAAAAATAAAATACATAACACAATTAAAAAGCCTGCTGGCTTGATTACAAAAGTATTTAAAATATTTAATAACGGAATAAATGATAGAAGAAGTAATAAGTTAAAAAGTATTAGATATTTTATTTTTCATATTTTCAATTTTATTGATTAATTCATCTAACCATTCTGTATTATTTTGATCTCGTCTTTTATGGCTTTGATTTTTTTGATTACTCATAAATTTCTTTTATTAAGATTGTCCATTTAATATATCTTTTGAACTTTAATGAATCAATAAGCAATATTACCAAATCAATTGATAAAACAAGCTTTAGTAGCATTTCATACAAACCTAACCAACACAAATTAATTAAGAAAATCTAAATCTCTTCAGTTAAGTATTTTCTACGATGTTTTTATTTTAAATTCTGATTTGAATAAGGAAAGGGTATAGATATTCCTATGGAAAAATCATTTCTAAATTTCATTTATTGGATCTTGGTAAAGTCAGCTGAAAGTTACTACGGAGATTCATTAAAAACAGAAGTACCATATACACCTTATTTTTAGTTTTGGTGGAATTTAACTTTTAATATTAGATCTCTAGTTTGAGATCTATTAGTTTGGACGTAATTTATCAAAAAACACAATATGGGTTACTTATAGATTCACTACAAAATAATCTCTTACGTTGAATTTCTTTTACTGATTGTGGATAAATTTTAGCGGTAAGGATCGCTCTTAAATTAACTAAAACTACAATTTGAAGTAGTAGCTCAATTACGAGGTTGGTTATAAGATTACACACCTTAAATCTATATAAAAACTCTAAAAGGTCAAAATAGGTATTGAACAGAGTTTATATTCCTATTTTTAGCCATTGAGATTCTCTGGTAATAATCTAGGTTCACAATTTTCGACGCATTCTTCTAGAGACTTTTCAGTATTACTCTTAATTTCGCAACTACGAAGACAATCATAAAAGGCATACTTGGGGTCTAATTCATTTTTGAATTGTTTATTTCTAAATGTATTCATGATCAAACTCCCTTTGATTTTTTTTCAAGTTGATTAATTAATTTATCTAACCAAAGAGTGTTGTTGATCTTTTTTGTGTATTTAAAGTATTTCGTTTTGAACGTACTCATGTAGTTATCCCTCAATCAGTGGGTCCAACATAGGGGGGCTTATTGAAATTTTCTAGAGCAAAAATACTGATTATGAATATAGTGAAATATTTAAAACTGATTAATTGATAATTTATATTTTAGGTATTACAACTCTTGATTCTTGTATATAACTCATACTAAATAATTTCTAAAAAGAAGGTTAATTATGACTTACGGAAATCTAATAAAAAATAAAATTCAAAATTTATTTGGTAGTTTGTTTGATTCGTTATCAATTAAGAGAAAACTAACTGATGCTCAAATGGAATGTATACAATTCGGTATTTGTGATTATGCTCCAAGACAAGTTGAGGAAGTTCCCTTTTTTCATTATGAATTTGAATCCATTTTAAAGTAAGGGTATTTAGCTTCTCCTCACCCAATCAGGAGATCCACTAAACCAATCAGCAAGATCATCATTTTTGGGATCAAAATGATTTTCAGTTTCTAAGCCATCAAGGCCTAGATTCTGGATGAGTCCATTTATTCCATCGGATTTTTGCTTGCCATATCTCCTCAAGCTATTAGCTTTCTTAAGCCATGTCCATATAGTTGAATTATGTTTTGCAAGCTTTTCTAGATAAATTCTTTCTTCCAATGCTACAGGTTCATCTAATGAAATCCTCTTTACAATATCCTTAATTTTCAAACGAGTCTTGTTGGTTAGAAACATATTCATAAAAGAAGTTAATGTTTTATAAAAGTTTTTTTTATGAATGTCTTGTCAATCTTTATTTCAAGAAAAAGTATTTTTTAGAGGCTTTTCAAGGACAAATATATGTATTTAGCAACAGGTACATTTATTTGGTAAAAATGACTACTTAATTTGATTTATATAACTTATACATAAACAAGTCCTATATAAGTTTCTCTACTTAATTTAAGATTTAATTTATAAGATTGAATAAGGAAATTTTACATTTACAATCAATCTAACCTAAGAGGAACATAACCCTCTTTTTTTCTGAAATAAACTTTTTATTTAATCACTAATGAAAGGTCAATGGACAAAAGTTTATAGTAGTGATTTACCTCTTAGATCTTGGTGGGTAGATTCAGGTAGTGACTGTAAATATATATCTATAATTTTACCAGAGGTGTTTGGGATAAATCACTGGATAAGAAGTTTTTCTGAAAAATTAGCCTCACAAAACGTACCTGTATTAGCATTACCTCTTTACGGAAGAACAGCTCCAAAATTAGATTTGGGGTATAGCGAAAAAGAATTGAAATTAGGAAGGCACCATAAAAATCTAACCACTTTAAATTATATTATTGAAGACGTTTCTGCAGCCATAAATTGGGTTCAAGAAAAATATCCAAAAAAGAAAATCTCAATTATTGGATTTTGTTTTGGGGGTCATGCAGCAGTTATAGCTTCTTCGTTAAAAGGAATAGAAAGTACATTTTGTTTTTATGGAGCTGGGGTCACATTACCAAGATCCGATACTAATTTTGCTCCTATAGACTTTCTTGAAAAAGTTTCTGGAAAATTAAACTTCATATGCGGTTCTTCAGATGATTTAATTCCGTTACAAGATAGATTAGAAATTAAAAGAAGATTTAAAAAAAAATAGTTGTTGAAA
>MWOU01000216.1 GCA_002025975.1 Prochlorococcus sp. HOT208_60m_813B04
ATAATCAATTAAATCTAAACAAAGTTGCTCCCGTTGTTAGTGGAGTCGAACCAATTGTTTTATAAAGCCTTAATGGATTATAAAATTGGTTAGTCTGTTAGTATTGGTAAAAAATTTTGGATTCAAACAGTAGTAAAAACAATAGTGAAAAATCACCTTATGAGATTTTAGGTGTAAAAGAGGGTGCTGCTATTGAGGATATTCAGAGCGCTAGAGACCTTAAAGTTAAAGAGGCTGGTGAAGATTTAATTCTGAAAGCGAAAATAGAATCCTCCTTCGATCAATTACTGATGGGTAGTTTGAAAGCCAGGCAATCAGGGAATGTAAGCTATGAAGCTGTGAGTGCTTCCAAAAAAGAAAAACAAATTAATCAATTTACCAATAACAATTTTCCACTTCTATCTAAA
>MWOU01000217.1 GCA_002025975.1 Prochlorococcus sp. HOT208_60m_813B04
GATGTCGAAATTATTACTTTAGCTTGGGATATCTTAGATAAATTAGGAATGAAAGAACTTAATCTTGAAATAAATTCGTTAGGTGATACAAATGATAGATCAAATTTTCAAAAATCCTTTTTAAAGTGGCTAGAAACAAATAAAGATTCTTTAGATTTAGATTCTCAGAATAGGATAACTAAAAACCCTTTAAGGATTTTAGATACAAAGAATATTCCAACAAAAAAAGTTCTTGAAAATGCACCAAGATTATTTGATTTCTTGTCTGAAAAAAGTCATAAAAGATATTCAGATTTAAAAAGACAATTAGAGATTTTAAAAATACCATACTTGGAAAATTTTAATTTAGTAAGAGGTTTAGATTATTACACCCATACTGCCTTTGAAATCACAAGTGGGTCTTTAGGTTCCCAAGCTACAGTTTGTGGGGG
>MWOU01000218.1 GCA_002025975.1 Prochlorococcus sp. HOT208_60m_813B04
TTGGATGGTACTCATTCAGAAGATTGGTATCGCGTTTAGTGTTCAATTATTAGGATTTTTGTTGTATTTGTCAGGCTATCAATCATGCTTTGTTGATAAAGATAGTCTAAATATTATTGAACAATGCTACTCAGCACAATTAACTATTAGATTATGTATTGGTTTTATACCCTCAATACTGGTAATAATTGGTCTTTTAATTATGAGAAAATGGGATCTAAAATTTATTACAAACTATTATAAAGATATGTATTACCTTAATTTTTTCAAAAGACTTCTAAGCAGTTTAATCATTGGTGGGCAAGCAATTAATTTTATCTTTAAGGGTAAAATTTCCAAAAATGATCTCTTTGACCAACTTATGGAGTCAGGTCCTGGCAGTTTATTAATTGTATTAATTAAGATCGGAAG
>MWOU01000219.1 GCA_002025975.1 Prochlorococcus sp. HOT208_60m_813B04
TTCCATTTCTAAAATTATTTCCCTTTTTATTTAAGTTCTTCATTGATAAAAATTATAAAGTAAAAAATTCAATATTTATAATAAATAATTTGCTATGGTCAAAAATTGCTTTAATGTAGAAAAATATTGTTATTGGTTAGAAATTAAAAAATTATCAAGAATTTCCAAAAATGAAAAATAATTTTATAGAAAATATAAATGATGAAAAATATTTTTACTCACTGATCGAAGATTTAAAGAACAGCAAAGTTGGATTCTACAGTGTTGGTTTATATCCTGCATCATTAGCATATAACTGTGCTATGCATGGAAAATTTAATAATATTCTCTTAGCTCCTAGGGAAGATAGAGATTTGTTAGGCGCTTTCTCAAATGATGTTCTTTCTGATATGGATAATGAGACTATTGAAAAGATTAAGAGAATGGGACATTATTCTTAAGAGGGAATAAGAAA
>MWOU01000220.1 GCA_002025975.1 Prochlorococcus sp. HOT208_60m_813B04
CTTTCGGCTTTATTTTTTTAGGATTGGCATCGATTTCTGAAATGATAGATCATACCCAAACATCTTGGATTTATGTAGATCATTCCTCTTTATTTAATTGGTTATTTTATTCTTTCCTATCTTTAGGTCTAACATGTTTATCGATATCAGTTATAAAAAATAAATTTATTCAAAAAACTAATTTTTGTATTTCTTTATATTCAATAATCTCATATCTTTTATTTGATAAATCTATTGCTCTTCTTTTTCAAGTAATAATAAGTATCCTTCTAATTATTAATTGGCAAAGAGTTTTTAAAGATTGGTTTTTTATCCTTTACCCAATATTTGGTATTTTTTTTACGACTTTCTTTGGAACAAGGCTCTCAATTAGTGGCGATCAATTTTGGCATGTTTTAATAGGCCCATCTGGAACAATTAGCGTTC
>MWOU01000221.1 GCA_002025975.1 Prochlorococcus sp. HOT208_60m_813B04
TACCAAAGATTGTTTACCATAATCCAGCGCAGCGAAGCTTCTAAAAGGGAGGGTTAAAACAACTATTAAAAAAGTTAAAATTATAAATCTCATTTGTTTGAGTAGTATTACAGTAAATTCTAACTTCTTAAGCTGAAATCTAAAAATTAATTATTTACTGAATGCTATATTTATTGAAATAGTAAACAACGAAATAGGTTTTGGATATAAGTCCATATGATGCAATTGGACTTAGTCAAAATAGACAGAAATAAATATTCTTTTGACTTCACAAAAGCATTAGGTACAGGATACTTAAATGTTATTAGAGATAGCGGAATTGGAGAACCCTTTACAAGTACAGTTGAATTAGTAAATGGTAATATTGCAGAAGACTTAGCTTCATATTTATACCATTCCGAACAAACCCCTTCTGCTGTATTTA
>MWOU01000222.1 GCA_002025975.1 Prochlorococcus sp. HOT208_60m_813B04
CTCCACTAGGTTCTTCAATATAAATACCATTTATATCCTTAAGGCCCTCATAGAGAAGACTTCTTCTTTGATCATAATGGCTATTTATCATTGAGAAAAATTCATTATTAATTTTTAAAGCCTCTAAAGCACCTTTTTGAACAAAAGAGCAAACATTACTTGTACTTTGACTTTGTAATGCTGAGGATGCTTTGACTACATCTTTTAGACCTACTAAATAACCTATCCTCCAGCCAGTCATAGCCCAACCTTTCGCAAATCCATTTATTATAAAAATCCTATCTTTTAAGTCATTTGCTAATGAAGATAAACTGTAGTGTTTAAATTCTTTTTTAAGAATTAGTTCGTAAATCTCATCGGATAGAATATTGATATTTGGATTTTCTCTAGCTAAATCGGCAATTTGT
>MWOU01000223.1 GCA_002025975.1 Prochlorococcus sp. HOT208_60m_813B04
CAAAATATTTGAGTTAGGTTTTTACAAATTTATTAATACAAAAGATAATGCTGGAACATGGAATAATTGGTTGTTAGGAGATGGTGTATTTTCAAGCATTACACTAAATTTCTAGAATTTATTAAAAATTATACTATGAACTTTTTAGAATTATTTATTCCTTTAATTTTGGGTCACTTTGTTGCTGATTTTGCGATTCACACTGACACTGTTGCTATTAATAAATGTCCTAACAATAGTTCGAAAATAAAAAATTAACTGGGCCTGGTGGATGACAGGTCACGTATCTATGCATGGATTAATTGTTTTTTTTATAACAGGTAACGTTCTCGTAGCAGCAGCAGAAACTATTATTCATTTTTATATAGATTATTTAAAATGTATTGGTAAATTTAATCTG
>MWOU01000224.1 GCA_002025975.1 Prochlorococcus sp. HOT208_60m_813B04
ATTCAAAGCTTAGAGTTTTTCCTTTTTCTCCTTTGAATTTTTTTTGAGTTACTTTTTTTATTAATAATTTTGGGTCAACAACAAATTTTATGTTTTCAAGTTGGCTGGCAATTTCTTCCTCTAAAACTCCAAAAATTAATGAATCACCTTGCCAGATATCTAGATTTTTTTGGAATGTGGAAAATTGCATTTGTAAAATGGATTTAATTAACTTTTAATTGTTCGTAAAAGTAGTTGCCCACCTACCTCGAGTTTCTTTATTAAAAGGTGGTAACCATAAATATATCAGTTGCTGCTCTAATTTACGTCTTAATTTTACTTCTTTAGGTACATCTAAGAAGAAACGAATATCTTGGTGACTCGAGAGGTTGCTATGGGCTAAAGCTTCTTTATAATTCATGAGGTAATTTTTACAGTCATGTTCTCCCTTCCATCTTTTATTGGCTATGTTTGTTTCTCCTATATAAAG
>MWOU01000225.1 GCA_002025975.1 Prochlorococcus sp. HOT208_60m_813B04
CAGGCAAATATGGATCCAAAGCACAGAGATAGGGTTGCTTTTATAAGAGTTTGTAGTGGCAAATTTGAAAAGGATATGTCTGTTAAACATTCCAGAACTGGGAAAACAATCAGATTATCAAGACCACAAAAAATATTTGGGCAAGATAGAGAAGTAGTTGATGATGCTTATCCTGGAGATGTTATTGGTTTGAATAATCCAGGTATGTTTTCTATTGGAGATACTCTTTATACTGGTGCTCATTTGGAATATGAAGGCATACCATCCTTTAGTCCTGAAATATTCAGCTGGCTAAGAAATCCAAATCCCTCAGCATTTAAAAAACTTTAGAGGGGGTGTTAATGAACTTCGAAGAGGGTGCTGTTCAGATTCTTTATGACTTTGATGAGAGCAAAAGAGACCCTATACTCGCAGCTGTTGGTCAATTGCAGTTGGAGGTAGTAACACACAGATTAAAAAGTGAATATGGTGTAGATGCAAATCTTGAATCAATGCCGTATCAATTAGCTAGATGGATTTCTGATGGATGGCCAGCCATTGAAAAACTAGGCAGAA
>MWOU01000023.1 GCA_002025975.1 Prochlorococcus sp. HOT208_60m_813B04
CATATTAGAAGATAAAGTCTCTTCTGAAAAATTGAAAGATAAAATGATTGTTATTGGAGCTACGGCTCCTTCTTTGAAGGACGTATTTGCAATACCTTCAAGTAGATTTGAAAAGGACAGTAAAAGTTTATTGATAAGTGGTGCTGAAATTCACGCTCATAGAGCTAATCAATTATTTGCACTGCAAAATAATTCGCCACTAAAAATTAATACAATAAATCCACTAATGGAACTTATTGGAATTATTTTTTACGTTTCTCTTATAAGTATTTTTATAGAAAAAACAAAAAAAATAAGTACTGGATTTTTTGTAGTTTTAACTGCTTTAGGATTTTTATCTTTATTAGTTTATTTTGCATTCGTAAACGGATATTGGATTGAATTTGCATTACCTGTCATTGGAGCAATAGCTTTTTCAAGTGTTTCTTGGCTTAGAAAAGCTTCTGAGCAACAAAAACAAAAAGCTTTAATGCAGAAATTATTAGGGCAAACTACATCACCTGAAGTTGCAGAAGAGTTATGGAATCAAAAAGATTCTTTACTTGAAAATGGTAGATTCCCTGGAACTGAGCTACCTGTAACAATTCTATTCAGTGACACAGTTAGCTTTAGTTCTGTCTCTGAAAATATGAATCCAACAGAATTATTAGATTGGTTGAATCGAGGCATGGAAAGATTTGTAAAAATTATCTCTGAGAATGGAGGAATGGTAAATAAATTTACAGGTGACGGATTTCTTGCTGTATTTGGTGCTCCAGTAAAAAAAACCTACGAACAGTCATCTAATGAAGCAATTAAAACTGCAATAGAAATTAGAGGTGCCATTGAGAATCTTAAGAAGGATTTAGAGGCTGAAGGTTTGCCTTTAATAAAATTAAGAATTGGAATTCATAGTGGAAAAATTATTACTGGATCAATGGGAGGCTCAGAAAAAATTGAATACGCTTTAATTGGAGATAGTGTAAATGTTGCCGCAAGGTTGGAATCTTTGAATAAAGAAAATATGAGCAATAATTGTAGAATTTTAGTATCAAAAGAAAGTCTGAATTATACCAATAGTGCAGGTTATAATTTAGAGGAATGGGGTCCTTGTAAAGTAAAAGGTAGGGAAAATTTAGTAGAAGTATTTGAGATAATCTAAAAAATTATGAACTTAAATTAACCCTATTTTTTATTTGATCTAATTAACTTTTCACATAAATTTCTAGCGATTATAGAATTAAGTTTTTCAAATAATTCAGGTTTTTTAATTTTTAATTTTTCAAGAGTAGGCTTACTCCAGCTGATTGCAAAAATTTCGTTAGAAATTACATTAGCTGATGTTTTATCTCCTGTAATAAAAGAAAATTCTGAGATCCAATCACCTTTGTTTAGTTTCGCAACCTCAACTTCTTTATCAATTGTTATCGAGGCACCTCCTTGAACTATAAATGCAAGGTTTTGAAATTCACTATTTTTATTGACAAGTTTTAAAGGCGTATCTTTTTTATGCTTAATAATATTCCCGAATTTGAGCATATTTTTAAATTCAAAAGGGAGAAATATGGAGAAATATTTTTTGTATGTTTCTCTCCAACCTAATGGAACAGATCTTATAGATCTTGAATAATAATAAATAGAAATCATATAAATATTTAATGTAAAATGCAGTATTGCTAATAATAAAATAGAAACGTGCTCTGCCGTTTCAAGGCCAACCCAATAACAAAAGAAAAAATTCGCTATCGAAAGTGCTACGATAATGTACCTTAAAACTAGTAGAGAAGAACAAACAAATGAAAGGCCCTCTATAGTGCCCAAAATAGCTTCTACCCAATCTGGAGTTAGTACAAAATTAATCATTTTTTAATTTAATAATCTTCTGAAATGCTATTTTTATATTTGTTCAAATAATAATTAAAATAGAAAAAAATGATAAAAAATGTCCTTAAATAATCATAAAATGACTTATTTTTTTGAAAATAATTACAATAAAAAAAAGGAAGTTAAATGAGTCAGGAAGAAAAAAAAATTACAAAGCTTAAATTAGATGATATTGAATACAATTTTGATGATCTTCCTAAAGAGGCCAAAAATCTAATAAATGGATTAAAAACGGTAGATCTTCAATTAAAAATGTATAGCGATACCATTAATTTATTAAATATAAGTAAAAATTCTATGCTGCAAGAAATGAAAACTATTCTCGAAGATATACAAGCTATTGATTAAACTCTATCTATTTTTTTTTAAATGTTTTCTAGTTTAGTAAATAATAAAAATAATAATTTATTTAATAGAGTCTCTGAACATGCAATTATATTTGCAAAAACCTTAAATGAAGAGTCTGAATGGATAATTACTTCAAAATCTTTGATTGATTATTTTGATAAAACTATTGAAGAAAAATTTTATGCGAACAATTTAGTAGATGCAATAAATCATATTTTAGAAGAAGAAACAAAAAGTATAAATATTGTTGCTCATGGAAGCCCAGGTTTTATCGATCTTGGTAATGGATATAATTCTTTTACTTTAGAGAAAGAATTTTCTTCGTTAAAAAATTTTAGAACGTTAAATGAACCACAAATAAATCTTTGGAGTTGTTATGGAGGCTCAAATAATGGCATTAGAGATAGTTTAGAAAGATGCCTGAATCTAAAAGTTAATGCAAGTAATGGGGAGTTAGGTAAAGGTAAAAGTTTATCAAGAATAAAGCATTCAGAATTGAGCGAAGTTATAACAAATTTGCCTGTAAATCTTGGAATCTTATTTGCTATTACAGGTGCTGATGGAGCTACAACATTAACTATTACCGGTAGTGGAACAATTGACACTGATTCTGATGTTACTAGTTTTGGAACAGATCCTAAAAATAATCAAATATACAATATTGGCGATTATGTAACTTCTAGCG
>MWOU01000226.1 GCA_002025975.1 Prochlorococcus sp. HOT208_60m_813B04
ATATTCTAAATACATTAAATGCTAATTTTTTGGCAATTTGGAATTTATGTAGGCTTTCTTGGGATCATTTATGTACCTCAGCCAGAGGAAGAATTATTGTTTTAGTTTCAATGAGTGGGAAAAGATCTAAAGGTGATTTAGCCGCTTATTCTTCTTCAAAGTTTGCTTTGATGGGATTATGCCAAACAATGAAAAATAAAGGTTGGGATAAAAATATAAGGGTTTCAGCATTTTTCCCCCTCTTTTTTCCTCCCTCCCTTTTTCCCCCTCTCTTTTTCGTTGACAAATCAAGCATGACACAACCTGAAGATATTGCTGAAATATGCTCAACTATTCTGAAGTTACCTACCCAATCAGTTCCATTTGAAATTGCCTTAAATTGTAATTATGAAATTTAACCTAAATTAAAAATTAAGTAAGCCATTGAAAGCATTGCAATTGCAATAAATAAACCTTTTATTCGATTAGTTAACAATGA
>MWOU01000227.1 GCA_002025975.1 Prochlorococcus sp. HOT208_60m_813B04
TTTTTCTGTCTTAATCTTTTTGTGTAAGGCTTCAATATTTAGTTGATTTTTTCTTTCAGTTATTAATTCTTGCAAATTTATCTTTATTAAATTTGCCTTCTGGCCAAGAATTGGTCTATCAGTAGCTGATAATTGGCCCATTGTTTTCAAGATGATTGACAAATCACCTTTTTTTCCTAGCAAGGAAACTCTTAATTGATCGAGTTCTTCATCTGTATTGGCATTAATTGGATATCAAGCTCTTATGGGTGCCTTATTTATACAAGCATCCTCTCAAACAACTGGACAATTGATAACAGCGACATCTGATATCCCAATTACTGGACTAGAAATATTATCAGTTCTTAGTAACACACAAGTTATTGCAGCTCATTTTTTTGGTCTTTGCTTTTCTTTATGGCTTTTAAGAAGGATTTACAA
>MWOU01000228.1 GCA_002025975.1 Prochlorococcus sp. HOT208_60m_813B04
GCATTGGAAGGTTGTTTAGACATAAGAACAAAATACTTGTGGCATGAGTCTTCAGATTTAAGTGATGTAGATGCAATAGTTTTACCCGGAGGATTTAGCTATGGTGATTATTTAAGATGCGGAGCAATTGCGAGATTCTCTCCATTAATAAATGCCTTGGATGAGTTTGTTAAAAGCGGGAAAAGAGTATTAGGAATTTGTAACTGGTTTCAAATTTTGACAGAATCAGGATTTTTGCCTGGTGCTCTTGTTGCAAATAAAAATCTTAATTTTATCTGTGATGACGTTGAACTGGACATCGTTTCTTCAAAAGGAGGTTGGTTTAATAAAGTAAATGAAAAACAAACAATTAAATTGCCAATAGCCCATGGGGAAGGAAGATATCATTGTGATTCTGATACTTTAAAGA
>MWOU01000229.1 GCA_002025975.1 Prochlorococcus sp. HOT208_60m_813B04
ATTTTTCTACATTAAAGCAATTTTTGACCATAGCAAATTATTTATTATAAATATTGAATTTTTTACTTTATAATTTTTATCAATGAAGAACTTAAATAAAAAGGGAAATAATTTTAGAAATGGAATACATGGCAAGTAATTCAAAGGTACAAAAAAAATTAATTTCTTCCAAAAATATCTTATTTATTCAAGACATCGATGGAGTTTGTGTCCCATCAGTTAAAGATCCAATGACTAGAGAATTAGAATCAAAATATATCTATGCAGTAAAAGAATTTGCCGAGGAATTCTTTGTATTAACTTGTGGGGAACATGAAGGTCCAAGAGGGGTTAACAGAATAATAGAGAGGAGTTTAGGAAGCTCTGCTGGGCCTAAAAACAAAGAACTATATTTAAGAGGTTTAGCTGCTTGTGGAGTAGAGTATCAAGACAAT
>MWOU01000230.1 GCA_002025975.1 Prochlorococcus sp. HOT208_60m_813B04
TATTTGGATAATGCTTGGGATGAATGGCATGACCTTCAATTAGAAGGTTGGACTTTTGAAGAACTTGAATTACCTGAATCTGTATGACTAACTTAAATCCAATCATAAAGAAATCATCAAAAGTAGATAGAAAGATATCTATGCAAGACCCATCAAAATTATTAGCAGAATTTTTTAATGGTGTTGTCATTGAACTTGATGAAGAATATAAATATGACTCATAAAGATAACCGTAAGAAAAAATTAGTCCAAACATTAGCTCCTCCTAAAGTCATTACTTAGTAATACATGTGTACTACTAATATAAATACATTAGAAATGGATCGTCAAGTATTTTGGCAAACAAATTATTTACAATGATAGAGAATAAAAAAAGCTCAGTTATTCCAAAAAAATAAAATACCCACCAAAAGCCTGTTTTAGCAAGCATTTTGATAGGTAACACCGGATCCCCGTCAGTTCTCTG
>MWOU01000231.1 GCA_002025975.1 Prochlorococcus sp. HOT208_60m_813B04
AAATCAGGAAAAACTATCTGGGGGGCAAAAACAAAGGGTGGCTATAGCTAGATCATTAATTCAAGGATCAAATATATTACTTGCAGATGAGCCTTTTAATAATCTAGATCCCAAATTGATAAAAATAATTAAAAATCTAATGCTAGAAAATGTAGAAAAAAATAATACAAAAAAATCTCCAAAGACGGCATTAGTTGCATTACATAGATTAGATTTGTTAAAGGATTTCGATAAAGTTATAGGAATAAGGGATGGTAAAATTTTTTTCAATATTAAAAGAAATAACTTAAAGAAGCTTCATTTAGAAAAAATATATTAATTAGTTGAATAAATTAAAATTAAACTATACCTCATTATCCTTTCTTCCAATTTTGGTATGCATACCCCTAGGGTATCAATTAATAAATAATATTGATTTTGGAGGATTTGAATTATTCCAAGAATTCTTAATTTCTGCATTTAATCCCAAGATCGATAATGAAATTATTACTACCGTAATTAATCGATTAAATGAAACTATCTTAATTGGTTTTTTTAGTTGGTTAGTAAGTATTATTTTTGGAGCTATTTTTGGAATAATATCCTCAAATATTTTTTATAAAATCTTTAATA
>MWOU01000232.1 GCA_002025975.1 Prochlorococcus sp. HOT208_60m_813B04
TAAATTAAGTAATGAATTGGTAAATGCTATTCAGACAAGTATTGCTTCTATTTTTGCTATCTTTGCTCTTATTTTATATTCATATTTGTTAAATTAATAATATTTGGGAAGACCTAGGATTCCTTCCATTTTGTAAGAATCTCCCAGCTTTTAAGTCTTTGGAAAAGCCAGAAATGACCTTCGGAATTTAGATGAATGCCATCAAGCGTAATCCAATTTTTACTCCTTTTATCAGAGTACATTTCTCTAAAAGTAGGAATAAATGGAACATTCTGATTGAGGCATACTTCCTCCATTCTCCTTTCATAAGAATTACAAAAATCATTTGAGTACCATAGACATCCTGCGAACGGCATTTTACTTTCGTCAACTGGTGTCAGACCAATAACAAATACATTTGT
>MWOU01000233.1 GCA_002025975.1 Prochlorococcus sp. HOT208_60m_813B04
TGAAATATTCCCTAGTCTCAAGAGAAGTTATTGCTGATTCAATTGAAACAGCATGCAATGCTCAGAGTATGGATGGAGTACTTGCTATAGGTGGATGTGATAAAAATATGCCGGGTGCCATGATTGCGATTGCAAGAATGAATATTCCCTCAATTTTCATTTATGGAGGGACGATAAAGCCTGGGAAATTGCATGGAGAAGATACTCTTACAAACTTAAATACTTAAGTTCTAAAATACAGTCTTATTATGATTAAATCAATTGTTTTCCCCTCACTAAAGAATGCATTAATTACTTTGTTGTTCGTTGGGATTTTATTTTTTAATTCTGTAAATTCTGCATGGGCTAAACGACCTCCTGAGATTAGAAACCAGCAAGACCTTAATTTAGAGCCAGATATGCATGGTCAAGATTTAAGCGGTAACGAA
>MWOU01000234.1 GCA_002025975.1 Prochlorococcus sp. HOT208_60m_813B04
AGAATAATTGCATCTTTATGGGCATGTTTTACCAAATTATGATCAATTGTAAATCCAAGAAAGTTTTTATCTTTATCTTTTTTTTGATTTTCTTCCCCCATAGATGACCAAACATCTGTATATAAAACATTTGCTCCTTGTACTGCAGTAATCGGATCATTAATGATTTTCAATAAATCCTTATTTTTATAAATTTCATATGCTTTTTTAATCACTAGAGAATTAGGTTCATAACCTTTAGGGCATGCCATAACCTTTAGGGCATGCAATTCTAACTTCTACTCCTAATAACGCCCCACATAAAATAAGGGAATTAGCGACGTTATTACCGTCTCCAATAAATGTCAAAACTACATCTTTAAAATCAAGAAATTCCTCCTTAATCGTTAAAAAATCAGCTAAAGCCTG
>MWOU01000235.1 GCA_002025975.1 Prochlorococcus sp. HOT208_60m_813B04
TTGGTATTACTAGACCAGGAGCCCAAGTAATTACAGAAATTTTACTAGAGGAAATCTTTAATTTTTTTTCAAGTTCTTTCGCAAACAAAATATTACATAACTTACTATTTTTATAAGCTTCATCAGCATTAAAATTTAAAAATTGACCCGTAACTTTTTTTCTAAAATCAACTAGATTATGTAGCCCAGCTTTCTTTCCTATAAGACAGAGTTGAAAGTTATTTCATCAGCAAAAAAATAGTCAATTGAAAAATAAAGTGAGAGGAGGAACCCTATAGGTTTTATAATTCCAGAGATTACCTCAAAAATAAAATCATCGAAATTTGTTTTTGTTCTTTTGGAAATCTTTTTAAAAAATGTTTTTGAAAGTTTAGAAATTATTATCGACAATAAAGTTCCAATAAAAAAAAT
>MWOU01000024.1 GCA_002025975.1 Prochlorococcus sp. HOT208_60m_813B04
TTTATTGAATACTCTAAAGGAGCTTCAACAAAATGATCTTATTTTAGGACCATCTAATGATGGCGGATATTGGCTTATTGGTTTATCAGAAAAAATAATATCATCGTATACTTATTTACCTTTTATCAACGTAAATTGGGGTACAGAAAATGTTCTTCAAAATACAATTGATAATTTTGCTTCTAAAAAATTAAAGTTTAAGTTTTTAGATAAAAAAATCGATATAGATACAATTATTGATATTGAAAATAGAAAATAAACGACTTGTCTAAAATCTCAATTATCATTCCAACTATTAATGAAGCTGATAATTTGCCATTATTGCTTTCAGACTTGTCAAGTACTCAGAAAGAAGGCGAAATCATAATTGTTGATTGTGGAAGTGAAGATAAAACTATTGATATAGCGAATATTTATGGAACGAAAGTATGCATATCCAAAGAAAGGAATCGAGGTTTACAATTAGATATTGGAGCTAAAAATTCAAAAGGAGAGTGGCTCATATTTTTACATGCAGACACAAGATTAACTCATGATTGGTTTAAAAAAATAAATTCATTTTTAGAGGGAAACAAGAATAGTATTTACTATTTTAAATTCAAAATTAATCACAAAAATATAATTTATAGAGTTCTCGAAATTCTCGTGAATTTTAGAAGTAAATTTTTTAAACAACCATATGGTGATCAAGGTTTAATAATTCATAGAACTACCTATTTTAAGAATAATGGTTTTAGAAAAATACCTTTGATGGAAGATGTAGATTTTTTAAGGAGATTAAACAAAAAAAAAGATTTAAAACAATTAAATTTACCTATTTTTATAAGTTCAAGGAAATGGGAAAGAACTAATATTTTTCTCCAATCAATTAAAAACTGGCAGTTTAGAAGAAGATGGTTAAAAGGCGAATCGTTAGAATCTATATATTCTGACTACTACAAAAATGATTAATTTGCGTACCAAAAAGCACATTTAGAGCCTCTAGGTTCTAATGTCCAACCTTGTCTTTTGTAAAATGAAACCACTTCAGCATCAGCAAAAAGGGTTACTTTGGAAATTCCAATATTTTTCAATTCTTTTAGGACATATTTCATTAACTCTTTCCCCAATCCAAGTCCTTGATAGACAGGATTAATCGCCACATCCCAAACTGTTGCTTCTAGGATTCCATCGCCAGTGCATCTTGCAAATCCTACCAGTCTGGGGAATTTATCATCGTGACGCCATAACCCAACCACTAAAATACTGAAATCTAAAGCTCTTTTTACCCTCCTAATAGGTCTTCTACTCCAACCAACAGTTTGCAAAAGTTGATCTAGTTCTATAAGATCTAAATCTTTATTTTTACTACATACAAATATTTCTTCTTTATTTGTTTGAGTGAACTCATAAGAATTTAAACCATAAAGACCTATCAGCTCATCCATTGGTATACTGTTTGATTTTTTTATTAACGATCCTTGGTTTCTAAAAATCATTAAAAATTAACAAATCCTTTTTGTTGAAGCTCAGAGAGCTGAAAATATAAACCCTTTTTAAGTCTCAATTGACTATGTGTTCCTTCTTCAACTAATGATCCCCCTTTTAGGACTAAAATCTTATCAGAACTTTCAATAGTTGCTAATCTGTGAGCTATTACTAATGCTGTTCTTTTTGACAGAATTCTTTCAAGATCTTTCTGCAAAGTAGCCTCTGTAGAGGGATCCATAAACGCTGTTGCTTCGTCCATTATTAAAACAACAGGATTTCTAATCGCTACTCTAGCTACTGAAAGAAGTTGTCTCTCTCCAGAAGAAAGATTTCCCCCTCTTTCTCTTAGTAAGGTATTCAAACCTTCTGGTAATTTTTTTAACAAATTACCTAACCCTAATTCGTTACAAAGATTTTCTAATTCAAGATTGTCTACATTCGAATTTAGTTTTAAATTATCTGCGACATTTCCACTAAAGATAAAGGTATCTTGCAAAACTACTCCCAACATATTTCTAAGAATTGCAATAGGAATATCTTTGATATCTATATCATCGATTAAAATTTGGCCTGATTGAGGTTCATACAATCTACACAATAGTCTTATTATGGTGGTCTTACCCGAACCAGTTGGCCCTACAAAAGCCACATGCTCTCCTGGATTGATCTTGAAAGATAAATTCTTTATGATATCTTCTCCTTCGTTGTAGAAAAAATTAACATTCTTGAACTCAATTTTGCCCTTAAATTTTTTATTTACATTTTTAGCATTTTCTAGAAAATGTTTTGTGGAAGTAGAGTCCTTAATCTGTATTTCTTCATCCAATAATTCGTTTATTCTCTCTACAGCTGTTAAACCTCCTTGTATTTGAGTAAACCTTTCTGCAAGCTGCCTTAAAGGTTCAAAAAGTCTTTGGGAATATAAAATAAAAGTTGTTAATGTTCC
>MWOU01000236.1 GCA_002025975.1 Prochlorococcus sp. HOT208_60m_813B04
TCATTCCTCCAATCATTGCTAAATATCCAATATGTACAAATTGATGAATACCTAAACAACCGCCAATAATAGCTTTATCTTCAATCTTTACATGACCTGCAACTTGAACACTATTTGATAGAACTATCCTATTACCAAGTTCACAATTATGACCAATGTGCGTGTAAGCCATCAACAAATTATTATTGCCAATTATAGTTTTTTCACCATCATCAGTTGCTTTATTACTAGTTACACATTCTCTGAAAGTATTATTATCTCCAATAATTACTTCAGTAGGAGCTCCTTTATATTTAAGGTCCTGAGGATCAAGACCTATAAAAACATTTGGGAAAACTTTATTGTTCATACCAATTTGAGTTCTGCCTGAAATAACAGCATTCGGTCCTATTTCGGTCCCTTTCCCTATAGTCACATCGGGACCGACAATAGCTCCTTGGGAGATAATAA
>MWOU01000237.1:0-215 GCA_002025975.1 Prochlorococcus sp. HOT208_60m_813B04
TATAGAAGAAGGAATCAAAAATTTTGCAGAGTGGTATCTAGAGTATTTCAAATCATAAATATAAAATCTAATTTTGCAGTAGCTAAAACAACAATCTTTTGAGTGCAAAAATTTTGAATAAGAATTTATAAAATTTTTAAGTTTAAATCATTCACTAAAAATATGTAAACTAAACTTTTCTCCACACTGCGAGCAATTTCCCTTGAAAAACAACT
>MWOU01000237.1:247-432 GCA_002025975.1 Prochlorococcus sp. HOT208_60m_813B04
TTGATTTGCTGCTTCAAGAAATATTTTTCCTTCCCTTTTAACAAAATACTTTAAAGTTGTTCCTAAACCTGGAACCATTGCACTAACAATAGTTCCATTCCTAAGAGAATAGGAATCTGTAATTGGCTCCATTAAAACCATATCTCCATCTGCAATAAATGCATCTATCATGGAATCTCCATTAA
>MWOU01000238.1 GCA_002025975.1 Prochlorococcus sp. HOT208_60m_813B04
TTTAATTCTTGTGAGAAGTATTAAGTTATTTTTTTAGTCTAAGAATGGATAATAAAAAAGCCACTAAAAGTGGCTTTTTCTTTTAGTGGTTAAATAAACTAGCTTGTGTAAGCTTTTCCTCTATAAGTTAGTTCATTGTGCTGCTTTTTAGCTGCGGTTTTGTTCTGGACGTACTTTTGTCCTCTGTAAATTAGAGTCATTTTTGTTAGCTCAGGTTTCGCTTAAGTCCCCGTTCCATGGCTTAAGTCGATTTGCGGCTTGCTACGCGCAAGTTGAACGTTTTGGTAGCGGTTGCTACAAATTTATAATAACATCCATCAAAATTATTTGTCTAGGTTTTTAATAAATAAACTTAATATGCTAATGATAGATTAGGCTTCAGATAAAAATATTTATCATAATCCTGGCTTAATTGC
>MWOU01000239.1 GCA_002025975.1 Prochlorococcus sp. HOT208_60m_813B04
AAAAAAAAATAGTTGTTGAAAAGATTAATCTTAAAATTGGGGAATTTACTTGCGTAGAACCAATATCATTAATAAATACTTTTAATGCGGCAGTCTTGGGTTCTTGGTTAGATTCCTCTCAGATTACTATTGAGACAATACCTTTTGAAGGGAAATGCTCTAAATGCAATAGATTATATTTTCCAAAGAAAGAGAATGGATATAAATCTCCATGTTGCAATTTTAATTTAGAGGAAATTATTAGTGGGAGGGAATTAAAAATCGCATCTATTGATTTTAAAGAAAAGTAGAAATTTAGTATCTAGAATAAAAACGTATTTTCAACTATAAATGCATTTACCAATTTCAGACAAAATTGAATTAAATATTCTTCATCAAAATAGTCATCAAGCAGAGAAAAATAAAGTTAAGTTTAATAATTATAATTTACTTTGCTTGAACATAATGAGCAGTCCAGGTTCAGGAAAAACGAAATTACTTGAAATAACCTTAGAAGATCTTTCAAAAAAATTTCACAGTGCAGTTTTAGAGGGTGATATGACCACTAATCTTGATGCGGCGAGATTAGAAAAATTAAATATTCCAGTAGTACCAATTACAACTGGAAGAGCATGCCATCTCGATGCAAATATGGTTAGTGGAGGTTTGAAATTACTAGAAAAAAAAATAAATCCTGATTCACTAGATATTTTGTTAGTGGAAAATGTAGGAAATTTAGTGTGTCCTGCAGAATTTGAAATTGGAGAACATTTTAAAGTTGCACTTTTAAGTATTACAGAAGGTGAGGATAAACCTTTAAAATATCCAATAATGTTTAGAGAAGCAGATTTAATTTTGATAACTAAAGTTGATTTGTTACCCCATTTGAATTTTGACATTAACGAATTAAAATCGAACATAGCTTCAACTAATCCGGAGGCAGATGTGATAGAAATTTCTTCGATAACCAAGTCTGGATTTGATTTATGGCAAGATTGGATTAGTAAAAAGATTATGAAATTTAAAAATATTTAATATTGATTTTAATATTGATTAACTAAGAGTAATCTCTTAAAAGTATCAGTCATTACAACTTTAGATTTGCTTTTTCTTGAGTATTGATAGTACGTAATATTTTTTTCAAAAATGTTTAAAAAATTGAGAGTTTTTGTTGCCTCCTTGCTGGCTCTAATATTAGCGATTTCATTAAGTACACTATCAAGCCCTGCAGCTCCAAAAGGTGAACCAATCACTTTGGGGTACAGTAACTGGGCAGGATGGTGGCCCTGGGCGATAGCTGTTGATCAAAAAATGTTTGAAAAAAATGGAGTTAATGTTCAGATGAAATGGTTTGATGGATATGTTCAATCCATGGAAACTTTTGCTGCTGGTAAAATTGATGGAAATTCGCAGACTCTTAATGATACTATTTCGTTCTTGCCAGGAGAGAATGGAGGGGAAGTAGTTGTTTTAGTTAATGATAATTCTGCAGGGAACGACCAAATAATTGCAGATAAATCAATTAAAAGTGTTGCTGATTTGAAAGGTAAAACAGTAGCAGTAGAAGAAGGTGTTGTGGATGATTTTTTACTTGTTTTAGCTCTGAATGATGTTGGATTAACTCGAGATGATGTAATTATTAAAGGACTACCAACTGATCAGGCTGCAACTGCATTTGCAGCAGGAAAAGTTGATGCAGTTGGTGCATTCCCTCCATTTACAGGAACTGCAATGAAGAGGCCTGGAGCAAGAGTTATTGCTAGTTCAAAAGATTATCCCGGTGCAATCCCTGATTTATTAGCTGTAAGCGGAGATTTGATTTCTGAAAGACCAGATGATGTTCAAAAAATTGTTAAAACATGGTGGGATGTAAGAGAATTCATGGAAAAAAATCCAAGAAAATCTGAAAAGATCATGGCAAAGCGAGCTGGGATCCCAACACGCGAATACAAACAATATAAAGGTGGAACTAGGTTTTTTTCTTTGGAAGAAAATTTAGAAGCTTTTAGTGATGGGTTCGGTATGAAACACATGCCTTATGCAGCGAAACAAATGGCAGACTTCATGGTAAAGGTAGGATTTATTCCTGAAAAACCAGATATGAGTAAATTATTTGACTCTTCGTTCGTTAAAAACATCAGTTAATTAATACAAAATTAAAATGGTCAGTTCGAAATTAATCAAGAGGGATAAATATTTTTTATCCCTCTTTTCATTTGGTAGTGAACCAAAAAAATTAAATAAAATATTTCTTCAAATAGCCTCACTTTTGCTTCCCCTTTTAATTTGGACATTAGTTTGTCAATTAAAACTTGTAAGTGAAATGTTTTTACCATCACCGTTAGCGGTCTTTTATTCTCTTTTGGATATGGCTGAAAGTGGAATATTATTTGAAGATATTTTTGCAAGTACTGGCAGGGTATTTGCTGGTTTTATAATTGCAACAATTTTTTCAATTCCTTTAGGAATTTTAATGGGTTCTTTCCCTTCTTTTTGTGCGTTATGTGAACCATTAATTGCGATGCTTAGGTATATGCCTGCCGCTGCTTTTTCTCCTTTGCTTATCATTTATTTAGGAATAGAAGAGGCTCCAAAAATCGCATTAATTTTCATTGGTACTGTTTACTTTAATGTTTTGATGGTTATGGATTCAGTAAAATTTGTACCCAAAGAACTCATTGAAACAACGCTTACTTTAGGAGGTAATACAAAAGATTTATTGATCAGAGTAATAGCCAGATATTCATTGCCAAGTATTATTGATACTTTAAGAATTAATATCGCAACTTCATGGAATTTAGTAATTGTTGCAGAGTTAATAGCAGCAGAAGTTGGTTTAGGTAAAAGGATTCAACTGGCTCAAAGATTTTTTCGCACAGATCAAATATTTGCAGAATTAATAGTTCTTGGATTAATAGGATTTGCTTTGGATATGAGTTTTAGATTGATACTTAGACGTACATGTAAATGGGCTGTTTAAATGAAATTAGATGTTAATAATATTTCAAAATATTTTGGGGAAGGTTCAAATAGAAAAAAGGCAATTGAGGGAATAAGCTTTTCAATAAGTTCTGGCGAATTTAAAACTCTTGTTGGCAGCTCTGGATCAGGTAAAAGTACTATATTGAGGATTATTGCTGGGCTTGAGAGTCCATCTAAAGGGAACGTAAAAGTAGATGGAAAAATAGTTAGTGGACCGGGATTAGATAGAGGAATGGTTTTTCAGAAATATAGTCTTTTCCCTTGGCTCACAGCATCTGAGAATATTGCATTTGGAATGAATTTAAATTCTTATAAGTTGAAAGAAATAAAATATAGGACATCTTATTTATTAGAAGTAGTGGGTCTTCAAGATTCGGGAAATAAGTATCCAAAAGAATTATCTGGAGGAATGCAACAAAGGATTGCAATTGCAAGAGCTTTAGCGACTAACCCTAAAATTCTTCTTTTAGATGAACCTTTTGGAGCCTTGGACTTACAGATAAGAGAATCTATGCAGAAATTTCTCTATGAATTATGGAAAAAAACTTCATTGACAGTTTTACTTATAACCCATGATATTGAAGAAGCATTAGCCCTCTCTCAGCAAATATGTATTTTGGCGCCTAATCCTGGAAGAATCATAAAAGAAGTTAAGGTAGATCTACAAAAAGGTGATTTAGATAAATTGAAACTTGATTCGGATTTTGCAAAATTAAGATATGAGTTATCTGATTTTTTAAGAGGCCTCCAAAAAAAATAAATAATGTCAACTAGTTTTTTGCCTACTTGGCTTTATAAAGACCAAGAAATTTTTGAACTTGAATTAGATAACTATTCAAAAAATTATTGGCACCCATTGATTTTCATAGGAGAAATCAAACCTGGCGAAATATTGGAAAAAAAATTCTTTAATCAATCATTATTAATCTCGCGTTCCGAAAATAATTTAATAACTGTTTTTAAAAATAGATGCCCTCATCGTGGGTCAAAATTGTGTTTGCCAAAAACAAAATTTAATCCTTCTAAAAATATTTTTTGTCCCTACCATGGCTGGACTTTTGATAGTTTTGGCAAACTTAAAACCTTGCCCTTAAAGTATGATTTTGAAACAAAAATAGAAACAAAGGATTATTTTTTAGAAAAAGTTAACTCTTTAATAAATGGACCTTTAATTTGGATTAATTTCAGCAAAAAACCAATATCTATAGATGATCAAATTGAGCTTGTTGGGAGAAAATGTAATGATCAATGGGATATGAATTACAGCATTTTTTCTGAGTTTTCTGACACCTTAAATTGCAATTGGAAAATTGCCCATGATAATACATTGGATGATTATCATGTAGCAATAGCTCATAAAGATACCCTACATAAAGAACAAGGTCCAATTAAAAACTACAGGTATTTCTTCAGTGAATTTTGTAATCTACTTGTTACCCCTCTTAGTAGTGAAGGAAATCTATACACCTTCGGATTACTCCCATGGACCCATCTAATAATCTGGCCTTGTAAAGGGCTTGTTTTAATAAATTATCTTCCTAAAAATATTGATCAGTGTATTATTGAAATTAAATTAGCCTCTGCTTCTTTATGTGAAAATGAGTTAGAAAATTGGAAAAAAAGCATATTAGAATTTCTTGGAGAAGATAAAGTTATTGTCGAATCAGTTCATAAGTCTTATCTGGAAAATTTTAAACTTGGTCCGCCTAATAGACTTGAAAAAAGGATTATACACTGGCAAAATATTTACAAAGATTTTCTAAATGCATCGCGCATTTCTTTCTAACATAATTTCTATTTATTGCTCTGATATTATGAATTAGATTTTTAATTTGGTAATGGTTTAACTATATCTTTAATATGCTTTATTGATAATGTAGTTAAGTACAAAAGTTGATTATGAAAATTTTTATACTAATAATAGTCTCTTTATCTTTCCTATCTTCTTGCAGTAATGACAAAGATTTTTTTCTCACTGAGGAGAATGCTTTGTTAAGTTGCGGAGGTAAATCTCGTATCATTGAAAATGATAAAGAAGAGATAATAAATACTGAAGTGAAGGATTTAAGAGATGGAATTGGTAAATACGTTAAATTTACAGTTGTTGAAACTGATAAAAAAGGAGGAAAATATAGGATTATTAATTGTTTCCCAAGTGAAGAGCCACAAGATTCAATAATAAAAGTTGTTAAAACAAATTATAAATTAAGTAATTAACTTTTATTAAAAATGACTGGTTTGCTTTTAATCTGAGATTTTTGATGATTTGATTATTTCCCATGCTTCTGATGCAGTGTCTGCATATTGGAAAAGATTTAAATGTTTATCTTCAATCAATCCAAGATCAGCTAGATAATCAAAGTTAATTACCTTATTCCAATACTGCTTACCAAAAAGTATGATTGGGATTTTAGTTTTCATTCCTGTTTGACAAAGTGTCAATAGTTCAAATAATTCATCTAGTGTTCCAAAACCTCCAGGAAAAAATACGGCAGCTACTGATCGCATAACAAAATGGACCTTTCTTAATGCAAAATAATTAAATTTAAAGCAAAGACCGGGAGTTATAAAAGAATTTGGAATTTGTTCATTAGGGAGACTGATATTTAACCCTATAGACTTACAATTTGCTTCAAATGCACCTCTATTAGCTGCTTCCATAATTCCTGGCCCCCCACCTGTAACAATCACATGAGAATTACAGTTTTTATTTTGATTATTAATTGAAGCAAGTTTAGAAAACTCCCTTGCAGATTGATAGTAATTACTCATTAGAAGTAAATTTTCTAATCTATTTAAATTTCGTTTTAGAAGTATCGATTTATGATTTTTTTTAATTAATTCTTTTATATTTTCAATTCTCTTTTTTGTATTTGATTCTTCTGAAATGCTTGCGCCTCCAAAAATAATTATGGTTGAAAGAATTTTATTTTCTTCAAGGATTAAATCTGGTTTAGTAATTTCAAGAAGCATTCTAACTCCTCGCATTTCATTTCGGCTTAGTAGGCCAATATCTTCGTGAGCCAATTTATAAGTATCAGAATTAATAATTAAATTCAGGTTTTTTAAATTATTACTAGGGGATATATGTTTTTTCATTTCAAACAAGAGTTTTAATTTTTCTTTCTAGAGGATTAAAAAAGACTCTTTTGAGTTTGTTATTTTCGTAAATCCAATAAACAGGTGGACTTTTTCTTGCCTTAATTAAATTAATTTTGTCTAATTTTTGAGGGATAAATTCTTTAGAAGGATCAAAAAATTTATCTCTTTTTGGTTGGTTTAAAACAATACTACCTTCTTTCCCTGAGATAGATCTGTGATAAGTTCCTAAAGGAATTTCCAATGCTCCCATAGATCTATTTAAATAAATCACATGATGTGGTTCATCCCAGAAAGGATTTATTAAAACAAATTTCCTTTCTCCGGTGATAACTAAATTGTGGTCAATTTGATGACAGTGAACGTAATATTGCTCATCTTTTAAATCATCTGGAGGAGATATAGCTTCCCCAGAATGTATCACAACATCAGAACCATTAGAAGTATCTATGCCTGCATCGAAGAATGTTACTTTTGGAGTTTCTCTAAAAACATTTATTGGGAAGAATCTTAATTCCATAGTGCTAACTCCCTTTTAGAAAATTTATAAATACTAATAAAAATTTTATTTTCTTTTGAAAAACAGCTATTTTATTATTTTTAACTGCAACAAACCAAGCAATCTTCTTGATTTGGATAATCTATATATTCTTTATTTAGAGTTTCTTTTAAGAAATCTACTTTCTTAACATAATCAAGATCTTTTAATTCTTTATTTGGAACCGTGAACTGAGTTTGTAGTTTCATTTTCTATTCTCCTAATTAATACTGTTTTTTGAATCCATTCCAAGTTTGAGAAAACCTTAATCCCAAATAAGAAATTAAAATTGTCCAAAATAAAATTTCTATACCTAAATTAGTCATTTGCTTGGCCTCCTTTCTATCTGATTATTCTTTAGTACGGGTATTAAGTAAAAATCAAGCGTAAGAATACCTAAAAGTTAAAGTTTCAATCACAAAAAATCTTGCAATGGTTGTTACTCGGATGTTCTCTACATTCATAAATCCAATAAGCTTCAATTTTTTTGAGCTTATTATCAAATGAAAGATCTTTTTTATCCAAATTAATTTCTTGGATAGTAAATGTGTCATTTAGTGCCATAAGACTTACCCCTTGACTACAACTATGTTCTAATTCATTTGAATAGTAAATTTCAAGTTTTATGTGTGCGGTTAGAGGAACAAAATTGTACGGATTAAGGATCAAAAAAAAGTCTCAAATTATGAATAATTTCAAGGAAAATATCATCAAAAAATTTATTCCAACTTTAAAAAAATTTGTATAAATTTTGCTAGAAACTTTATTCTCTTAATGCCTTCTTAGGTATGCATGTATCTATCATTCATCTAATCTATCTGCATATTCTTTTGAAATCTCAGTCATCTTCTGAGGTGGAATTTCTTGTTGATATTCTCTACAAAAATCAAAAAATTTATCTAAGAAATCTTTATTAAAGAAGATTTAAAAATTAGCGTTTCATTTTAAAAGTTAAGTATGCAAACCCACCAAGAAATAAAAGACTCACAACCCCATAAGTAATTGCTATGCCGTACATGTAAGTCATTTATTTATAAAGATATAAGCAGAATATAAATAAACTAAGAAAACGCCAATAGCTACGGAACTTCCATAAATAAGAAAGTTCCAAAATCTATATAATTTAGGTTTTTTAAATTCTTTTTCTTCTTTTTTAGTAATCATTTATTTTCTTCTTTTTTCTGGCAGCATTACCTTTTGCTCTTAATACCAAAGTTATCGTAATGGCAGCGCTTAATATCACAGCATCAATTAATAGGTGCGGGGAAATATTCATCAGCTGAAAAGAGAAATAAGAAGAGTCATTATCTTTTCATCAATAAATCTATTAAAAATTAAAAAAGAGGGGTTCAGATCGACTTTCAATCATAGTTTATTTTAGCTTTTTAGCTTCTCTAAAAAAACAGTATTATATTTAGCCAGAGCAAGAAAAGGCACCTGCAAGAATATTTTTAAAAATAGGTGCTTGACCAAAGGCATACAAAAAGAAAGTTGATGATGCTAGAGTAATAGCTATTTTAGAAGCCCTGTTAACTTTCAAATTTGAGACTTTTGCAAATGCAGAGTTCATTTGTTCCTTAATTTATTCATCTTATGATAGCTGCAAAAATTAAATATTCAGCATCAATATTTACCAAAGAATAACTTTATTGCTCCTTTTTTTCAGCTTGCATTTTTACTAGCTCAAATTCTTTTTTAGAAACTATTCTGATTTTGTATGCTGGATATCTTGTCTTCCACCATTTATTTATCGAAATAGCTACTCCTTCTAAATTTTGGGTACAAATATTAACCCATAGAATTTTAGTTTCAACTTCTTTGTAGAATTCCCAACTTGTAGGTAAAACCATTAAAAATAGCAAATGCAAAAATTTATTAAATTATGGGAAATGGTCCATAAGCTAAAACTTTTGTTTTTTTAATAAGAGGATTTAGTTGAAGATATAGAGTTTTCATTAAGTGGTAATAAAAAACTTTAAACAAAAGATTTACATCACTTTAGCCTTCTAGGAAGTATTAATTTAATTTTATAACGAGTTTCAATTAAAAATATCTCCGCAAAGAAGGGGCCAAAAATTGACCCCTCTTGGTGAAACTCTTCCAAAGAAACACCATTAAAATCTTACTCTGAAAGTTGCAAAGTTAAACAAATTAAAAAAACAAGATTAACAATTTACGCGGCCTTTTTAAAAGGGTTCATATTCTTTAAAAAGTTATTACTTTTGCTGGTACCCATTTTTCTATATCTTTGATTAATATCCAGGATATACTTTCTAGCTTTCTTATCACTTTCAATTTTCTTTTTTCGAAGACGTAAAGCCCTTAAATCTTCTGTGGACATGAGGCCATCATCTGCATTGAAATTTAAATGATCAAATTGCATCGTTTAAGAAATTAAGTTTCTTCTTTACGTGCAAGATTAACAACCCTATCTTTATTTGCAATAGAGATAATTAACCAACTTAACTCAAATTATTTATTCAATTTTTAGAAAGCTATGAATTTAAGTATCAAAAACTTTATAAAATCAAGAAAAAATTTTGATTGAATTAGATGGAACTTTTACAGATACAAATGATTCTCCATAATGAGATTCGGCTGATCTTATCAGCAACCAGTAAAAGAAATTTACTAAAGCTTTCTCCACGAGGATTTAGCAACTAATTTAAATAAACTCATCATTTTTGTAATAGCAATATACACTTTAAATTTATTACTCAATCAAGATATTTACCCCATAAAGCATAGTTCCATATTAGGTGAGAAAAATTTGCACTCTTAGGCTTTAGGTAGCGGACTAAATCCTCGTGGAGTATTGGACTTTAGCCCGCTCTATTTTTTTAGCAAAAAAAATAGTACTGCAAGATAACTAGATCACCATTTATTATAATTTATTATGAATAAGCCTTTATTGGTTAATTTATCAAGAGTATCTGAGCATATGTTTGTGATATTTATTGTATAAGCATGTTACGAGACTTTAGTTATATCAATAGATTCAGTATTTTTGCTTATTGATATATTCATTCTTAAAATAATAAGATTATTGATACCTAAAGAAGGTTTAATTTTGAAAAAAATAATTAAATTTTTTAAAATTCTTAAGAGAAGAATTGACATTCTCAATGCAGAGGCTGAATTAAAATTTATATTGGAAAATAAATAAAGTGATTCCCACATTGCCCTACTTGTAAAGTTCTAGCATTTGTTTCAGTTTCTATGGGAGTTACTCGTATTTATATGTTCCACATTCTTTTTAGGGAGTTTCTGAAATCAGAATCAAATTATAAATTGAAATTTAGTTTCTATTAATTGTTGACATCTAAGTATAAATACTTTATAAATAGATTGTAGTGAATACTACAAAATCGTCCGATCTACTATCTGATAGACCGCAGTACGACTCAAGCCATAGGACGGGGACTTGAGCAATTTCAGGAGCTGCAACATGGTAAACATGTATTTCAATGGAAAGTCATTTGTATATTGTAGAAAGCAAGAAAAGTCTATAAAGCTTATTTATAGAGGATCTATTTACTTGAAATAAGATTTCTTATTTCTTTTTTAAATAATTTTTAGAAATTTATTGGAGTTTTTGGAACTCAGTATTTATTAATACGTTATAAGAAAAACTTATTTCAGAGATATTATTTACCTATTTAAAAATTTATATATTCGTATATTTAGTCACGAGAAATTAATTTTAAATTAACTATTTTTTAATTAAATATTTAAAGGTTATGCAACCTATTTCTGAAGAACTTTATAAAAAAATAGTTGAGAGCTCTAAAAAATGAGTAAGCTACTAATTGCTTTGTTAGCTTTAGATATAGGCGTTAGTCTCTCTAAGGTTTTTATTTTTACCTGAAAATCAAATTACTTAGTAAAAAAGAAGTAATTGTTTTCTAAAAAAGCAATATTTAATGGATATTTTTTGATTTAATTATTTTATAAAGTAAATAATTAAACCAACAAAGGAGCTACCAACAAGAAGTAAGACCATTAAAAGGGCTATTAACTTTGCTAGTCCCATAAAGATAAATCTGAATTTCCAGTAGATCTTTGAATCCAGTGAATATTCCAAACATTATTTACTTTTTTAAAAATTGACGTAACTGTTGGTAAGTCGTCATTAGGTTCCCCTTTGTAAGTAAATTTTGAACCTAGTGTAAAAATGCACATTACTATATTTTCGCTTAAAAATTCGAATCGGTGAATTTTGGTTATTTCTGCCTTTTCTTGAACTATATCACCAGTAATCATTTGTTCGAACCCTTTTGCATCTATAGGATTACCACTTGGTCTTATGAATAAAAAATCTGGAGTCGCATTCTCAACAAAAAATGAGGCCATTTTTTTTGGATTAGCAAAATCATTTAATAATGAAATTATTGTTTCTTTATCATTCATAAAAAAAGGGACGTAACCCTATTACTTTAGAGCTATTGTTTAAAATGTACAAATCGAAATGCGATAATTCTAAAAAAAATTCGTTATGATGACCTCAAAAATAAGATTTTTAAGTATAAACATGATCAATTCAATGAATAAATTATTACCCGTTGGTAAAAAGGTCAAAAAATATTTACCTTTCTTTATTATATTTAAATTACTTACTTTTACTGGCTTTCTTACTTATTTAATGAATCGCTAATTGATATATCCTCATAAATATAGTTTAAATAAATTAAGATCTAGTGAATAAAGAAGAACGATTTAAAAAATTCAAGTCTATGTCTAGTAAGCAAAGACAAGAATTGATATTAAAGAAGATGAAAGAGAGAGGCATTGAAGTAGGAAGTGGAATTCCTAATAAAAAATACGACAGCAAAGAGGTTTATGAATTAATTCATATTACGAATTGCTTTCCAGAATTAAGAGCGAAAAAATAAAAAATATTTAGGTTTTTTTTATTAAGTTATTTTGGTTCCCTTATTGCAGCAATAATCAATCCACCTATTAATCCTAGATTCATAAATACTGCTCTTTGATGGAACTGGAATACATGAAAAATTATTGTTGTTGGAATAAGAAATAGTAATAAAAAGACTGAACCGATTTTTTTTCTCCAAATATAAAGAATCCAGAACCCAAGATAAGACATATAATGGCTCCCACTAGAAGAATAGATGAAATTGTTTCAGGGATGCCTTTTGAAGAAATATAGTCAACTATTCTTTCAAAATCATTTATTTTGCCTGGTATAGCTGAGATAAATATTGCTGAAATTGATACTCTTGAAAAAAAATCTAAAAAATATTTGGTCCTTTTATTTTTCAAAAAAGAAATTTCATAATCTTATTATAAGAAAAAAATTTTATGCGATTGATAAATACTTTATTAGTACGAAATACTTTTAAAGTTTTCTCAAAGTGGTTTAGCTCATTTAATAGAAATCTTTTTAATTGATGTGAATCTCATTAAGGTAATTAATAGTAATTATGAATTGTCTTTTTATATTTATGAAATGATAAATTTATTAAAATAAAAATGTTTAAAAAATTTCTTTTAACTTGCTTTTTACTTTTAAGTTCCCTTATAAATATATATCCTTCAACAAAGGTAAATACTAATTTTTTCGATTATTGTTATTCTCTAGAAAAAATAATTTCTAGAAATACAGTAGAAAAAAGTAAAAATCTATCAAAGAATTTTAAGCCTTTAGCAAAAGATATTACTTTATTTGTGACTAAAAAAACTAAAGGTACTTTCGCTAAGAAGATAATTGTTCAATATAAAAATTCCAAAAAAATTTTTATTTGATTGTTTTTTGTATATTAGTTTGTAGGAGAATTTATTATTTTGATTTTCTCGTGCCACCGTAGGAATAATCATTATGTTTAGAAATTACATTCCAACATTCTTTACAACAAAAAATCCAGTCTTTATGAATTATGGATTTAACTCTGTAATGAATTTTATTTGGATTATGACACAAATCACATTTTTTCATTTATCTATTATTTTTTAATTTATTTTAGATATGCAAAAGTATGATCTAAAAAGATTCACAAAAAAGATTTTATAGTGTCATTATATATTTGCACTCTACAAATTCTGAAGCAAAGCAGTGGTTTTGATGAGTGCGATTATTTTAATTTCCGGATAAAAATTTCTAATTTTTACTTTTTAGAATCTTTTTAGGAAACTCATTATTTATATAAATTTTATTAGATATTTTTCCAGCTTTCTTTAAAAATAAATATATTATTATACATCCATATCAGAACTTTAAAAAGAAACTCACGAATCATATTTAATTAATTTTATTATGATTTTATTGATCTTTAATAGTATGAACATTTACCTATTCTGGATATTATTTTTAGCTCTATGGGCAATTGTTCCCTTAATGATTATCAAAGGTAGAGTAGACGAGGAGCCTAAGATTCAGACTTCACCAAAAGTTAAAGCAAAGAAAAAAGGTTGGTTCAATTAAGTCAATCTATGAATAATTAAAAATAATCTGCAAGATAAATCTTGATAATTTTAATTAATTTCTCACTAATAAAATTCATTAATTAAAAGTGAAAAAATTAGAAAATATTTTTCTTTATTTGGTAGTGCTTGGGGGAAGAGCCAAAAAAGCTAATATTGAATTACATGATGTTAGATGGGTTGTTGGATCTAAAATTGAAGATACATACGATACTTTAAGAAAGGATTGGTTTGGATCTCCAAAAGGTTTGCATATTGATAGCTATAAAAAAATAAAACATATAGATGGCTTTAAGATTAATTTGATAAATTTTGAAAGGGATAAAATAGATGCAAAGCAATTAGTAGAAAAAAGTAAGTCCAAAAAACACTTATGGTTTGTCAATATTGGAGGCTATAGTCCAACTTCTATGCAAGAAAAACATGAGTTTGGATTAGTTGCAGCTTCAACTAAATTAGAGGCAAAAAATATAGCTAAATCTAAATGGCTTATTGGCTGTAAAAAGAAGCATAAAGATGATATATCTTCTCTGGAAATTTTATTACGTTGTGATGATTGTGAACTAATAAAAAAGATAGGTAACTGGGAAATAGAATTAACTCAAGATGATAATTTTATTGAAGAAAACAATTATCCTGATTGGTATGGTTATCAAAAAATAGATGTGATATAGAGATCCAAGAATCTTATACCTGAAAAAAAAATATATACGTATATTAATTTCATATTGATGTTCTTAAAGTCTTACAAAGAACTGGATTTCCTCAAGAAATAAATTCCGCCTCCTAAAGAAATTAACACCGGTAACCATGCAGCCAAAATCGGAGGTAATATCCCTTTTACTCCGAATGAACTAAATACAAATGACATTACATAATAAAGTAATATAAGTATTACACTCAATCCAAATCCCTGACTTTTAGAAGACCTTATATTAGATTTAGAACCCAAACTGCTACCTATTAAACCAAATACTAAGCATGCAAATGGCAGAGTGAATTTTTCTTGTATGCGTACCTGAATTCTTCTTATCTCTTTTAGGTTGCCAGTTTTTTTATATATTTTTTCTGCTTCTAAAGCCTGCTTCAGAGTCATCTCAGTAGCATCTTTAGGCACTTTTGCTAATTCCAATGGGCCCTCCACAAAGGGATATGTGTATTCTTTAAATTTAATATTCGTTGTTTGTCCCCTTGGATCAATAGATACAATACTTCCTTCAGAAAATATCCAAGAAGAGTTTTTCTTATCAAATTTTGCAGAGTCTGCTTTTAGTATTTGTTGAATATCTTCTCTGGAATAATCCAATACAGTGACCCCCTTCATGATATTGTTTTCAAATAATGAAGCATAGAATATATGAGTGAGGAGCGTATTTGATTTAGTTGGCTTCTTAGAAGATGCATTTATCCTGGATCCATATCTCGCAAACATAACATTATATTTCTGTGTTTCGCCGCTAAAAGAACTTCCGATGCCTGCTCTTAATGTTGTTTCAGCCAACTTATTACTTTTAGGAACTAAATTATCATTAAAATAGAAAGTTAAACCCGTCATAAATATTGAAAGAGCAATAGCTGGAGCAATAATTCTTGAAGTTTTTATACCCAAAGATTTCAAAGCCAATAATTCAGAATTGCTTGATAATTTTCCATAGGCTAATAATGTTGAAAGTAAAACTGCCATTGGGAATGATAGGACTAAAAAACTGGGTAAACTAAAAAAAAGAACTTTTAAAGCTAAAAATAAAGGTAAGCCAAATTCAACTATTTTCCTTATAAGATCAAACATTACCCCAACTGATAATGAAATAACAGTAAAAGCAGAAATTGCGAATATCATGGGAGGTATTATTTGCCCTAATAACCATCTATCTATTAAAGGTAGTAAATACCAAGGAGAAATTACTTTATTAATAGTTTTTTTAATTAGTGATTGATTTGAAAGTTTCAAAAGAAATTTATTTGATTTTTACTGTCTTTTTTATCATTATAAAATATCAACGATTTAGAAACCAATATAAAATCGATAGTTGTGAAAAATATTTTTATTCCTTAAATTTCATTAATAAATCAGAAAAATAATTTATTAACGCTTGCAATAAATCAAAAAATTTGGTTTCTTTGAAAAAAGGAGTTAAAGCATGAAAAATAAAACTTTAATATACGAATGCAATTGTACACACTGCCAACAAAAATTAAATCAACTTAATAATTCAAAACTATATTGGGATAAATTAATTTCAAGAAAAAAAATAATATAGTTTATTCTACGAAATCTTATAATATTAAAAACTATTTAAACATAATTTTTTAAGATCTATTTTTTTTAGAAAAAAATAAATTTTTTCGATTTTTAGTAATAAGCCTTTTTTAATAATGATATTACTTAACCTTTTGATTTTTTTTGTAGATCATATTTTCTCTATTTAAGAGAAAAATTATGATAAAAATACAAAACGGAATGAGGATAAAATCTAAAGACATCCATTTTTTAAGTCTATTTTCTATTTAGCAAATAAATAAATCTTTGACATTATTTATTGTCTTCAAGACTATTTTTGATAATTCAAATATTTATTCGAATGTTTAATATATTTGCTGGCTTTTAAAATTAAAAGAGCCTGCAAGTATCCCAACGGCAAGCTCATGACGAACTAGTTAATTCAGATTTTCTGATGTAACCAGCTAAGCACTTCCTAAATGCTAAAAATATCATACTAAGTAAAATTACTTACTGTGAGTATAAATGCTTATTTTTATTGATTTACCCTCTAACTTGATAATAAAGGTGTTTCGATTGAAGAAATTACGACTTTTAAATTACTTTTTAAGCATAAATATTACTTATTGACCTGCAAATACTTAAAGCTGAACCAATGAAGGGTTTTGCTTTACATAAGTTAATATTTGTGTTACATTAATTCACAATTATTTCTTTTTAAATGACAAAGTCTGGAGTTACTACAGAATCAGGTGGAAGACAGAATATGTTCCCATCAGAAACTAGGCCTTATATTGATGAAACTGTATCTTACGATGGGTACCCTCAAAACGCAGAAAAAGTAAATGGTAGATGGGCTATGGTTGGTTTCGTCGCATTATTAGGTGCTTACATAACGACAGGACAGATCATTCCAGGAATTTTTTAGTTAGGAATTTACTGTTTTTATAAACTTTTTTTGATAAATTATTACGGTATTTTAGATAAAAAATTTAGATTTCATTTTTAATTAGCCTCCTACTTACAAAAATATTTTATTTATTTTAAATTTGAAAATAAGAAAAACCAAATAAAAGTTATGGCATTTAGGCTAAATATTAACCCTAGAAATATGTAAGCAAACTTTTTGCCAATAAATGCTGTCTCTGGTTCAAGCTTTACTCTCATTAAATCCTATAATTATCTCGATAAAGATAGCATCAATTAGAGAATAAATTAAGTTTCAAAGGAGAAAAAAATCAAATTAATATTTCTTTTTAAAATGTTTTTAAATTTATCATTTGCCACCTTCTGGTTTTTAAGAGAAAAAAATTATATTCTTTCTTATTGTTGCTAATTAACTTTTTTAGTTTGATTTCTTTTTCGCGAGTATAGTTTATAAAATTAACCGAAAATTTCTAATTTTTAAAATGTGGTAATTTTTTTAAGTTGATCCTTAGCATACTTTTTTGTTGCAAATAGGATAATTAAAACCTTAATTAATAAATGCTATTTATTAATAAAAAATTCAGAAAAAAAGCTTAATTTAATTTTAAATTAGACTCTTCAATATAACTAAAAAATTTATGTTAAATAAAACCAGGAATGATTTGGCCTGTAGTTAAATATGCTCCAACTAGTGCAACAAAGCCTAACATTGCAAATCTACCGTTAAGCTTTTCAGCAATGATTTTTTCTTTTTCAACTATTTTTGATTCGTTATTTTTCATTAGAACCAACCTGGAATTATCTGGCCTGTTGTGACGTATGCACCAACTGCTGCAACGAAACCTAACATTGCTGCCCAACCATTAAAACGTTCTGCTTCTGGAGTCATTTTGTTTATGTAAATTATTAATAAATATAACATAATTATTTATTAATGTAAAGAAAATTAGGAATTATTCCTCGCTTTATCAGGAAAATTTAAAAAACTGCTACACTTATGTGTCGAAATATACCTTATCGGTGTTTTTTATTTTTATTCTTATTTTTTAAATTTGAAAAAAAAATATAAACTTTTGACCTTGTTTTTTTAGAGTTATATCCTCATTTAAAGGTAATTTAAATTAATATAGTTAAAGAGTCAGCTAGTAGGGATACAGGCTGACTCTTTTTTTGGAATTTTTGGTTTTTGACGAAAAGTATTTTTTTGAATTCAAATAATTGCTATCAATAAATTAGATATATATGAATTTATGTCATTCTCGACCTACTACATGCATTTAATTTTTGGAAGGATTCCTTCTCTAATGAGTTCTGATTTAATACTTTATATTTTGCCTGCTCTTACAATTTCAATATTATTCTTTAGCCTTAAAATAATGTTTTTCAAGACTCCTAGATTGAGAAAGGTTAAATAATCAAGGATTTGAAAATTATTCTTACTGAAGCGCCTAATTTTTTAGATTTTGGATAATAGACTTTTTTTTTCGGCAACTCAAAGAAATAGAGACTGTATTGGTGATGTACTATCCAGAATTATAAAAAAAGGTTCAGTATTAGAAATAGGGAGTGGCAGCGGTGAACATGGAGTGGTTTTTCAAAAACGTTTTCCTGGAATAATTTGGCAAACAAGTGACCCAGAGTTAGTGCATAGAAAAAGTATAAGTTCTTGGATTGAGCATGAAGACTTAACTAAGAAAATGCCCCAGCCTCTTGAGATTGATGTAGAAAAAATTCCTTGGGAAATTCCATTGAGACTAGTTAATTCTTTGCAAGGAATAGTCTCTATAAATATGATTCATGTAGCACAATGGTCTTGTGTTGAAGCACTCTTTAGAGAGTCAGGAAAATTACTGGATAAGGGAAAATTTTTGATTTTGTATGGGCCATTTAAAATTTGTAACAAGCATACAAGTGAAAGTAATTATTTTTTCGATAATTCATTAAAAATGCAAAATGATCTTTGGGGTATTAAAAATCTTGAGGAAGTTTGTAATGAGAGTAAGAAAAATGGTTTTTCTCAAGAGGATATTATTAGTATGCCTGCAAATAATTTTTCAATAATTTACAGAAAAGTTTCTTAATAAGGCAAATAGATATATCAATAAGTTATCAAAATTCATCATATTAAACGATCAACCTGATAGTTTTTTGCTCCACTCTTTATGCTTTTGATCTAAATCTGAAATTTTTTCTCCTAAACTTAACTGTCTTTCTAGTAATTCAACTTTTGAAAGTGTTATTTTTTCCGAATAAAATTTAATAGGCTGATTGCCATGCAAATTGTCACCACTCATAGAAATATTTTATTTAGGTATTATCTAAGATGAAAAATTTGTTATTGCTTATTCTTTTATATTCTTTTCAGATTTGCGTAAATTAATGTGATAAAGAATTGATGCTTATTATATTTTTAATCCACCATTTTGTATGAGGATTGCCATATATATCTTCCTCTCTTGATATCTGACTTAACAGCAACGCAATTGCAAGCAATATTCCAGAGAGCTTTGTGTATTGGATCAGGATTAAAAAGATATGCTTTTTTAAAGGCTTTTTTAATTAAGAAAGTTGCCTTTTTTGCATGATAATGAGGGATATTTGGACATACATGATGAACGACATGGCTAGAACCTATATTATGATGAAGAAAATTAAGGACTTTACCGTAAGGCCTGTCAATAGATAAAAATGCCCCTCTCATGAAGGAAAATTCCGTATTTGAAAGATGAGGTACATCAGAATCTGTATGATGAAGCCATGTATAAACTACTAGCCAACAATTAACCACTATTAAAGGACCAAAATACAGAGCAATTACTGGAAATATTCCACACTTGAGAACTAAATAAACAATGCCTAATAATGTCAAACCTACACCAATATCTGATATCCAAACTTTCTTGGTCCATATTGATGGCCATAATGCTTTAGAAAATGGTTTAATTGGCCAAAAATGATTTGAAGTTCCATATCTGATACCTCCTGTACTTCCCATAAGTAAATAAGCAGGCCAGCCAAATATTAGATGCAAAACAAGTTGAAGAATTCCATAATTTTTCTTACCTAAGGAATTTGAAAAAAGTAATTCTTTTTCTCCTCCAACTTTTTCTGTAACTCCATCCCCTTTAATTACTAAAGGTACGTGAGTTTCTCCATTGGTTATGTTATTTGTGAATCTATGATGAATTGCATGAGAACGCTGCCAAGAAAAATAAGGAACTAGAAGTAATGAATGTAGTAAATAACCAGTTATAGATTCCAATGTCTTATTTTTAGAGAATGCTCCATGTCCACATTCATGGGCAATTACCCAGAATCCCATTGCAGTGGTACCTGATAGTAATGAGTAAATAATCCAAATTGGGATCATTTGGGGGGTAAATGGAATAGATATCCCTATCGCAACTACTAATGATTGAATTAAAGCTGATTGAAAAAGATACCTCAATGAAGTTTTGGTATTGCACTTAAAGTATTGATCTGGGATAACATCCTGAAATTCTTTTATGCTTGGAATATCTTTATCCTGTATTAAAAGCGCTTGGCCTTGTAGACCTGAAAATTTTATATTACTCAAATTTTTTTGGTTAATGATTTTTGTTAGATAAAAGTGAATTTATATTTTCTATTATCCATCACAGGATCTCATAATGAATAGAATTGATAATTTTTTTTTCTATAAAGTTTTTACAATTTTAATTTAATTTCAAATAAAAATGTTTTGCCAAACATTTTTTATTTTATTTTATTTTTTTATCGCAATCTTTTATTTATCTATTTAATTCTTTTTTTATTCTGAAGGTGTCTGCTCTTGCTTAAAGCTTAATTAATTTAAAGACCGCGTATATATCTCTTGGGTAAACCAGATTGTTTACGAGGCTTTACTAGAATAGGTAAAACAATGACTCCTACCGTAAAAAGACAGATTGGAGCAACTACCATCAATATAGACTCTAGAGACATAAATAATTTTGAATTTATTTATAAATAGCAGGATTTTTTTTATAAGTCATGCGTATTTATATCTATTAAGTGAGAAAATATTCAAAATTTTTATAAATTATTAAGTAAAAAAGAAAAAAAGATTAAAAAACATCAATTTTTTAAAAATTCGTCCTATCTACTTATCATTATTTAGGAAAGATTACTTATGGATGAAGAAAAAAAGTGGATGCTTATGACTTATTATTGTCCAACTCATGGCGATTCAGGTTTAGTAAAACCGATTCAATTAACTACAAAAGAAATTAAAAAAATATCTTTAAAAAAAGGTACGAGTTCTTACAATTAATTTTTAAAATAAACCTAAGGTTTAGTAAAAATGTTCTAAATCCTAATGAAAATATTTTTTAATTTTAAAAATAATTACTAAAAATTTTTTTATTTAGATAAGAATACAAGTTTATTTGCGAAATTAATAATTTGAAAAGTTCTAGAAATATTCATTATTAAACTTGATCAGAATCGCATGTTAATTCACATTGATTAAGATCATTAGCTGATATTTTTTCTAAAATTCTTAACATGTCAATTTCCGAAAGCTCTCCATTCGAGTTCCATTTTAAAGTTGTTTTCCTTTGAGGTGAATTTTTTTTATTCATTTTGATCACCCCCTTTTAAATGAACTTCTAAACAACGAGTAATACATTCTTGATGACCATCCACAATACTGCATTCAGTAATACACTCGAAATATGAATTAACAGAATCTATTTCATTATTCTGGTTTGTAGAAACAAATGAATCATTCATAATATTGTTAGATTTATTTGGAATAGAGATATAGCACAAAATTATGTTCAATAATTTTATTTATTAAGTTAATTAGAAAAAATAAGTATTATTTACTAAATTTATTTTGCAACTGGGTTATCTTTAAAAAGTTAGTTGTATTCTTCTTTTAATATAGAAAGGCAAAGAATAATTTTAATTATTCAATATTAATTTTATAAGGTAATCTTCCAAAAAAATCAGCATAAAGACTGATTTACTTTTCGGTAAATTAGTTAGATGATAAAAAAGTACACTTTTAGATTTTCAAATGAAATCAGTAATTACTTGGCTTTCGAAAATGTTAGAGAGTATGGCAAATGCTTTTATGCATCCTTTAAAGAATGACTTGCCTCCATCTATTGGTACTCACGCATATAGCAGTATTCCTCTAAAAAGAAAATTGAGAAGAAGGTTGAATTAGGTATTAACTTATTGGAATTAATTTTTCATTTTTATTATCCCAAATAATATATTTGAAGCAGTTTGGAAAATCTCTTAATTTTAAGAACTTTGATTGTTGGAGCAAATGAATGTTTGCTATATGACAAGCTCTTAAGTTGTAATTTGGTATTCTCTCAGAGAGATGATGAATGCTGTGGAATGATATGTCTGCTAAAAACCAATTTAGCCAGTTAGGTATATCTAAATTGCTACTACCTAAAATAGCTCCATTGATGAGATCCCAATTCTTTGTATTTTTAGCATATGCATTCTCATAGTTATGTTGTACGAAAAAAACACATATTAAAATTGCTGCTGATAAGGTTAATAAAATGGAATAAAATGATAAGAAAAAAACTAACCCCAACCATTTACACATAAAAATCCACCCTATTATCACTACTATGTTATTGATTATTAATTCACATAGTTCACTAAAATTATTTCCATAATCAGAAAAAGGTGGTTTGACTCTTGAATTAATAGCTAAAAGTTGAGAAATTTCTCTTTTTTTTATTTTGATAAAAGTCTCTTCCAATATATCTTTAATGAAATTAAAAATAATAATGACAAGTCCTAATCTAGGTTTTAAAACTAAGTAAAAAAAACCGCCAGGGAAAATCATCATCCAGTTTCGACTTACTTTATAAAATATTTGCTCTCTTTTTGTAAGAGATTCATAATCTTCAAGACTTAAAACATCTATCGGACCTTTGTAAATTTCCCAATTTCCATTATTTCTATGATGAAATGCATGATCAATTGACCATGACTTCTGGGGAATACCATTAACCAAACCAAGTAAAAATCCAAAAAAGCGGTTTAATTTCCGTTTTGTAAAAAGAGAATTATGACCGCAATCATGCATTAATGAGAACGTTCGAGAAGAGAATAGAGTTAGAAGAACTAAAAAAGGTATTAATAGAAATCCTTTAATCAATAATGAAAAAGGTTGATTTATTATTTGGTGGACGATTAACCAAATAGAAAAGATTGGGAGGATGGTAGAAATAATTTGATAAGAAGCTCTAATATTATTTCTTTTTAAAAATGGTTTTATTAAAAAATCACTTCTATTTACTTTAAGCATATTTCCCTTATTTTTTTGATGCTAACAATTTTTAAAAAGTATTGATTATTTAATAAACAAAAAAATATTTTAAAACCATACTAAAGAATAAATTCTTTAGACATAGTTCTCAATTGATCTAGATTTAATCTTTCTAAGTAATTTTTAAAGTCATTAAGAGTCTTATTAGAGTCATTATTTTTACTCTCGTAAAGAAGACTATTAGAAATTAACTCAATAAGATGATCTTTATCCATATCTCCTTATAGACCAAAATACCTGTTAAAAAAATTAAGGTCTTGAATTCGAGATCATTAACTCATCTCTATTTAAAAGTAATTTTTTATAAATTTTTTAAATCTTGTTCTATTTTTTCTAATCTTACATTTAATTCTTTTTGTTCCTTAATTAAGGCTTTTTTCTTTTCTGCAAGCTCTTTGTTCAAAGGAGAATTGAAATATTTTTGGTAAGAGACCAAAAAAACTGCTATCGCTACTGTAATGCCAAGAGCACCAATTATTAAAATTGGAGATGAAGGAAAGTCGTAAAATGGAATTGACAATGTACTTTACTAAAAATAAATTCTAGCTATCTCATAAACAAAAAAATGAGTAATAAATACTTATTCTTTAAAAAGCTTTATGGTAATTATGTTAGTTATTTTGTAAAAAAAATAAGTTTAATCTTTAATTAGTTTTTAAAATAAGTATTTGTACAGCTGTCAAAGAATAAATAACTAATAATGATTAAACTAGTAAAAATTTTTTCATGAAGAAAATCATAAATAAAAAAAATAATGAAAATGAACCATGGTTTAAATGGTTAACGAGAGAACTTAATTCTTATGAAGCTTTTCAGGATTTCGAATCAGGCAAGAATCCACGAGATGTAGCAGAGGATTTTATTTCTAGAAATAGTAATGCTATTTCAGAAGTTTTCGAGAATTTTGATGATGAAGATAAAGATACACTCGATCAGTTTCTTAAATTAATCGAATGCGAGATGCATGTGTTTAGAATTCTTGAAAAACAAATAGAGTTAAGAAAAAAGGTAAGATTTGTAGATTTTAAAAAAAGAAAAAATTGAGGAGTTAATTTCTATATAAGTTTATTTTTCCCATTACCAGTCTTACCAAAGCCTAGCCAGATGAACCACAAGATCCATCCTAAGATAGGTATTAAATTAATAAAGATCCATTTCCAATCTTTCCCAAAATCTTTGATTCTTCTTACATCAATAGCTATTTGAGGAATGATACAAACTATGCCATAAACATTAAAACCAAACGTTTTTAAAAATATTGGGATTGTTAGGAAAGAAATTATAAGATTCGCTAGTTGAACTAACCACCAGTCCGATCGAGATGTGAATCCTTTGAAGTCTGTAGCTTTAATCCAAAATTCTTTATATGCGTTTAAAAAGTTATTAAACATAAATTAAAAATTCAAGGAATCTAGCATTATCAATTTAATCTTTAATTAATCAAAATATTATTTATTTACTAAATAGGATCAAATAAATTCATATCATTTGAATCTTGTTTTGAAATCTCATCTTGATTTGGTAATGAACAGAATCCGTCTTTGCAAATCATCTTTTCTTTTGCAATATCGTTAGTTTTTGAGAATATGTTTTTGTTATTGTTATTTGAAGATTCTTTAAGCATTTATATAAAAAAATTAAATCCAATATTAAATTAATAACTCAATTTATTTTTATAAGCAACAAAATTAATATTAATTATTTATTTACTTTTTTTGATTTGGCAAGTCTCTCCAAAACAGCGCCATTATATAAATGAATAAAGATATAGAAAAAATATAAAGTAAAGAATTTAGATGCATTTTTATTTATAAAAGTAATAACAAAGAAGTCCTTTCATAAAAATGGGATTTCAACAGATTGGTAATTTTTGACTTAGTAATCAAACAAATTCTAGTATTTATTTAAGTTTTTTATGCTTTTCCCAAACTTTGAGAAGGAAAAGTTTTTAAATTTTTGGAATATGTCTATTTAGTTAGTTAAACTTATAAATCTAAAAGCTTTATAAATCTAATCAAATTCTACATTTTTGAATGTTTATTGTATTTCACGATCTATCCTTATTTATTTCTGTTAGAGCTTTTCTACCTTCCTTAAGGGTTCTTAAGACGAGCCAAGTTAGAGAGGAAATCATAAGGATGGTGAGTGTAATGAGAGAAATATGATTTATATCAATATTGTTCGCCAATTTAATTAAATTCCTTATGAGTCTTTACTTCAAAAAATTCAAAAATTTAAACGTCTGATCTAGAGTAAGCAGGTATTAGCATACCGCCATCTTGATCGTCATTATTGTCATCATCAAACCCACCCCCCAGAAGTAATTCAATAATTACAAGAACAGCTACTGGATAAAGACACCATAATATCGCTGTAAAAGGACTTACTGAGGAAGAAGTTAAGTAGAATTCTGTCATGAATTGATACTAATCTAAAGAAACAACAATTGTGGATCCTCTGGGTAGTGTTTTATTCAATATTTCTATAAATATTTTTTAAAAACTTTTCTCCTAAGTACTAATAGATCTTTGGTATGTATTGATATTTTTATTCTTCAAATTAATTTGAAGAATAATTTTTTTGAACCTACTGAGAAACTATTAATGACATAATGAAGCGCAAGATTGTTATTTTTTATACTTAACAATAATTGTACAATTTTGATTCAAAAACTATTATTTATCTTGATTTTATAAATTCTATGTTTTCTTTCACTTTTGATCCTTTGGCTGCGATATTTGGTATATCAGGAATTGTAGGCTTCTTTTTCTTCGTTTCTGCTGCCAAGGGAACTTCCAGTATCAATACAAAACCAAAAAAGGAATTAGATTAGAATTTATTGTCTCAGAAAACTAAATTGAAATTTTAAATTATGTATTTAAAAGGCTTTTAATTATTACTTATTCCATTGTTTAGAAATAAATTCAAGAAAATCTTTTAGATCCTCTTCAGGACAATTTGTTTGTTTTTGTAAATCAATGCAAATTTGCTTAATATTTTCAAAGGCCTTTTTTACTATTTCGTTTTTTTCAATAACCTCAAAATATTCTTGATCAGTAAAAGGCATAATATTAGTTCCCTTCTTGAAAATTATTTATTAACCATATTTTATCTACATTGACTTAACAGTAAAGAAGAAAAAATCTTTTTTCTTAAATTTAGCTACCCAATCGATAATGTTTTTTAATACTTTTCGTTACTTCCCATTCGCAGTTAAGTCCAGCAGGAAACTCAACTAGATCTCCAGCTTTAATCACGTAAGTGTCACCTTTTTGGGTACTTATTTTCGCTTGACCTTCAATAATTAAGCAAATTTCCTTATCATCGTAATTCCATTGAAATTTGCTTGGCTCACATTCCCAAATAGGCCAACTTTTTATTCCATACTGAATTATTACGCTTGCACTACAGGGGGAAGTTATTAGAACTTTCACGAAATAGTTCGGATGTGTTTCTACATTTTACAAATAAAAGAAATATTTATTTTCGAGAATGTGTATTTCTTTACTGTCTTTTATTTTTTTTCATTTATCATAAAAAAAATTTTTAATTTATGGATGAGCTTTCTGTATTATCAATTTCGTTATCTATAGCTTCTTTAGGAATATTTTTTTTATTTTTCTCTTCAAATGATGATGATGACCAAGATGGAGGTAAGTTGATTAAATCATTAGAAAGAATTAATTAATTCCAAGTAAATAAAACATTTAATAGAAATTTATAACCTATAAAGCCTGCATAAATGCAGCTTAAAAAAATAACATAAACTTCCAATGTGCCGAGTCTTTTTTTCTTTAATATTTTCATTGTTTTGAGTGTTTATAGGGTAATTTTATTTAATTTGATTTTTATTAACATGAGTATTTTTTACATTAACTTAGAGATTAAAGAATTATTAATGTCAAGCCAAAAAATAAAAAACAAGTAAAAAATATTATTTTTTTGGTAATTTCTCTTTCCTCAGTCTTAGCAAAAAATAAGGAAATTACTGGAGATATGCTTAATAAAGCCCACCCTACTCCTATGGGAAGGGTTTTAAAAACAACTTGTTGTAGAAATATTCCTACATTTGTTCCAAGAAGTATTGAAATAAAAAATCTTTTTTGTTGTTTTTTGTCTATGTTTTTTAAGAAAAAATTAATCTTAAATCCTTTTAGACTAATTAAAAAAATTATTGCACCTAATAATCTTATTTCAGTTGTAAGGAAAGGAGATAAATTGCTGTGAAGGAAAACCATCCTTGATAAAAGACCTCCAAGAACAGCACATAAAACTGATAAAAAAGGAAAAGCAAAAATCTTAAAGTTATTTTTTTCTAAGAAAGAGGAGTTTTCCTCTTTAAAATCGTTACCTTTTCTGAGAATTATGAATAGCGAAATCGTTACTATAATTATTCCAACCCATGATTTAGTTGTTAAATTTTCATTAATAAAAAATTCCCCTGATAAAGCTGCCATTAACGGAGAAAGAGTTTCTATAGATAATGTTTTTCTTGTGCCAATTGTTTGTAGTGACTTTAAATAGAAAGTATCACCTAAACCAATACCTATTATTCCACTAATTAGTAGGATAAATATGTTTTTTAATTCAGTTGTAGAACTTAGATTTATAAAAGCAGGTATAAAAATTAAAAAAGCTATTATATTTTTTATTAAATTAATATCTATTGATTTATATTTTTGAGTTTGCGAGCGCCAAATAAAGCACGCATATGTCCAAGATGTAGCAGCTCCAAAAGCAGAAAGGATTCCAATCAAAACGAATAATTTTTAAAAATTTTATTTTATAAATTGAGTAAATGTTAAAAAGAATACATAAATAAGAATCAAAATCCCAGGTAAGTATTGAATTAGTGATTTGAAATTATTTTTTTTCATGTTTCTAAAATAGTTTATTTTAAACAGTTTTTTTATTAGTAGGGTACAAGCTCTCTAACTTCTTTCTTCTTTGCACTTTCGCATTAATTCTTTCTTCTTTTTCTTTTTTCTTGATCTCATCATTTATCTTATTTTGTCTATATCCAAACCAAAGCAGAACCCAAATGACAGAAGTTATTAAAAGAAGAGCAGTATATTGACCAGTCATAGGGAAACTGGCCTCAGAATATTTAACGTAAGAAAATAACAAACTCATTTAATTAACTTAAAGCATAAAAATAACGACTGTGTTGATTTTTCTAGAAATTTAAAAATTAGCAAATCGTAGCTATTTATTATGTCGTTTTAAAGTTTTATATTTATTTTTTTATGGTTTTTGAACTAATTTTTCTTTATAACTACTTGCTATTATCAAATTGAAGCATATTAAATAATAAGTTTTTGGAACCTTTTGATTTAGCAGTTGTTGGAGGTGGTGCAGCCGGTTTTATGACAGCAATAACTGCTGCTGAAAATGGAGTAAAAAGAATAATAATTCTTGAAGGAACTTCAAAAGTTATGGAGAAAGTAAGGATTAGTGGAGGGGGAAGATGTAACGTCACTAATGCTACATGGATACCGAATGAACTAATTGAGAATTACCCCAGAGGTGGAATTCAGCTCTTGGAATCATTTAATCGTTTTGCTGCTGGAGATGTATACGATTGGTTTGAGAAAAAAGGTTTAAAATTAAAAATTGAGGAAGATCTAAGAGTATTCCCAGTTTCTAATTCTTCTTCAGATGTTATTGATTGTTTGAGAAAAAGTGCTTTATCAAAAAACGTAGATATACTAACAAAATTTTTTGTAAAAGAAATTGCAAAAACTCCAGATAATGTATTCAATATTTTTAGTCTTAAAAAAGCAAAGGTAACTGCAAAAAATATTATTCTTTCAACTGGAGGTAATCCAAGCGGATATAAATTAGCTCAAAATCTTGGACACACCATTGTTAAACCTGTGCCATCGCTTTTTACTTTTTCCACAAAAGAACCAAATTTGGATGAATGTAGTGGGGTATCTATAAGGGGCATAGATATAGAAATTAATTTAAACAATAAGAATTTTCAAAATAGAGGCGATTTACTAATAACGCATTGGGGGTTTAGTGGGCCAGCAGTATTAAAACTTTCATCAATTGCAGCAAGGGAACTTTATAGCCAAAAATATAAATTTAATTTAATCATTAAATGGTCTTCTTTAAGTTATGAGGAGTTAAAAGAAAAAATTAATTATTTAAGGTTAAACAAAGGCAAGGTGAATCTTATTAATAGTAGACCTGTTCCACTATTAACAAAAAGATTATGGATTTTTTTATTAAAGAAAATAGGTATTGATAAGGAGAAAAAGTGGGCTGATTTACTGGCGGATGAAAGAGAGAAAATGATAAATACTTTAATGAGAGATAAATATATTATTTCAGGAAAAGGTCCATTTGGAGAGGAATTTGTTACTTCCGGAGGCGTAAAAATTAATGAGGTTAATTTTAAAAGTATGGAGAGCTTAATTTGTCCAGGGTTATTTTTTTCTGGAGAAGTTTTGGATGTTGATGGGATCACTGGTGGATTTAATTTTCAACATTGTTGGACAAGTGGATGGATCGCTGGGATGGCAGTCTCAAAGCTAAATCAATCAATAATAAATTAATAAGTAATAAATTAGTAAGTAACAATTCAATAAGTTTATCTTTTTTTTATTAAGTATTAGACGGAAAAAGTTTTTTGGAGAAACTTTAATTTTAAAGTTTTAATTATTGGTGAAGATTAATGCAGAATCTTGTATCAAAAAAAAAAGAAGAGGAAAGAAGATTAAAAGCTTTAGCAGAATATAGGATTTTGGGAACCAAGCCAGAATCATGTTATGACGATATTACAAAAATTGCTGCTACAACCTGTAATGTCCCTATTTCTTTAATGACATTGGTAGACAAAGATAAACAATGGTTTAAATCCAAAATAGGACTTCAAATATCAGAAACTAGAAGAGATTGGTCTTTTTGTACCCATGCAATAAAAGAAAATAGTCCATTAATTATTCATGATGCTTTCCAAGATGAAAGGTTTATAAATAATCCATTGGTAACAGGAGACCCCAAGATTCGTTTTTATGCAGGTTTTCCCCTTAGAAATAGCGATGGTAATAAACTTGGAACTCTTTGTGTAATAGACAGAAAGCCAGGAAATCTAACTACACAACAATTCAATATTATGGAATTATTATCCAAGCAAATAGTTTCATTTTTAGAGCTTAGAAAAAAGTCATTGAACTTGCTAGATGCTTTGTCTAACTTGCACAAACAGGAAGGTATTTTATCTGTCTGTTCATATTGCAGAGAAGTGAAAAATAAGGAGGGCGATTGGATGCATTTAGAAAAATATCTTTCGAAAATTAGTGATATTAGATTCAGTCATGGGGTTTGTGATAATTGTATGGAAAAACATTTCCCAGATGTAATCGAAGTATGGAATAAAAAGGATTTCTTTGAAGATGGTCAAAAAAGGTTTTTAGAGTCCTAGATTCAATACCTGACTTTTTATTGTTTAATTTATTTTCTAAACAAATTCTTTATTTGGTGGTTAGTATTGTATAAATTTTGACTAGAAAATGTTATTAGGAACATTATTGACAGGTGAAATTGCTAAAAGTGCATTAGTAGCATACGTTCATTATTTAGGAATAATATTATGTTTCGGTTCTCTTTTGTTTGAAAGATTGACTCTCAAAGTAGGTCTTAATAGAAATGAGACGATCTCAATGATAATTGCAGATGTGGTTTATGGTTTAGCAGGAGTTGCGATATTAGTTACTGGAATTTTGCGTGTTAAGTATTTTGGTCAAGGAGGAGATTTCTATACAGGTAATCCTGTGTTTTGGATAAAGGTTTCTCTTTATATTCTTGTGGGATTACTTTCTTTATACCCAACAACAACCTATATATTATGGGCCATTCCATTAAGTAAGAATAAATTACCTGAAATATCTGAAAATCTAGTCAAGAGGTTCAGACTAATCATTACTACTGAATTAGTGGGCTTTGCAACAATACCTTTTTTTGCCACTCTCATGGCTAGAGGTGTAGGTTTAGGTTGAATAATTTATTTCTAGAACGAAATTGTTTAATAAGTGCAAACAAATTATATAGATGGAGTTTAAGTTATAAGATTTCTAAATCTAAAAAAGAGATTATCTTTATTGGTTTAAATCCCTCTTTATCGGATGAAGTTTTCTTGGACAACACAACAAAAAAAATAATCAAAATTTCGAAAAACAATAATTACGGCAAAGTAAAATTAATAAATCTATTTGCTCTTATTTCAAGCAAACCAGAAAAACTTTTTAAACATAAAAACCCTGTGGGCTATCAAAACAATAATCATATTTATAAAAACTTAAAACACTGGTCTGAAAGTAAAAATTGTGATTTATGGTTAGGTTGGGGTAACAAAGGTAAATTTCTAAATAGAAATAAAAGAATATCAAAAAAAATAATGAAATATAACTCAATTAGGAAAAATAATTTTGATAATCCTCTTGGACCGCTTTTAATTAAGAAAACAATCAAAGATAATCCAATACACCCTCTATATTGTTCTGATTATTCCATCCTCCAATCTTATTTTTAGGTAGAAAGGCTCAAATGCAAACCAGTATTTTTAGCTAATCCATTAAATATGTGTTAATTTCTATTTGTTAAGTTAACCTAATATGAAAATTTCAAAGCAATTAAATAAACTAAAAAACTTGAATGTTGAGGCAGAAAAATGTTCTACAAGAGAAGAAGCAAAAAAAATAATTAATAAAGCAAATAAAGCTCAAAGTAAAATCAACAAATAAATAAAAAGTAACTTGACTTATTCATAAATTATAATTTTCAAAAAATATTTAATTTACACATAAATACCATATTTATTTTTTAATTTTTATGTCTTTGAAAATAATTAAAATAAGGAAATCGCACGAAAGATTTAGATCGACTAGAGAATGGCTAAATTCGATGCATTCATTTTCTTTCGCAGAGCATAAAGATCCAAAATGGGATAATTTTGGGAAAATTAGAGTTATAAACGAAGATATTATTTCTCCAAATGCAGGATTTAATACACATTCTCATGCAAATATGGAAATAATTACTGTCGTAACAAAAGGAGCAATAACTCATAGAGACTCTTTAAACAATCTTGGCAAAATTTACAAAGATGAAGTACAAGTTATGTCTGCAGGTACTGGAATCTCTCATAGCGAGAAAAATGAAGAAAATGAGAACTGTAAGTTGTTCCAGATTTGGATATACCCTAATAAAGAAAATATCAAACCTCGATATGATCAAATTTCATTAAATGAAAAGTTGTTGGACAATCTTATTTTTAATTACAAAGACGGTAAAAATAATAAGCTTTTTCTAAATCAAAGTATCTCTTTATGGCGCTGTAAATATAAGCCAATTAAAGAAAAAAAATTGCCATTAAAAATCGATAAATATAATTGGATACAAATAATAGAAGGTAATCTTTTATTAAAAAGTAAAGACTCTAATTCAAATATATTTCTCGAATCTGGAGATGGCTTGGGTTTTGAAGTTAATTATTATGATGATGTTTCTATAGATACTGAAAAAAACTTAGATTTTCTCTTATTTTCGATGCCTTCCTTATAATTTATCTGTTATTTTACCCATCAACTCCTTTATTAAATACATTTAAGGCTTGCAAAGCCATATTAAGGTGAACTTCCATAGCACCAAGTGCAATTAGAGAATTCGGTGATTTATCTTTTAGTAAATTCTCTTTTCTTTTTGATAACTCATTAACTAACTTCTTAGTTGAAGCTTCCCAATTGTTGATTAACTCTTCAAATTCTCTTTTTTCAGGGCTTTCTATTTCTGCTAATTCATCAGAAAAAAGAGAATCCTTTTGTGCCTTAAGCATCAAGTAACTTAATTTTTTATGACTTATTGCTTGAGGTAAATTGTTAGATTCACTCATTGCTGGTTATTAATTTATATTCAAAATCTAACTAATTAAGTGAATATTTGCTAGAGGGTAAACGGTTGTGATGACCGACCTGAAAATTACGAAATGATACTTGAACAAAAAATGGATTTATGAACCTTTAATTTTTCACTTATTAGTTTCTTGAAATAATCTCCACGCTCTTCATAATTTTTAAATTGATCAAAACTAGAGCATGAAGGTGAGAATAATAATGTTCCAACCCTATTATTTTGTAAATAATGAAAAACAAAGTTTAAAAGCTCTTTAAGTTCTGAAAATTCAAAAATATTTTTTTTAAATCCTCCATTAATAAGCGCCATTTTTAGGACTTTTGAGCTTTCTCCAAAAAGGAAAACACATTTAACTTTTTTCTTTAAAACTTTTATCCACTCACTATATTCATTGCCTTTTAATCTACCCCCAGCAATGATTATTATTTGACCTTCAATTGAACTTATTCCCGCAATAGAAGAGTCAAAATTTGTAGCTTTACTATCATTAATGATTTCCAGATCATTATTTTTATAAATTGTTTCCATCCTATGGGGTAATTGTTTGTAATTAGATAAAGAATCTTTAATCTTCTTGCCAGATAATCCAACTTTTCTTGCTGCTGCAATTACCAATAAAAGATTTTGAAGATTATGCATTCCTTTTAAAGAAAAATGTTCAAGTTTGAATAATTTCTTCCCTCTCTCAACAATGTACGCTTGTTCATTTATCCAATAATCGCAATGAATAAAATTTGATTTATCGAAACTAGTTGTTATCCAAACCCCTCTTGATAGCCCACTGTAGTGATTTCTTAGGTTTTTGTCGTCATAATTATAAATTCTAAAATCAGATTTTTCTAACAAGCTTTTTTTTATGTTGAAATAGTTTTCAAGTGTTTTATGTCTTTCAAGATGATCTTCTGTGAAGGTTGTCCATATTCCAATATTAGGTTTTACTTCTGGAGATATTTCTATTTGATAACTGCTTAATTCAGCTACAACCCAATCAATTTTTTCATGTTTTTTGGAGTAAGCATACTTACATAAAGGTGTACCAATATTTCCTGCAAATGGAGCATATAATCTATTATCACAGAGTATATGGCTTAGTAGATGAGTAACAGTAGTTTTGCCATTAGTGCCAGTAATACCTATCCAATTTGTGTCTTTTAAAATTTCCCATGCAACATTAATTTCTCCAATTACTTTAATTCCCTTTTTTTTTAATTCAATAATAGTTGTATGGTCATAAGGTATTGATGGACTTACAACAACAGATTCGAGCTCTTTCAAAAAAGGTTGAATTTCTTCAAATACAAATTCTTTATTTAGAGAAACTATGATATTAAGCTTTTCTAATGCTGTTTTTCTTTCTAAGAATTCTATACCATCTTTACTTTCCCAAACAATTACTCTCTTATTAATGCTTCTCAAATACTTGGCAGCCCAAAATCCAGATTTACCTAATCCAATTACAAGATTAATATGTCTTTTATTTGAATGATTATCTATCATTAAATTTATAATTGCATTTATATTAATTGTGTTTAAAGGGTAATTCAATCATGAGATTTTTCTTAAGTATTTATAGTATTCGCCCAAGAAAAGTTAATTAATGGAAGATAATACTGCAAAATATTGGTTCTCTTGGTTTTATGAAAAGTGGGAGAAAAATGCTCCAGGTGAATTAATTGAACAGGGTTTAACTCCGTCTCAGATTGCTGAGCGCTTTGTTAATGAAAACCATGATAGTTTTATTCAATTGTCAAAAAAAATTGATGAAAAAAATTATGATGCCTTAACAGAATTTATGAAACTCTCAGAGAGTGAATTACATATCTTGAAGTATTTTCTAAAGTTAGTAAAAATGAAAAATTCATAAGAAGTTATTAAGTATTTCGAGGCTTTTTTCCCATAAATTTTTTCTTTCTTTTTTATTCATAGCAAAAGGAGAAGTAGGGGATAGTTTTGGATGACCTCTGAAATTAAATCTAGGACCATAATGATCACCTCCTCTTACGTCTGGTGAAGTAGCTGCAAAAAGCTGAGGTAAAGCACCCATCTCAGCAGTTTGAAAAATAGGACTAAATAATTCCAATGAGAATGTTTCTAGTGGACCAGGGTTAGGTTTTTGAGCAGTAAAGAGATTTGTTTTTGCAATTCCTGGGTGAGCAGCTAAAGAAAGTATACTTTTGTGCTTTAAGTTCTCATTTAGTTCTAAAGCAAACATTACATTTGCCAATTTGCTATTGGAGTAAGATTCCCATTTGTTGTAATAGTTCTCGGCTTTCAGATTTTTCCAACCAACTTTGCCAAAAAATTGTGCTCCGGAAGTCACAGTCACTATTCTAGATTCTTCTTTTTTTTCAATAATTGGAAGTAGCTTTAGAGTCAAAAGCATGTGAGCTAGATGATTAACTGCAAATTGTATTTCATATCCCTGGGCACTAAGAGTTTTAGGCGGATGCATAATGCCCGCATTATTGATTAGTAAATCCAAATTTTCAAAATTATCAAAAATTTTGGACTGAACTTCAACAATATTTTTTAAATCTGACAAATCTAATTCTAAAGGTGTAAATAATCCTTCAGGATTAAGGCCTTTAAGTTTTTTGATAGTTTGATTAGCTTTTTCAAGTGATCTACAAGCTATAACAACATGAGCATTTTTTTCTGCTAATGCCTTTGCAGTGTAGTATCCAAGACCACTATTCGCACCAGTAATTAGCGCTGTTTTGCCTGTAAGGTTTGGAATATTAGATGTTTCCCAGTTAGAGATTTTAGGTCTTGAAATAGTGGCAGTCATTTAGTAATCCTGCAAATTGCTTTGGAATTTAACCAGAATTTAATTACTCTTCCACTGTAAATACTGGAAGTCAGTATCGTGAGCTCTTATTGAAGGTACTATTTAAAATTATTTTTCGATTGAATATTGCCATTCGTTATTTTGAGATAAACTTTTCTCTCTAAGTAACTGTAATTTCCTACTATTTATTTTTATAACTATCCCATTAGTTGGATATTTCGCAAATATTTTTTTCTCTAACCAATTTTTTTTATATATTTGGATTTCGCTTGTATGATTTGTGAAGTAACTGTCAGGGGTGCTGAAGCCACATTTTTTAAGATAGTTAAGGGTTTCGTATTGATTAAGTCTTCCATTAAGTATTTGGAAACAGCAAAAGCGGAGACTTTCTCCAATCCCTTTCTTATCATTGAGGTATTTTCTTGTAATTCTTTGGGAAATGCCGGCAACTTGGTTTGTAGCGTATAGTTCACCTCTAATTTGAAAATCTCGTTTGATAGGAATACAATCGGGGACATTTTTAATTTGTTTAATTTTGCTTGAGACATCAAATCCTTTTTTTGTAATAGCTTTATTAAACTTGCCATCTACATATTTAATTGCAATAGCACAGCCATCAATTTTTGGTTGAATGCTTAATCTTGTTTTTGTTAATAAACTTTCCAAAAATTCTTTATAGTTTTCTTTAGCTAATTTTGGCAAAAGTTTATTACTTTTTTGATTAAAGTAGTCAGGCTCTGGATCAACAGGAATAAAGAGCTTTTCAAGTTGCTTAAATGCATCATCCGAAATTATGCCTTCACCTATTCTGTATTCTTCATCTAGATACTTAACATCTCTCACTAATAAATTATTCATAATAATTTTGATAAATATTTAAAAATCTTTTAGATATAAATAAATAAAGATTTGAAAATTAAAATTAGATCTAAAAAGTAATTGACCACTAAATATCCTCCTACGCAGAGAGCGATTTAAGAGTATAAAATGTACTGACAAGGCGTTTAAATTAAATACTTCAATCAAACATATTTACTTAAAAGTGAAATAGAAAATTTTGAGGATTAATTTATAAGCAAATTTTGGAAATTTCTATCAATACAAAAAAAAATTTTTTAAAGTTATTAGAAAATGTCATTTTTATTAAAAGCTCAAAATACATGGGAAAATTTTGCGAAATACAAAATCAACGGTTATGCAAAATTAAGAAATTTTGATTTTGGGCCAAATAACGAAAGTTCAGTTTCAAAATTATCGCCTTTCATTACTCATAGAATATTATCGGAATATGATCTGATACATGATATTAAAAGTAAGTACAAAATCAAAAATTCAACTAAATTTGTTGAAGAAATATTTTGGAGAGTTTACTGGAAAGGGTGGATGGAAAATAGACCTAAAGTTTGGAGAAATTTTATTTCAGAAAACAATCTAGATTTTGATTATGAGTTATATGAAAGTGCAATTAATGGCAATACAGAATTAGATTTTTTTAATTCTTGGGTACATGAACTAAAGCAGTACAACTATTTGCATAACCATACAAGAATGTGGTTTGCTAGTACTTGGATATTTAATCTAGGACTCCCATGGCAATTGGGAGCAAAGTTTTTCTTTAAATATCTTTTTGATGGAGATGCTTCATCTAATATCCTTAGCTGGAGATGGGTGGGAGGATTGCAAACGAAGGGAAAACAATATCTTTTTTCATCATCAAACCTCAGAAAGTTTTCAAATAATAGATTTAATGTAGAGAAAATAAGTAATCAACAAATTTTTCTTGAAGAATCTAATCAAATACCATTTGAAGATGAGATTTATAAAAATGATATGGATCCTAAATCAGATAATCTGATTATGTTTGAAAATGATCTACACCTTGCAACCCTTAAAAATTTAATTCCGAGCTATAAAAAAGTATTTATTATCCTTTTAAAAAATGAACAAAGACAAATTAAATTGTCTGAATCTGTATTGAAATTTAAACAAGATTTGGTCTCTGAATTTGTAGAGCAATTTGATACTGTTGAACAGATTGATCCTTATTCATTGGAAAATACTTTTAAAAATACTAAGGAAATAGACATTATTTATCCTGGAGTGGGAGAAAATTATGATTTCATAACTGAGTTTAAAAATTTTCACCATAAAAAAATTTTTAATCTTGTGCGGGATGAAGATTTATTTGCTTGGAAATTTGCTAAAAAGGGGTTTTTTAAATTTAAAGAAAATATTCCAAAAATAAATCAGAGAATATTAGAAAAATATTCAAAAAATAATTTTTAACTTAGTTGAATTCCTAATCAGAAAAAACCCACTTGGTAGGTAAGTATAAATACTTATTTAGGTGCGACTTTTGTTCTTAAATCCACGATGGATACTGTGACTAGTTATTTTTACTTAAGGATAATTTTTTTAATAGTGCTTTCAACAATTCTTACCAAGTCGTTTAGCAAAGATACTGCTTTATTAATTCTTAGAGTTATAACTGGAACTGTTCTTATTCATCACGGTTATGAGAAATTAGCAAATATAGAAAATTTTGCTGATGCTTTTGTAAGACCACTTCATCTCCCATTTCCAATATTTTTATCATACATAGCGGCATTCTCAGAAATAGGTGGTAGTTGGCTACTAATTATCGGCTTAGCCACAAGATTTGGAGCTTTGGCAATTGTTGGAACAATTTCTGTCGCTATATATCACGCACTTGTTACTTCAGGTTTTAATATTTTCTTACTAGAGCTTTTACTTTTATATTTCGCTTCAGCAACTTCAATTGCATTAACAGGTCCCGGTAATTTCTCCCTAGATGAAGTCATTATCAGAATTTTGAAATCAGAAGATGAGGAGGAAAATATATCTTCAACAAAAGCAAAATTTTCCAAGCAAGTCGAGGTAAAGGAAGAAACAAGTAAAGGTGGCTTATTTCAATTTTTGCAAGCCAACATACTCTCAGATACTTCAAGCTAACTTTTTAGGATAAAGGTTATTGATTATCTCTAACCTTTTTCGATAACTGTTTCTCTTCTCAATTTTTATCTTAATTGTTGCTTCAGAAAGACTTATAAATAGCCCTACAGCTGTCACCCAAGATAAAAAAATAAAGGGGTTTTCTGGAATTTCTGAGAAATTCATATGAATAATACTTCTTTTTTAAAACTGACCGATCACTATATGTTTTTCAACCTAAATATACAATTTAGAAATATTTAAGGATTAATTTCAACTTTTTCCCATTTCTTAATCTTTTCCCAAAGGTATCGTTTATGAACAGGCTGTTCTAATTTAAGAAGATCTACTGAATCGATTTCAAAATTTAGAACTACAAAATTTTCTGACTTGGGTAGATTGGATAATGTTTTATAAGTAGATTGGACTTTTGGGTTTATTTTCTCTCCAGGAGATCCCCATAACCAAGAAGATTTTGATTTTTCTGATAATAAATCCCAATAATTTTTGTTATCACTTAATTCATGTATTTTTCCTTTGAATCTATATTGTGATTTGGTTTTCAAAAAGAACCATAATATTTCTGCATTAGGGTTAGATTTTAAATGCCCAATTTTTTCACTTCTTCTATCTGTAAAAATAATCATTGAACTATCTTTATTCCATCCTCTGAAAACAACTGTTCTTAATCTTGGCTCATTTTCTTCGCTGACTGTTGCAAGCTGTATCCATCTATTAGAGGGTGATTTGCCCTCTTTTTTTCTAGAAGATTTTAAATCTTGCCTCCAACTGGGTAAGTTGTTATCAGGCATTTAATTTAGGCAAAATTAGACCACTTTTCTTTTTGTATTCTTCGAATGAATCATATTTTGAGAGCGATTTATCTTTTTTTATCATTCTTGGTAGAAAAACTATAGAGAAAAACAATGCAAGAATTACTAATGGTATGAAACTCATTGAAAGTATGGCGAATGATAGATAAATCAGTATTTCTCCTAGATAATTTGTATTCCTTATATTTTTAAAAAATCCTTCTTTAATTAAATCTTTTTTTAATTTAAGAGAAAAATATTTTTGGGCATCACTAGCAAAGTGTAGAAACACACCAATTATATTTATAGATATAGATGCAGCTATTACGATATTTGGAACAGATTTCTGTGATGAGATAAGAATGTAGGGAGCTACCCAGTAACTTCCAAGGAAAATAAAACCAGTAACTGAAGTTAAAAAATTGATTTTTTCTTTAAAATAAGGATCTGGGAATATCTTTTCTTTTAAAAGCCAAAGTAATCCATAAGTACCGTGCAGAGCTAAATAAACGTAAGGAGCGATTGTAAAATTATCAAAAAAAATCATAAGGCCTATTACTACAAATGCAGTGAGCCCCTTGTGAAGATTAATTAATTGATTAAGTTTCATCTTTTTGAATAATCTAAAAAATGAAATTATTTTCTGTGGATCTAACCTAAGTCGTCAAAAGTTTTAATGGGCGATACTGGATTCGAACCAGTGGCCACTACCGTGTCGAGGTAGTGCTCTACCACTGAGCTAATCGCCCAAATTGAAGAAATTTTTTATTCCCCTTATAAGAAAATAGCAGGTTGCGTTTCATTTTCTAAGTAATTTAACTTTCCATCGTTCTCTTTTGGTTATTTCTAAATTTAGAATTTCAATAAATCCTTTATTTTCAAGTTCTAGTTTGTCGCCAATTTTTAGATTAATAGTTGGTTTATTAACTTTGCTTCCATTTAATCTGAGCATTCCATTTTCTATCCTTTCAATGATTTTGGTTCGTGATACCCTAAAGCCAGCTGAAGCTATAGCATCTAATCTTGTGGAAGCTTCTACTGTATTGACAAGTTTTTTTGTTCTTCCAGAAGGTATTTTTAATTCATCTATACCTACTACATTAATTTTTACTTTTACGTCTCTTAAATAAAAAATATTTTCATCTAGATGCTCAATATCCAAATTATCAATTATCCCTTGTGCTCCCCTATCGCCAATGGTCCATATATCTCCTACTTTGCTTTGATTTACCCCATTTTCAATTAAGAGGGATCTAAAGTCCTCTTGTGTAGCATTATCAAATAAAAAATTGCCATTAATTTTTATTCCTTGAGCTGGAAAATTACTTTTTAGCGCATCCTCTTCAGGAATGCTATCTCCTCTAAAGCAAGCTATCCTAGATCTTTGAGAAGAGGAGAATCCTCCATAAATAAAAAATTTGAAATCATTTAAATTTTCAAAATTTTTTAAAATCTCCTCGCAAACATAAGTTGAATTAAACCCAGTCCAATAAGTTTCCCAGTGTTTATAAGCTAAGTTAGCAATATTTATTAATTCCTCAGTTTCTTTTTTGTAGTTTGAATTTATTAAGATTTCTTTTAAGTCAATCATTTAGCCTTCTAAAAAAATTATATCTTTTGCTTCTGATTGTTTTAGCAAAGCCCATGGTAATTCAGCTCCAATTTGATTTTCAAGTAGAACAAGCCATTTACCCTCTTTGTTAAAATTAATGATTGATCTTAACTCTTTATTTCTATTAATATTGATACTTGCAGAAGAAACAATGCTTCCTATATATCCTGAACCCATTCCTAAAAGACCTCCAATTAATGATTCCCCGATGTTATTTAAACCAAGAAAGCTGAAGGTAGATAAATTTGTCATATTAGAAAAAGCTATTCCAGCTATAAACCCAAATGGCATTAGCCATCTACTCATATCTTTTTGTCTGATCTTTCTATCAAGTTTAGGATTTAAGATTCTTATATCTTCAAGATTTTGAGATTTGAATAAGATATTTGCTTTCGCATTTAGCAATTCTATTTCGTCTAATGATATTTTCTCACTTATTGGTGGGATCAAAATAGCTTCAGAGAGCGTTACTGATTTTTCTTTGAAAACATCAAATAGCTGGATACATTTATCAATGTCTTCAAATATCACAATACTTTTAGTCAAATTTCAATCCTCAAATGTTTGTGTGTTATTCAAATTAATAAAATAAGATACATACACTATAGATTAAGTTAAAGTAAAAGATTAAAGAACAAATCTTAAATGACAAAAGTTCTCATTACAGATCCAATTGATCAAACAGGAATTGATATTCTTTCACAAGTTGCTCAGGTTGATCAGAAGATAGGAATCTCTGACTCTGAGTTAGCTTCCATTATTAAAGATTATGATGCTTTAATGATTCGCTCTGGTACTCAAGTGACTGAAGAGATTATTAACTCTTCAAGTAAACTGAGAATCATTGGGAGAGCAGGAGTTGGAGTGGATAATGTAGATGTTAAGGCTGCTACGCAAAAAGGAGTCCTTGTGGTTAATTCTCCAGGGGGTAACACAATAGCTGCGGCTGAACATACTATAGCTATGATGTTGGCCTTATCTAGACATATTCCAATTGCTAATAGTAGTACTTTGTTAGGTAAATGGGAGAGAAAGAAATTCGTTGGGAATGAGCTTTATAAGAAAAAATTAGGTGTAGTAGGTTTAGGGAAAATTGGTGCTCATGTAGCAAAAGTTGCTAATGCATTAGGAATGGAAGTTTGCGGATATGATCCCTTTGTTTCAACTGAAAGAGCTCAACAAATCCAAGTTAAACTATCTGATCTAGAAGATTTATTCAAACAATCCGATTATGTAACTTTGCATTTGCCTCGCACACCAGAGACAGAGAATTTAGTAAATATGGAGGTGCTTAAAAGTATGAAAAGTAGCGCAAAATTAATTAATTGTGCTCGAGGAGGCTTGATTGACGAAGAGGCGTTAGCAGAAGCTTTAAATAAATCATTGATTGCAGGTGCTGCAATTGATGTTTTTTCTAAAGAACCTTTGGAATCTAATTCACCACTTTTGAAGGTTGAAAAGAATCTTATTCTTACCCCCCACTTAGGAGCATCTACTAGGGAAGCACAAGAAAATGTAGCTGTTGATGTTGCCGAACAAATAAGGGATGTCTTGCTTGGTTTATCTGCTAGAACTGCAGTAAATATTCCAGGTTTGAGCCCTGATATAATGGATAGTTTGAAACCGCATTTGCAGTTGGCTGAAACAATGGGTCTTCTTATAAGCCAGCTTTCAGGTGGGCAGATACAGAAACTAGAAGTAAAGCTACAAGGTGAATTTGTTCAACATCCTTCTCAGCCATTAATAATAGCGAGTCTAAAAGGTCTCCTAAGTAAAGCTTTGGGAGATAGGATTAATTATGTGAATGCTTCGCTAGAAGCAGATTCAAGAGGTATTTCAGTAGTCGAGAATAAAGATGAGGCAAGGCCTGAATTTGCCAGTGGGTCGCTTCAGTTAACCACTTATGGAGATAATGGCGACCATAGCGTAGCAGGAAGCATTTTTGCTGATGGGGAATTAAGAATTATTAGTATTGATCAATACCCAGTTAATGTATCGCCAAGCAGATATATGTTAGTTACCAGGCACAGAGATATGCCAGGCATTATTGGCAAACTGGGGTCTTTATTAGGTAGCAACAATGTAAATATTGCCTCTATGCAAGTTGGGCGCAAAATTGTTAGAGGGGAAGCTGTTATGGTTCTAAGCATTGATGATCCAATACCTAATAAGTTGCTTGATACGATTATTGAAGTAGATGGGATTACAAACGCTAATCCCGTTACTTTATGAAGAGGCTTGTCCTGGTTAATGGAAACTAAAGATTGGTATAAACTAACTTTTCTGATTGAAAGTGATTCTGAAGAAATTATTATTTGGAAATTAAATGAGCTGGGAATATTTAGTTTTTCATTTGAATATTTAAGTAAAAATGAAAATAAAAAAGAAGTGAACATATGGCTTCCAATTGATGATTGAGGGGAGGGTTCTAGAAATGGTTTGGAAAAAATAATTAGCAAACTTCTAAAAATTAATCCCCCTAAGAATAAATTTTTTGACTGGAGTATTATTAAAGAGGAGGATTGGTTGACAAGTTGGAAGAAATATTGGGCTCCTGAATTAGTAGGAAATCATTTTTTAATATTACCTTGTTGGATAAATTTAAATAAAAAATTTAAAGATAAACAAATCATAAAAATTGATCCTGGAGCAGCCTTTGGTACAGGAAATCATCCTTCGACTTATCTTTGCTTGGAAAAAATGGAGAATATTTTATTTTCTCATAAAAAGGTATTAGATATTGGCAGTGGTAGTGGGATTTTGAGTGTCGCGGCAAGATTACTTGGCGCTCAAGAGGTTTGTGCAGTGGATAATGATTATTTAGCTATAAATTCAACTACCTCTAATTTTCAACTAAATTTCGGTAATTTAAAAAGTTTAAATACATATTTGGGATCTTTTAATGAGGTAATTTTAAAAAATCAACTCAAACAATTTGATTTTGTTTTATGCAATATTCTCGCTGAAGTAATAAAAGAAATGATTCCAAATATTTATAAGTGTTTGAAAAACAATGGGGAAGTCATTTTCAGTGGAATTCTGAATTCACAAAAGGATGAAATTATAAAAATATTAATTCAGAATGACTTGAAATTATTGGATTTATCAACTAGAAAAGATTGGGTATGCATTTCTGCACAAAAACCTAGCGATCCAACCTAAGCATAAGTTTTTCTTATAGATACTCTTTCATACATTTTATTGTGTCATTTTTTACTTCAAAATCTCACATATCGACCTAATCGATGTTAAAAATGTAGTTGATAGGTATTAATTACCAACAATTTTTTATTTAAATGGCTTCTTACAAAGTTACACTCATCAGCGAAGGTGAAGGTCTCAATTCAACCATTGAAGTACCTGATGATCAATACATCCTCGATGCTGCTGAAGAACAAGGTATCGACCTTCCTTACTCCTGCAGAGCTGGAGCATGTTCAACATGCGCTGGAAAAGTTACAACAGGTAGTGTTGATCAGTCTGATCAAAGTTTCTTGGATGACGACCAACTAGAAGCTGGTTTTGTTCTTACTTGTGTTGCTTATCCAACATCTGACGTAACAATTACAACTCATGCTGAGGAAGAATTGTACTAATTATAAAAATTTAACTTTTTTAAGTTGATTATTTATTATTTCTCTGCCACCCTCTATGAAGGTGGCTTTTTTTGTAAATGGATAAATTTGAATTTTTCAAGACTGGGAGTGTTCAATCAAGTTATGGAGGACAGTACAGTTACAAGGTAATTGGCCCATGTTGCAGACTTTATGATAGAGAAGAGTTACCTTGGCCCTGCTCAAGGCTTGCTTGGAGAAGTAAGGAGCCTAGTTGGAGAAGAATAGGGTCTAGGTTTGTTGCTGATATGGCTTCAAGAAAATGCCCATCTTACTCAGTTCAGATTTTGGAGCCTGGATCAAAACCTGTTGAGACAGTTATAACTCTTTTTTCAAAGAAATTTCCTTCTGATATACAAGAATGGTGGTATAGCAAAAAACCAGGCTCAAAAGAGCCTGTTAATATCTTTCCTGCTGAAATTGGTTAGCTTTAAATATTATGCTTTTGGCTTTGGAGGCATGTAACCTTTTAAGCCAGTGCATTCAAGACTATCAATTGTATTAACTCCAGTTTGTGAGTTAGTTCCACTAGCTCTTTCACATAATGATTTTCTCTGAGAAAGATCAAGATTTGCGTCAGTAAAGTCTGCCCCATCAATAATTGCTCCATCAAAAACACTTTTCATTAGCTCACCATTAGTAAGATTTGCATCAGTAAAGTCAGCATTATCGAAGCGTGTTGCATATGCAATGAGGTCTGTCATATTGGCTCCTTTAAAACTAGAGTTTTTTGCTGTAGTTACACTCATATATGCGCCTTGAAGATTAGCTTCTCCTAAATCTTGATTAGATAAATCATATTTAACATATTCAGTATTATGAAGGTCAGCACCGTGAAGATCATCTTTTAGAACGTCAACTGATGAAGGATCACTAGGGTAAAGTGCATTTGCAGATATTGGATTAATAAGTAACCCAATAATTAATGGAAGAAAAATAAATAGTCTTTTACAAGACTTATGTAGTGATGAAAAAATAGAGACCATTTCGATCGACATCAAATAGAAAAACCTAAGACCATTATTTCATGGGTTGGTCATTTACAACGCTCCTGCTAACGAACTGTTGCAGTTTATTTTATTTCTGCCGTTAAAAAATCTTTTGCAAGCTGAGTATTTGGAAAAACTTTTTGAGCCTCCTTAAGCAAATCGCTTGGGGTAATTGCGTTTTTATTGGTATATCTTGGACTTAAATGAGTAATAATTAATTTTTTTGTGTTGGATAATAATGCTGTTTTGGCAGCCATGATTGTTGTGGAATGTAATTTTTCGTATGCCATGCTTTCATCCTCCTCTGAAAAAGTCGATTCATGTACGAGTAAATCGGCATTTTTTGATAGTGAAACAGCTGATTCACTAAAGACTGTATCTGTGCAATAAACAAAACTTTCACCCTCTCTAGGGGGTCCACAGAATTCTTTCCCATCAAATGTCCTACCATCTGCTAATACTACTTTTTTACCTTGTTGCAGTTCTGAATAAATTGGTCCAGGTGCTATTTTTAGAGACTCTGCTTTTTTGATATCAAATATACCTGGTTTATCTTTTTCACTAACTCGATAACCATAAGCAGGTATTCTATGTTTAAGACAGGCGCAGTTAACTTTTATCTTGCTGTTTTCAAATAGAATTTTATTTTCTGAAGCAAAATTTTCAACTCCCACAAAATGTAATGGGAAAGATAATTTGCAAAAACTACTTTTAAGTGCTGAATTTATAAAACTTCGCAATCCTGAAGGACCGTAAATTTCAATACCCTCACTATTTCCTGATAAACCTAAGGTAGCTAAAAGTCCAGGCAAACCATAAATATGATCACCATGCATATGAGTAATAAATATTTTCTTGATTTGTGAAGATTTAATATTGCTTTTCATTATTTGATGTTGCGTTCCCTCTCCACAATCAAAAAGCCAAACTTCTGATGACTGTGATAATTTAAGTGCTAGGGAAGAAACATTTCTCGTTAAGGATGGGACACCTGAGCTAGTTCCTAAGAAGGTGATATTCACTTATTTATGATATTTTTATTGTTATATCTGGATTAAATTTAGACTTTTAGTCAAAATTAGGCAAATTAAGCATTTGTTTTTAAACAAAGTGATACTTAAATTTAAAAATAAATATAGTAAATGTTACCTGATAAGTATTTTATTCATTTGTTTTTTTCAGAGTGAAAGTGTCTTTGCATCGAGAGAGCCAATAATTAGAGTTTTGATATCAAAAAATAATAATTTAAGGATCAGATCAGATAGATCAATTCCTTTAACAATAGAGGGTAAATTTTTTTCAAGCAAAAAAATAAAAGGCTTAACTTTGAAAAATGAGAAAAATAGAAAAATTTTATATTTTGATAAGAATAAACAAAAAAAATATGACTTAAAAAGTAATCAACAATTTCAAGTTAGTTCTTCTGATGGAAGAGGTATATGGGTAGGTCAGAAGAGATTTGCTGGTAAGCTTAATCTCTTTGTACTTGACTCCGAAATATTGGTAGTAAATGTTTTAGGAATAGAAAAATACCTTAATAGCGTAGTGGGTTCAGAAATGCCAACAAAATGGCCTATTGAAGCATTAAAGGCACAAGCAATTGCCTCAAGAACTTATGCTTTAAAGCAAAAGGGAAATAATTTATTTGATATAGATTCAACTCAAAAAAATCAAGTCTACAATGGGTTGGAATCAAGAACTTATAAAACTATCAGAGCCGTTAAAAGTACTAGATCTTTGGTTTTAACGTATAAAAATAAATTAATTAATGCTTTGTTTCATAGCAGCTCAGGTGGAATGACAGAAAATAGTCAAGATGTATGGACTAATAAATATCCATATTTATCAAGTGTGAAAGATTTTGATAAAAATAATCCAAAATTTAGATGGCAAAAAAAAATTTCGAATAATGAATTAATAAATTTATTTCCCAAGATTGGAGGTTTAAAAAATATAGAGATTCTAGATATTACTAGTACAGGAAGGGTAAAAAATTTAAAACTTATTGGGGCTTATGGCTCTGACCAGATGACTGGGGTAGCTTTAAGAAAAAGATTAGGCCTTAACAGTAATTTTGTGAGATTTAAATTTTTTGAGGAAGAATTAAACAACAATACTCCCCAAAAGAAAGGGTTGATAGTTTTTGGACAGGGATCAGGTCATGGAGTAGGAATGAGTCAATGGGGTGCTAAATATCTGGCGTCTAGAGGCCAAAAAGCTGAAAGAATATTAAAGCATTTTTATAAGGGTGTTCAGATTAAACCTTTTAGAAAAGATTACCTATAGAAGTTATTTAGCATTAAGGACTAATTTTGGATTTATATTAGAGTGTTCTTTATTTAAGAAGCCAATTCCAAGTAATTTTTGTTTTTTATCTATTACTTTTATGGGTTTTTTATAGTCAAAAGATTTGCTTCCCTGAAAGTATTTAATATCAACTTTAATCGCTCTTCCTGTTTGCCAAAAATTGATTTGCTCTTCATTACTTAGGATAAATGTTGAAATGTGATTAAGAGCAGAAATTGTTGGAATAATAAAATTTTTTGAGTTTTTCTTTCCTTTTTCTTTTTCGATATCAGATATTTTTACGGAGTTTTGTTCATCAAAGCCACAAGCCGAAATTCTTTTTAGTTGTAGAAGGCAACCTTCGGAATTAAGAATTTCTCCTAAATCTCTTGCAATTGATCTTATATATGTGCCAGCTGAACATTGGATTTTTATTTCTATGATTCCGTTTAATTGGTCCCATTTCATTAAAGTAAGTTCGTCTATTTTTACTTCTCTTGGTGCTAATTCAAAATTTTCATTCCTAAAAGATCTTTTATAAGCTCTCTCACCATTGACATGCACACTAGATACTTTCGGCGGAATTTGTTTAATAAAACCTCTAAATCTATTTAAATATTGATCTAATTTTTCATCACTTATTTTAGGCCAACTTTTTTGATTAATTATTTCCCCGTGAATATCATCAGTGTAAGTTCTTATCCCTAATTTAATTTGTCCTATATAAGTTTTATCCTGAGGAAGATATTGAATAAATCTTGTTGCACTGCCTATCGCGATTGGTAATGTTCCTGTAACTTCGGGGTCAAGAGTTCCTGTATGCCCGACCTTTTTTGTATTTAGTAACTTCCTTATTTGTTTAACACAATCATGTGAGGTACATCCTTTATCTTTATAAATCACTAAAAATCCATCTTTAGTTTCCATTTTTAATATTAAGAATACTTTGAGAAAGATTTATAACCATTCTATGATTTTGGTATGGGAAATTTAGATTAAGAAATTGGAAGATAATTATTTTATTTTAAAAGAGTTTCTAGACAATGCCTTTAATTTGAAATCACACTTAATGGAATACTTATCTATTAAAGAATGTGATTTAGATGGATTCCTTGAGAATGCAAAGATGAATTTGGCAAATTCACATCCTGGAGATGCTTTGAATGATGTTTCAGACTTTTATACTGAGATTGTAGGAGATAGGCATATAGCTGATTTAGCTGCTTGGCATATCACAAGTAGGGACTACATCGCTGATACTTTGAAACTTCAGCAGAGATTTTCTAGAGATTTAGTTTTGGATTTTGGAGGAGGTATTGGTACGCATGCCTTAGCTAACGCTATGTCTTCAAAAGTTGAACATGTTTTTTTTGTAGATATTAATCAAACGAATAGAAATTTTGTTGAATACAGGGCTAAGAAATTAGGAGTAGAAAAAAAACTTACTTTCTGCAAGACAATTCAAGATACAAAAATATTCAAATTTGATACGATAGTTTGCCTTGATGTTTTGGAACATCTTGCAGATCCAACTTCTCAAATTAATAATTTCAAAGAGATTATGGATAGTAATTCTATTGCGCTATTTAATTGGTATTTTTACAAAGGAGATAAGAATGAATATCCGTTTCATACCGATGACGTTCAAATTGTTGAAAAGTTTTTTGAAACCCTTCAATCAAATTTTTTAGAAGTATTTCATCCTATTCTTATAACTACAAGAGCTTATAAAAAAATTAGATAACTATATTAACTCTTTTTCTATTTCTTAAATTTCGTTTAATACTCTCGAAACTTACTATTCCTTCTTTGAGTGCAAAAAGGGTGTCATCTTTACCTTTTCCGACATTGATACCAGGTAAAAAGGATGTACCTCTTTGGCGAATTAAAATTGATCCAGCAGTTACTTTTTCTCCTCCATAAGCTTTAACGCCCAATCTTTTGGAATTTGAATCTCTTCCGTTTCTAGTAGAACCTGTTCCTTTTTTATGTGCCATTAGAAGTGTTTAATTTGTAGATTTTTCGGTTTTTGGTTTAGTTTCCTTTTTAATAGTTTCTTCCTTTTTAGAAGAAAATTTAGGAGAATTTTTTCCTATTTTAATAGATTTTACCATAACTCTTGTAAGTTCTTGTCTATGGCCCATTTTTCTTCTTGTCTTTTTTTTTGGACGCATTTTATATACAAGAATCTTCTTGTCTCTTTTGTGGGAGACTACTTCTAATTCAATTTTTGCATCTTTAATGTAAGGTTTCCCAATAGTGATAGAGTCTTTATCTTTTAAAAGTAAAACTTTTTCTAGTGTTATCTTATCTTTCTCTTTTGCATTTAATCTGTCTATGTCATAGTATCTGTCGACTTCGAAACAAAATTGTTGACCCGAAGTTTCTGCTATCGCATACAATTCATTACTATTAGAAGAATTGTTTGAGGATTTTTTAGAATTTGTCATATTTTAAAGACGCTATCAGGCTCAAATTGATAATTTGATTAAGCCAAATAAGCAATCATGGTAATTTGTTTATTTTCTTATTTTATAGTGTAATAAGTCAAGGAATGTTTAAATCTTTTATATCAATGCAGGAACTATAACAATGGCAGCAAGAAAAACATACATTTTAAAACTCTATGTTGCTGGAAATACACCAAATTCGATGAGAGCTTTAAATACTTTAAGAGAAATTTTAGAAAATGAATTCAAAGGAGTTTATGCTTTGAAGGTTATTGATGTACTTAAGCAACCACAACTTGCAGAAGAAGATAAGATTTTAGCTACCCCAACCTTAGCTAAAATTTTACCGCCACCAGTAAGAAAAATAATAGGTGATCTTTCAGATAGAGAGAAAGTTCTAATTGGTTTAGATCTACTTTTTGATGAATTAACTGAAACTGAATATAGTGGAGATAAATAATTTATTTAAAACTTTTATAATTAAAGATAATTTAAAATTTAAGATAAATTTAAAAATTATCTAAATTTTTTCAAGAGCACAAAACTATGAATGATAAGAAATTTGGCAAATCAAATAAAATGCAAGTACAAAAATTACCAACAGGAATAGAAGGTTTTGATGATGTTTGTAGGGGTGGATTGCCTGTATCTCGAAGTACACTCGTTAGCGGTACGTCAGGAACTGGTAAAACTGTTTTTTCACTGCAATATTTACACCATGGAATTTGTAATTTTGATGAGCCTGGAATCTTTGTAACATTTGAGGAATCACCTCTAGATATTATTAGAAATGCCGCGAGTTTTGGTTGGGATTTACAAGAATTAATTGATCAAAATAAACTTTTTATTTTGGATGCTTCTCCTGACCCTGATGGTCAGGATGTTGCGGGTAACTTTGACTTGTCTGGTCTTATTGAGAGAATTAGTTATGCAATTAGAAAATATAAAGCTAAAAGAGTTGCAATAGATTCAATAACTGCGGTCTTTCAACAATATGATGCTATTTACGTTGTTAGAAGAGAAATATTTAGACTGATAGCAAGATTAAAAGAAATTGGTGTGACAACTGTCATGACTACAGAAAGGGTTGATGATTACGGACCAATTGCTAGATATGGTGTAGAAGAATTTGTATCTGATAACGTTGTCTTATTAAGAAATGTTCTTGAGTCAGAGAAGAGAAGAAGAACTCTAGAAGTTTTGAAGTTAAGAGGTACTGTACACATGAAAGGTGAATATCCATTTACTATGGGAATAGATGGAATAAGTGTGTTTGCCCTAGGAGCAATGAGATTAACTCAAAGATCCTCAAATATTAGGATTAGCTCTGGAGTTAAAGATCTTGATGATATGTGTGGTGGAGGTTATTTTCAAGATTCCATTATTCTCGCCACTGGAGCTACTGGTACAGGCAAAACAATGCTTGTATCGAAATTTGTTGAAGATGCTTATAACAATAATGAAAGAGCAATACTTTTTGCTTATGAAGAATCTAGGGCTCAATTACTTAGGAATGCGACTAGCTGGGGAATAGATTTTGAAAAAATGGAAAGTGATGGTTTATTGAAAATTATTTGTGCATATCCTGAATCAACTGGTTTAGAAGACCACTTACAAATTATAAAAACCCAGATTAATCAATTTAAACCTAAAAGAATGGCAATTGATTCTCTCTCTGCATTAGCCAGAGGTGTAAGTTTGAATGCATTTAGGCAGTTTGTCATTGCCGTTACTGGTTATACAAAACAAGAGGAAATAGCAGGCTTTTTTACTAATACTGCAGAAGAATTTATGGGGAGTCATTCTATAACTGATTCTCATATCTCAACAATTACAGATACTATATTATTGCTTCAATATGTAGAAATAAAAGGTGAGATGGCACGAGCTTTAAATGTTTTTAAAATGCGGGGATCATGGCATGATAAACGAATAAGAGAATTTATAATTACTAATAGTGGCCCAGAAATAAAAGATTCTTTTTCAAATTTTGAACAAATATTTAGTGGTGCCCCTCATAGAGTTGTTCCTGATCAAAATGTTCAAAATGTTTTTAAAGGAATAGATAATAATTAGATAATTTCTTTAATTTCAGAACCTGAAAAAGAATCTAAATTATTAATTGCTTTTGTTAATAATTCATCTTTATCGGATTGTGCCAGGGCCAAATCAAACCAGAAAGTTGTTCCTACTCCTAATTCACTAGCCATACGAATTTCTCCACCGTGTTTTTCAATTATTCCTCTCACTATTGATAAACCTAATCCGGTACCCTGCTCAGTATGAACAGAATTCTCTACTCTATAAAAACGATCAAATATCTTTTCTTGATCAGCTTGAGATATTCCTGAGCCAGTATCAGCGATCTCAATTCTTACTTTTGGGAGTGGTGAAACTAATTCACATTGAGGGGCTTCATCATTTTTAATACTTGGAGGTAAAGCAGGACAGGTATCTGGCCAAGTATAAGCTCTTATAATTAGAGAGCTGTTTTTTGGACTAAATTTCAATCCATTTCCTAGCAAATTATCAAAAACCTGTAAAAGCAAATCAAAATTACCAAGGATCGAAGGAATAGTTTCCTCTATATCATGAGCTAATGAAACATTTTTTTCTGTAGCATTAAGTCTATAATTTCTAAGAGTCTGTTCTATTGCTGGTTTAATATCCATTTGCTCTAGCTGAACAATTTTCCCAGACTCTAGTCTTGATAAATCTAATACATCATTTACTAGTCTCGTTAACCTATCAGTCTCTGAATTAGCAATCCCTAAAAATTCTATTTGTTCTTCATCTGAAAGCTGATCTTTTAAATCGTGTAAGGTCTCAACATAACTTTTGATATTGAAAAGTGGTGTCCTTAATTCGTGAGAAACATTACTAATAAATCTATTTTGGGCCGCATTAAGTTCAACTTCCCTAGTTAAATCTTGGATTGTTACCGCAATTCCTTTCAATTCAACTTTATTTGTATCTAAAACTGATTGCAAGACAATTCTTAAGGTTCTTGCTGGTTCTCCTAAACTGAATCTTAAATCGTCCTTCTCCTTTTCTCTGTTTAAGATAGATTCTATATTCGTATGTAAGTCGTTAGATAAAATTTCGGGGATTTCATTTAGAAAATGTTTACCTTCTAGAAATCTTCCTTCCCAACGAAATAGTCTCTTTGCTGTTGGGTTAGTAAGTACAATCTTTCCTTGAGAGTCCAATAATATGGCGCCATCAGCCATTGTAGCTATTAGGGATTGCTGTTTAATTTGTGCCGCTTTCAGTTCTTCTATATTAGCTTCGTCATAGTTTTCTAATTGGGTGGCCATTCGGTTAAATCCATTTAAGAGTTCTCCTAGATCACCTGTCATAGGTAAAGAAATTCTGGATTTAAAATTTCCTCTTGAAATTTCTCTAACACCCCTTACTAACTCTCTGACGGGTCTTGTAATAGTTAATGCATTAAATACTGCACCAAGTATTACTAAAACCCAAATGGAGATAAAAACTGCAATAGTTACTTCTCTGGTTAAGGCGGCACTGGCTAGTGCTTTTTTATTAGGGGTGACCCCCAAAGCTAAAGTTCCAAGATATTTGCCTTTCCACAACATTGGTACAAATACATCTGTTACTTGACCTTGAGGTGTCGCATGCTGCCTAACTAAAGGGAATTGTGGTCTCTTCTTTAATTCTGAGGGCAATTTTAATCTTCTAGTAAGCTGAAACTGACTGTCTGAGCTTGTCGGGGTTGCACTAATCGGTATTCCAAGTTGAACAATATCTTCAGCATCAGTAAAAAATATATAACGTAGGTTTCGACTTGATCTCCAGAACTTTTCGGCTACATTTGAAATTTCTTTTTTTTGGTTGTTAGCAACTAATTCTGTAACATTCCCAGATAACAACAAGCCAAGATCTCGAGCATACCTAGTATCATTCATTCCTGCATCTCTTTGAATACTATTTAGTGCAAAAAAAGTTATTCCTGTCATTAGGAGGCTTACGACAAGAGTTGCTATAGCTAACAACTTTGTTCTTAAACTAAACCCACTCCACCAAGCGAGAAGTCCATTAATCCAATAGTTATTATTCATATCTGCATTATCAGAGATGTTATATTTTCTACTTTCTCGATTATTGGTATCCACCATAAACTTAATCCTCTCTAGAAAAGTTTTTTCTGACTTGATGACCTATGTCATTTCTAAAGAAAATGCCCTCAAAATGAATTTCTTTTAAATTTTTGTATACTTTTTCAAAAACCATATCGAAATTTTTATCTTGACAGACAATACTTAAGACTCTTCCTCCATTAGTTAATAATTTGCCATTTTCACTTAAGGAAGTGCCTGAGTCGAAAATTTGACAATCATTTGAATCGATCTTACCTATTTTTATTTGAAATCCAGTTTTATATTCGTAAGGATAACCATTGGAGGAGGCTATTACACATCCACTAACTTTATCAGAAGTATTAATTTTTTCATCGCCAGTTAAATTACCCATTGCGCATTTTTCTAAAAGTAATACAAAATTTTGATCCATCAAGGGCATTATTGTTTGACATTCTGGATCACCAAACCTGCAATTATATTCTATAACTTTGGGCCCAAATTTTGTGATCATTAACCCAAAATAAATTACGCCTCTATAGTCAATATTTCTTTTATTTAGTTCATTTATTGTAGGTTCAATTATCTCTTTGATGATTCTATCAAGGTAATCTTCTGTTAATAATGGAGCAGGAGAATAAGCGCCCATACCTCCTGTATTTGGTCCTTTATCTTTCTCGTTAAGTCTTTTGTGATCTTGGGCGGTTGGAAGTAATATATATTTCTCTCCATCGCATAAAGCAAAAACTGAAACTTCTGGCCCTTGAATTTTTTCTTCTAGAACAACTACATTCCCAGAGTTGCCAAATCTACCGTTAAAAATTGATTCTGCTGCTTTAAAGCATTCATCTTTTGAATTAGGAATAAAAACACCTTTGCCTGAAGCTAGACCATCAGCTTTTACTACCAGTGGAATTGATGATGAATAGATAATTTTTTTTGCTTCTTCTAGAGAATTGACTTTCCAAAATTTTGAAGTTGGAATATTTGCGTATTGCATAAATTCCTTCGCCCAAGATTTGCTAAATTCTAATTTTGCTCCATCTTTGTTAGGACCAAATACTTTAAAATTTTTCTTACGAAGAAAATCAGCTAATCCATTTGCTAGAGGGATCTCTGGTCCTATTACAACTAAATCTATCTTCAGAATATCAAGCTTTTCTACTAGTTCATTTTTATAATTAATGTCAATTTTTATTCTTTCACATTTATTTATTCTTTCTGAACCAGCGTTACCAGGTACTAAATAAACTTTTTTAACTAATTCATTTTTTTGAATAGCCCAAGCCAAAGAGTTTTCTCTACCGCCATTTCCAATTATTAAGATATTTTCTAATCTTATGAGGCTCCTAGAACTTGGTGAATGAATTCCCATATATTTGTTTTTTTAGAGTTATGAGGTTTCGATGAATAATCAGTTAAAATGAAATTAACTATTTCATAAGGTGATCTCTATATAAATATGTTAATTACAAATCATACTTTTAGTAATCAAATCAGGTCCTAAATCAATGAAAAATAAATATGAATTGATTTATGAAGGTAAAGCAAAAAAGGTATTTTCTCATGAAGATGTAGATAAAGTAATAATTGAATTTAAAGATGATGCTACAGCTTTTAATTCTTTGAAAAAAGCTAGATTTGAAGGGAAAGGCAAACTTAATTGTCAAATAAGTGCAAAAATTTTTGAACTTCTCATAAATAGTAATATTCCAACGCATTTTCTTGAGCTTAAAAATGAGAATACAATGATTGCAAAAAAAATAAGAGTAATTCCATTAGAAATTGTTTTAAGAAATATTGCTTATGGCTCTTTGTGTAAACAGACTACTATTAAATTAGGGTCTACCCTGGCAAAACCTTTAATTGATATCTATCTAAAAAATGATGAACTCAATGATCCGCTAATTACAAAAGATAGAATTGAATTATTGAATATAGTAAGCGCTAAAGATTTAGATTCAATAATAGGTTTAACTTTAGAAATTAATAGAATCCTTCAAAAATTTTTTAAAAATATTAAACTTCAACTCGTAGATTTCAAGTTGGAGTTTGGTTATGATCTTAAAAATAATCTTCTTCTTGGGGATGAAATAAGCCCTGATAATTGTAGATTGTGGGATCTTAATCAAAAAAATGATATAATTGTGAGCCTAGACAAAGATAGATTTAGGAATGATTTAGGTGGTTTAATTGAAGCTTATAGCGAAATTAACCGAAGGATAAATGATTTCATTTAACTTAATTCAGAAATAATGATTTAAGCAACATAATTAAAATACTATGCAAAAACATTTTTTGAAATTTAGCAAGGCTTTAACTAATCTTACATGTTTCCCTTTGATTTTGATATCAAATAATTCAGAACTGTCCGCTAAGTATTTGCTAAATGAGGATGATTCAGCAATACCAACCTTAGAAATACAAAATATTAATAATGATTTATTTCAAGCGATTGAGATAAAAAAAGAAAAGAAATTTCTTTTTGCGGAAAATAATAATGAAGATAATAAAGAAAATGTTCTTATTTCAGAAATAATTATCGAAGGTTGGGAAAATCATCCTGAGGGTAGAAAACTAGAATTAGCTGCATATGATTCTATGAGCATAAAACCTGGAAGTATAGTTGATAATCAAATTTTAAATAAAGACCTTAATGCAATATATGCTAGTGGTTGGTTTTCAGGAGTTAAAATAAAGTCTCAAGATGGGCCACTTGGCGTGAGGCTAATAGTAAATGTAGTGCCTAATCCAATTTTGAAGAAAGTTGAACTTCAACCAATAAACTCTCTAATCTCTAATAATTATGTAGATGATATTTTTAATAATTTTTATGGAACAACGCTTAACTTAAATGAATTCCAAAATAAGATAGAAATAATAAAAGAACGTTATGCAAAAGAGGGTTATTCTCTGGTTAGAATAAGTGGTCCCGATAGAATCTCTGAGAATGGAGTAGTAACATTAAAAGTTAATGAGGGTATTGTATCTGACATAAAACTAAGATTCCTAGGTTCTGATGGTGAAGTTGATATTGATGGAAAACCTAGAAAAGGGAAAACAAAAGACTGGGTCATAAAAAGAGAATTAAAAACACAACCTGGAACTATATTTAATAGAAAAGTTTTAGAGGCTGATATTGGTAGGCTCTACGCCACATCATTATTTGATGATGTCAAGGTCTCTATTGGTCCGGATAATTCAAATCCTGGCCAAGTCATAATTTTCTTAGATTTGAGCGAACAAAGAACAGGATCATTGACAGGTGGTCTAGGTTATAGCAATAGTTCAGGGATCTTTGCCTCACTTGGTTTGCAAGAAACAAATGCACTAGGTAGAGCATGGTCCACAAATCTAAACCTAAATTTTGGAGAATATTCAACTACCTATAATTTCTCTCTATCTGATCCATGGATTAAGGGAGATAAATATAAAACTTCTTTTAAAACAAATGTTTTTTTGAGTAGAGATTATCCCCAAGAATTTAAAAGTGATAATAATGGAAGGATTTATGCAGTTAATGATACAACAACTGAAAGTACCGATTCATTTTCTTCAATAGTTTTAGAAAAAACTGGAGGTGGTTTTTCTTTCTCTAGGCCTTTAAACGGTGGAGATCCATTTAAGGTCGCTAAATGGAGAGTTCTAGCTGGAATGAATTTGAAGAGAGTAAAGATGATTGATGGTGACGGTCATCAAAAACCTTATGGTGATATGACACCAACAACAGGAAATATAAACGATATTATTTGTATTGGATTTACTTCAAATGACGGTTCCTGTCCTGAAGAAAATACATTAGTTAGTTTCGTTGCTAATACTTCTAGAAATAATTTGAATAATTCCATCAACCCAACAGAAGGAAATAAATTTAGCTTTGGTACCGAACAATTCGTTTCGATGGGCAAAAACTCTCCAACTTTTAATAGAATGAGAGCCTCATATTCATTTTTTATACCAACAAAATTAGTAAATTTAACAAAAGCATGTAAATCTAGAAATGCTACCAGTGATGATTGTCCTCAAGCTATTGGATTTCAATTTAAGGCGGGAACTATTCTTGGGGAATTGCCTCCTTACGAAGCATTTTGTATGGGAGGAACATCATCTGTTAGAGGTTGGGGATCTTGTGATTTGGCTGTAAGTAGAAGTTTCGTAGAGGGTACTGCAGAATATAGATTCCCTGTCTGGAGAATGATATCAGGAGCTTTATTCGTCGATGCAGGGAGTGATCTAGGCTCTCAAAAGGAGGTTCCTGGAAAACCCGGTAAATTATTGCAAAAATCAGGTTCTGGTTTTTCCCTTGGAGGGGGAGTTGGGGTTAAAACTCCGATAGGTCCATTAAGATTAGATGTTGCTAGCAAAGACCTAAGTGGAGATTGGAGATATACACTTGGAGTTGGATGGAAGTTTTAAGTGTTTTCTTGGCCTCCTAATTATGATGATTGCTATACCTTGGCTGGTGTTATCTCCCGAGAGGGAATAGGGCTGCATAGTGGAGAAAAAACAAGAGTTACAATTTCTTCCTATGATAAAGAAGGATTTCATGTCTCTTTTAGGGATAAACCTAATAAGATTTTTAAGTTAACTCAGGATTTAATTGGAAGTACGATGCTTTGTACAGCAGTTAAATTAGGGGGAAGAAATTTGTATACAATCGAACATTTATTATCATCAATGGCAGGGTGTGGGTTGAGTTATATACATATTGAGGTTGATGGAAAAGAAATTCCACTTTTAGATGGATCAGCAATCCAGTGGGTTAGAGATTTTGAAAAAGTCGGGATAAAAAAGGCACCTAGACCAGATAATTTTTTTCGAGAGATTAATAAATCAATAATTTTAAATAAAGAAGGCTCAGTTATAGCGGCAACTCCTTCTGAAAAAACTACAATAATATCCACTATAAGTTTTGCCTATAAAGCAATTGGAAATCAAACTTTTGTGATTGATTTAAATCCAAAAAGTTTTGTTGAAATGATTGCTCCTGCCAGAACATTTGGTTTTAAAGATCAATTTCAAGAGTTAAGTGAACTTGGATTAATAAAAGGCGGAAGTTTGGAAAATGCCCTTGTGTGTGACGGTGATAAATGGGTTAATCCACCATTAAGATTTGATAATGAACCAATAAGACATAAAATTTTAGACCTTATTGGGGACTTGGCTTTGGTAGGGTTACCTAAGGCTCAAATTTTAGTTTATAAAGGATCACATTCTTTAAATGCTTTATTGGCCTCATCGCTAAAAAATTAATCTTATCTTTAATTGTTTTGGAAAAGAAATTATTCAGTGAAAATGATCAACTTTCCTCTGAGCAAATACTAGGTTTATTGCCTCATAGATATCCTTTTGCTCTTGTGGACAAAGTCATAGAGCATATTCCTGGTAATAGAGCTGTTGCAGTAAAAAATGTAACTATAAATGAGCCTCAATTTCAGGGACACTTTCCTGAGAGACCTTTGATGCCTGGTGTTCTTATAGTTGAATCAATGGCTCAAGTTGGTGGAATAATTGTAACGCAAATGCCAGATCTTCCTAAAGGACTTTTCGTCTTTGCTGGAATCAATAATGTCAAATTCAGAAAACCAGTTGTGCCTGGAGATCAATTGATAATTTCTTGTGAGTTATTGTCTATTAAGAGAAAAAGATTTGGGAAGGTTAAAGGTGAGGCGCATGTTGATGGGAAGTTGGTTTGTTCTGGAGAATTAATGTTTTCATTAGTTGATTAGGGATATGGATCATAAAAATACTGAATTAAATTCAAGTTTAAATGGTGTAAAAGTGCACCCAAATGCTT
>MWOU01000240.1 GCA_002025975.1 Prochlorococcus sp. HOT208_60m_813B04
TTCTTCTTTTGCTTTGCTAATTGCCATAGTCATACCACGATCTTTAAAAGATCCTGTTGGATTAAGGCCATCATATTTTAAAAAAACTTTTGTTCCATTTCCAATTAATTTGCTAATTGACTTACTTAAAATTAGTGGTGTATTTCCTTCATTGAGGGAAATAATAGGAGTTTGCGTTGTAACTGGGAGATATTGTTTATAAGCTTCTATTAGACCTGGCCATCTTTTTTTTCTGTAATTAATACGCAGTTTATTTTTGATTTTATTTAATAACACCATGGTTGTTTAATTTGTTTTGATTTTTTCTAAAGGAGAATTGGTGAAAAAGGTTAATAATTCCGAAATCGATTCTACTTTATTCATAACTTTGCTCAAAGCGCTGACATCTAAAATTACAGTTTTAGTAGGATATCCTTCAAAAAAATTTATTAAATTTATTTTTCCATTCCCAATGTTAATTCCTTGAATTACACTTGCTCTAAGGGCCAACATGCCTGTTCTTTCATCAGTTGCTTTGGTTGGGTGGATAATAAACGAAAGTCTTGTTAAAAAAACATTTCCTATTTCAGAATATAATAATTTGCTTGCAATGGTAATGGGAACTTCAAAATCTTTATTTAAAACTTTTCTTATTTCATTATCGGGAGACCCGGTTGCTTTCAAAATTCTTTTTAATTTTCTTGTGGATTTACCTTCTTTAGCAAAAGTTTTTAAAGAATTTACTTTAATTGTTCGAGAAAATATACCGTATGTGATTTTAATTTCTTCAGCAGCACTAACTTTTGGAATATTAATTAATAATGGAGAAATTATTAAAAGAAAAAATATTTTAAATATTGAAAATTTACTAAACTTCATTTAGATATTTGCACCGGCGGCAATCTTAACAAGTCTTACTACTCCTTTTTCAGTTACTTTTTTTGCTATTTTCATACCCATTTCTTTTGTATAGGGCTCATTTATAAGTCTTGGAACCCTTTTTAGAAAAATGTCAATTGAATAGCCGGGTACTTTTTGTAAAATCTCTAAAAAGTTTCGCAAAGGCTCTAAATAAATTATAAGGTCACTCAAGTTGTTATTTTCGTTAATAGTATTTAATTTAATTGATTGTGGAAGATAGTTATTCAAACTTTTCAATATTTTTAGATTAAGTAAATCTATCTGATTTGTTAAACCTTCAACTATTTCATTTCTAAGAAATCCTCCATTTGGAGAAAAGAGAAGATTTATAACCTCGTCTAAAAGTTTTTCTAAATCAAGATTTGTTTGTTTTGCAGCGTTAGAAAGAAGATCTTCTAAGCGGTCCCATTTAAATTTTTTATTATCAAAAAGCATTTCTTTAAGGCTTTCCCTTAATTGTGGATCAGGGTCTTCCATTAGTCTTCTTGCAAAATATGGATAAGCAGCGCCTAATATTTTGAAGTTAGGATCTACGCTTAAAGCTATTCCTTCTAATGTAAGTAAAGACCTAATTATAAGAGCATAATATGGAGGTAGCCTGAAAGGAAATTTATACATAACACCAGACATATCGTCTGTAACGCTCTTAAAATCCATTTTTGAAACTCCTTGTTCAACGGCGTTAATGAAGACATCTTGAAATGCTGGAACAATGGGTTCTAGATTAACTTCCTCTGATAAAAATCCCAATTTTACGAAGTCGTGAGACAATTTATCGAAGTTTTTATTTACTAAATGTACTACTGCTTGAATCAATCCTGATCTAGATTCTCTAGATACTTCGCTCATCATTCCAAAATCTAGATAACATAATCTCCCATCTTCTAAGGCTAATAAATTACCTGGATGTGGGTCTGCATGAAAAAAACCATGTTCTAAAAGCTGTTCTAAACTGCATTGCACCCCTATATCAATCATTTCATCAGGATTGATTCCTAATTTCTTTACGTCTTCTAAATTTGTTAATTTTGTACCGTCTATCCATTCCATTGCTAAAACTCTTCTTGAAGTTATTTCTTTGTAGATTTTTGGTACAGCAATCATTTTGTTATGTTTATGCATATCTCTAAATTTTTCTGCGTTTGCAGCTTCGTTTAGATAATCCATCTCTTCAAAAACTCTCTTACCTAATTCATCAATTAAAGCAACCAGATCACTTCTGATTAATCCGATATTGTTTTTTAGCCAATAAGCAATATTTCTCACTATGTAAAGATCTAAGGTAATTTGTTCTCTTAAACCTGGCCGTTGAACTTTTATTGCAACGATCTCTTCATTTTTTAATTTAGCTTTATGTACTTGACCTAAAGAAGCAGCGGAAATGGGCTCTTTATCAATTTCTAAAAAAATCTCATCTATTTTGTATCCTAAATCTTCTTCTATTAATTCCATAGCTTTATCCCCATCAAACCCAGGTAGTTGATCTTGCAATTCAGACAATTCTTCTAGAAGAATACCTGGAATTATATCTGGTCTTGTTGATAAAGCTTGGCCTGCTTTAACAAATGCAGGTCCAAGTTCTACTAATAAATTTGTTAATTCTCTTGCTCGAAATCTTATTTGCGTTTCATTTTTCAATCTTCCAGTTAACTTGTCCCATCCAACGGAGAAGATGTAAGCAAAAATAGGTATGAGTGTTTGCCAAAGTCTTTTTAAAAGTCTTTTAGGATTTTTTTTGTAAATTTTAGAAATTGTATCTGGATCATAATTTAATAGTCCTGATACCTCAATAAAATCTGTAATATCTTCTTTCATAACTTTATATATTTAAAACCTTTATTTTTTTAAAAAAGAAGTTAATTTTTTTATATGGAAGATTTATCATGTTAATACAACTAAAGATAGAAAATATTGCCTTAATTGAAATTATAGAAATTAATTTCGAAAAAGGTTTAAATATCATAACTGGGGATTCAGGTTCAGGAAAATCATTAATTTTGGATTCCCTTAATGCTTTATTTGGTGGAACCAATATACCTCTAAAACATTTAATACGTAAAGGAAAAGATTTTTGCGTTATCGAGGCGATATTTTCTTCTTCTCCCCAAATTAATAATTGGTTAATTAGTAATGGTTTTGAAATAACTTCTTTAGAACTACAAATTAAAAGAAAATCTTATAAAAAAAATAATAAAATTTTATCCAAATATAGCCTTAATAATTTACAAATTAATAAACAATCATTAGAAAAACTTGGGCGATTTTTAATAGATTTTGCAGGTCAATCTGACACTTTTATCTTTGATTCTTTAGATAAGAGAAGATTAATTATTGATAACTTATGTTCGCAAGAATTAAGAGATATTAGCGAAAGGATTAAGAGTATATGGAGAGAAATTAAAGTTTTAGAAGGATTAATTAAGGAAAAAATAGAAATTTCTAGGAACCAAGAAGAAAAAAACTTGGCAATTAAACATATGTTGAAGAGTTTAGAAGAAGCTGATTTAAATTCTGGTGAAGAAATTTTAGAATTAGAGTTATTAGAAAATAAACTTGTAAATAATCTTGAAATTAATAATTCAATTAAATCATCATTAGAAAACTTAAATAATTTCAGTCATGATGAACCATCAGTAACTTTTTTGATCAATCAATCAATAAAGATTTTAAACAAAACAGCGGATTTCGATTTAAAAATTCAAAAATTTAGGGAGAAGTTATTAAATATTCATGATGATGTTGAAGATTTAATTTTCGAGCTTAACTCATATTTGCAAGACGTAGAAAATTATGAATCCAATCTTCCAGAAATACAAAAACGATTATTTTTTTTAAAAAACTTAGAGAGAACTTTTTCATTGGACTTACCTCAATTAATAAGAAAGCGCGATCAATTAAAGACTTACTTTCAACAAAATGATCAAGGTAATGAGATTTGCAGGATAAAAGCTCAAATTGAGAATTTACAAAGTAATTTAAATTCTTTATTTGCTATTCAATCGAATGAAAGAAAAAAAATTGCAAAACATTTACAAAAGTCAGTAATGTCTATTTTAAGTAATCTAGGTTTAGAAAATGCAAATTTTTCAATTCAATTTTCTGAATGCAAGCCTTCTGGCGATGGAATTGACGATATAAATTTTTTGTTTTCGGCTAATCCTGATCAGAAGCTTGCTCCATTATCAAATGTTATATCTGGCGGGGAAATGTCAAGATTCTTGTTAGCTATAAAATCTAGTATTTCTAAAAAACCTAATACTTTCTTTTTAGATGAAATTGATAGTGGTTTAAGTGGTAAATCTCTATTTTCCTTGGTTGAGTTGATAAAAGAAATTTCTAAAAATCAACAAGTTTTATGTATTACACATCAACCTTTCTTAGCCGCTAGGGGATTAACTCATTTTAAAGTTAATAAAAACGTAAATAATGGAATAACTTATACTTCAATTGCAAAACTAATCACGAAAAACCAAAGAAAAAATGAATTAATAGAACTTATAGGTGGAGGCTCTTGCGAAGTAAACGAATATGCTTCTAGACTTCTTGATGGCCAAGCTGCGTAAAATACAAAAAATTCTACTATAATAGCCTTTTTAAATCATAAATTAGATTTAAACATGGTTAATAAAGTTGATAGCAGTTTTGGAGAAGATAATTCAATTAATATTAGGGGTGCTCGTCAGCATAATTTAAAAAATATTGATCTTTCTCTCCCAAGAAATAAATTTATAGTTTTTACCGGTGTGAGTGGAAGTGGTAAAAGTTCTTTAGCCTTTGATACTATTTTTGCTGAAGGTCAAAGAAGATATGTTGAGAGTCTTTCGGCATATGCAAGGCAATTTTTGGGTCAAGTAGATAAACCAGATGTTGACAATATTGAAGGTTTGTCACCTGCTATTTCAATTGATCAAAAATCAACAAGTCATAATCCTCGATCAACAGTTGGAACGGTAACAGAGATACAAGATTATTTAAGATTATTGTTTGGCCGCGCTGGCGAGCCGCATTGTCATCACTGCGGGATTCCAATTGCGCCTCAAACAATTGATGAAATGGTTGATCAAATTCTTCTTTTGCCGGAAGGAACAAGATATCAATTGTTAGCTCCTGTTGTAAGAGGTAAGAAAGGAACGCATACAAAATTAATAAGTGGACTAGCTGCTGAGGGATTCGCTAGAGTAAGAATTAACGGAGAGGTTAGAGAACTAGCTGATAGTATTGAATTAGATAAAAATCAAATTCATAATATTGAGGTTGTAGTTGATAGATTAATCTCAAGAGAAGGTATACAAGAAAGATTAAATGATTCTCTACAAACTTGTCTTAAAAGAGGTGATGGCTTAGCAATAGTAGAAGTTGTTCCAAAAAAAGGAGAAAACTTACCTTCTAACTTAGAGAGAGAAAAACTTTACTCAGAAAATTATGCATGTCCTGTACATGGCTCTATTGTTGAAGAGCTTTCTCCTAGATTATTTTCTTTTAATAGCCCATATGGGGCCTGTCCAGATTGCCATGGGATTGGTTATTTAAAAAAATTTACTGCGGATAGAGTTATACCTGATAAAACATTGCCTGTTTATGCTGCAATAGCTCCTTGGAGTGAAAAAGATAATACTTATTACTTCTCTTTACTTTATTCTGTAGGACAAGCTTATGGTTTTGAATTAAAAACGCCTTGGAAAGATTTAAGTGAATTGCAAAAAAAAGTTTTACTTTTGGGCTCAGATAAACCAATATTAATTCAAGCTGATAGTCGTTTTAAAACTTCTAGTGGTTTTGAAAGACCTTTTGAGGGAATTTTGCCAATATTGGAAAGGCAATTGAATGAAGCCAATGGAGAATCAGTTAAACAAAAATTAGAAAAGTATCTAGAATTAGTTCCCTGTAAAACATGTTCTGGAAAAAGATTAAGACCTGAGGCCTTGGCCGTTAAACTTGGTCCATATAACATTACTGACTTAACTTCTATAAGCGTTTATGAAACCCTTACTCACATAGAGCGCATCATGGGTTTAGGTACGACTAAGAAGGAGAATATATCTTTATCAGAAAAACAAAAGCAGATAGGAGAATTGGTTTTAAAAGAGATACGTTTACGTTTGAAGTTTTTAATTAATGTTGGTCTAGATTATTTAACTTTAGATAGACCAGCTATGACCTTGTCCGGGGGAGAAGCTCAGCGTATTAGATTAGCTACGCAAATTGGTGCAGGTCTAACTGGTGTTTTATACGTATTAGATGAACCAAGTATTGGTTTGCATCAGAGAGACAATGACAGATTATTAGAAACATTAAAAAGCTTAAGAGACTTGGGTAATACTTTGGTTGTGGTTGAACATGACGAAGATACTATGAAATCCGCAGATTATCTAGTAGATATTGGTCCAGGGGCAGGTGTTTATGGTGGGGAAATAATTGCTAAAGGATCATATCAAGACGTCTTAAATTCAGAAAAGTCATTAACTGGAGCTTATCTCAGTGGTAGAAAGTCAATTCCTACTCCAAAAGAACGTAGATCATCTGTAAAAAAAAGTTTAATTTTAAATAATTGCTCTAAAAATAATTTAAAAAATATTTCTGTGGAATTTCCTCTAGGAAGGTTAGTTTCTGTAACTGGTGTAAGTGGAAGTGGAAAGAGCACTTTAATAAATGAATTACTTCATCCTGCATTGTGCCATTCTCTAGGATTAAAAGTTCCTTTTCCTCAAGGTGTAAAAGAGTTAAAGGGTATAAAGGCAATTGATAAAGTCATCGTGATTGATCAATCTCCAATAGGAAGAACCCCAAGATCAAATCCTGCTACATATACAGGTGCTTTTGACCCTATAAGGCAGATATTTACTGCCACAGTAGAAGCAAAAGCAAGAGGTTATCAGGCTGGCCAATTTAGCTTTAATGTGAAAGGAGGAAGATGCGAAGCTTGTAAAGGCCAGGGAGTCAATGTTATTGAGATGAATTTTTTACCTGATGTGTATGTTCAATGTGAAGTATGTAAAGGAGCTCGTTTTAATAGAGAAACTCTTCAAGTTAAATATAAAGGTTTCAATATATCTGATGTTCTAGAGATGACTGTTGAACAAGCTGCAGAAACTTTTTCTGCCATACCTCAAGCTGCTGATAGATTATCTACCTTGGTTGATGTTGGCTTAGGATACGTCAAATTAGGCCAGCCAGCTCCTACATTATCTGGTGGAGAGGCTCAAAGAGTTAAGTTAGCCACGGAATTGTCAAAAAGGGCTACTGGAAAAACTTTATATTTGATTGATGAACCAACTACAGGGTTAAGTTTTTATGATGTTCATAAATTAATGGATGTGATACAACGTTTGGTAGATAAAGGTAATTCAGTAATTGTTATTGAACATAATTTAGATGTTATTAGATGTTCAGATTGGATAATCGATTTAGGACCTGATGGAGGGGATAAAGGAGGAGAAATAATTGCAGAAGGTATTCCTGAGGATGTAGCTAAAAATCTTACAAGTCATACAGCAAAATATCTTAAAAAGGTTCTGAAATAAGAAAACCCTTGTTGTATTTCTTTTTATTTTAATTATTTCAACAAAACTAAATTTTTTTTTAAGGGGGCATAAAACTAGTCTATAACTGCTTTTTTGAAAACTTTTATAAAAAAATTTTTTCAAATCATAATGCTTTCTTAATATTTCCTTTGAAAATTCAGCTTATTTGTATTAAAGGCCGTTTATCGGAGGATTTGCTGAATGAGGTTGAAATTTTTACATTTACATTTACATGGTCTTATACGTTCTAAAAATCTTGAGTTAGGCAGAGATGCAGATACAGGAGGGCAAACACAATATGTTTTTGAGTTAATTAAAAGTTTGGCTAATACTGCAGAAGTTGATCAAGTTGATTTAGTTACTCGTTTAATAAAAGACCCTAAAGTAGAAGATGAATATTCTCGAGAAGAAGAATTTGTAGAACCTGGAGTTCGAATTTTAAGATTCAAATTTGGACCTAATAAATATTTAAGAAAGGAATTGCTTTGGCCTTATTTAGATTATTTAACTGAAAAACTGATTTCTTACTATAAAAAAAACAAAAAGCCCAATTTCATTCATGCACATTATGCAGATGCTGGTTATGTAGGCGTTAAATTAAGTAAATCCCTTAACGTTCCTCTTATTTTTACTGGTCATTCTCTAGGAAGAGAAAAAAAAAGGAAATTGCTTGATACTGGTTTAAAAATTAATCAAATAGAAAAACTTTATCTTATAAGTAAAAGAATTGACGCAGAAGAAAAAGCATTGAAATCTGCAGATATTGTCGTTACGAGTACTAAACAAGAGTCAGTGTATCAATATTCCCAATATTCTTCTTTTTCACCTCATAAAGCTAAAGTTATTCCGCCTGGTGTTGATCATAAAAAATTTCACCATATTCACTCTACAAGCGAGACAGCCGAGATTGATAACATGATGAAACCTTTTCTCAAGGATTCTGCCAAACCTCCATTTTTGACTATTTCTAGAGCTGTACGAAGAAAAAATATTCCATCTTTGATTGAGGCATATGGAAGATCTGAAAAATTAAAAAGAAAAACTAATTTAATTTTGATTTTGGGTTGTAGAGATAGTACTTCAAAACTTGACCCTCAACAAAAAGATGTTTTTAATAATATTTTTGAAACAATTGATAAATATAATTTGTATGGAAAGGTTGCTTATCCAAAAAAACATCTCCCAAGTCAGATTCCTGCTTTATATAGGTGGGCTGCTAGCAGAGGTGGAGTATTTGTAAATCCAGCTTTAACAGAGCCTTTTGGTTTAACTCTTCTTGAAGCTTCTGCCTGTGGATTACCAATAATATCAACAAATGATGGAGGTCCTAAAGAAATTCGTTCAAAATGTGAAAATGGACTTCTAGTGGATGTTACTGATATCGATGAGCTGAAAGTTATGCTTGAAAAAGGAATATCAAATAATAATCAGTGGAAAATATGGAGCAGAAATGGAATTGAGGGTGTTAACAGGCACTTTAGTTGGAACACTCATGTACGCAATTATTTATCAGTGCTTACTGAAGAATTTTCAAGTTCAACTAGTTATTCTTCATCTGACATTAAACAAAGTTGTTTAAAAGGGACTTCCTCACTTATAAAACCCCATTGATCAAAAACCTTTGGATCAGGGTGAAGAATTAGTTGATTATTTTGCGTTTTCTTAAGTTTAAAGCCCTTCTTAGATAGTTTTTTCATTAAGTTAGCGGTTTCTTCAAATCTTGATGCCATTGCATCAAGACTTGAGCAGTCACTTGTTAACCCATTATCTTTCCATGTAAAAAAATTCATAATAAATTTTTTAAAGATTAATTTTTAAAACTATACCTAAAATTACAAGTAAAATGTTGATTTTCCAAAAATTTTCAACTATTTTTTGTTCCTTCATTCCTTTAAGTTCAAAGTGGTGGTGTAGTGGAGCCATTAAAAATATGCGTTTACCTCTATGAAATAATTTTTTTGTAATTTTAAAAAACCCTACTTGAATCATTACTGATAACGATTCAATAATAAATATTCCTGAGAAAATAGATAAGGTAAAAATGCTATTGGTTAATAACGCTATAGAACCCAGAATTGCTCCTATACTGAGAGATCCTGTGTCACCCATAAATATTTTTGCAGGATAACTATTGTACTTGAGAAAACCTAAGCATATGCCTGACATTGAAAAACATAAAATGCTAAAAACAAAAAGTTCTTGCTGTTCTTTAAGTAATATTTCTGTTCCTAATCCATAAAAGACAATCCCACTGCATCCAGCTGCTAATCCATCTAGTCCATCAGTCAAATTTACTGAATTACTTATGCCAACAAGCACCAAAAACGAAACTGGCAATATGAAAATATTCAAATTTATTCCCCAGGAGTCAGAAATTGTTATTAATGGACTGATTAAATTTTTTTCGTAGGCTAACAATATAAAAATTATTGAGATGACACTTTGTAAGATTAATTTTTCTTTTGTTTTTAAACCTGTGTTTTCTTTTTTTTTAATGCTTAAATAATCATCTAAAAATCCTGTAATAAAGAAACCAAAAATAGTAAGTAATAAAAGAATTAATTTTAGAGAACCTAAATTGATAGTTATTATTAAAAGCAAAATTAAAAAAGGGATTATCATAAAAATCCCACCCATTGTTGGAGTATCACTTTTTTTAAAGTGATTAGATGGGCCTTCACTCCTAATATTTTGAAGTAAATTAAATTTTTTGATAATCTTTAGACCATTTTTCGTTGTAAAAATAGAAATAAAGAAGAATAATATGTAAACTCCTGTAAAAATAAAATTATTAAAAAAATAGGAGGTAACTATTAAAGCAAAAGTATTTAATATAAATAAAGATTCAAAGCTTAACTTTTTAATCTTCCCAATCATCTTCTAATGAAGGATCTTCTTCAGTTTTATAATCTTCTTTTTCTCCCATTAGCGCTGAAAGTTCTTCTTCCTCTATTGTACTAATCTCTTGGGAATCTCCATCTTTTTCTGCTACGAGTCTACCTGTATTTTCAAGCCAAGATAGTAGATCAGGCTCTTCTCTTAATGGCAATACAGGAGCTGGATCATCTCTGTGGTAGCAACTTAAAGCGGGATTGACTTCAGAAATATCTTCCAATCTAAGTTTTAGTTTGTTTGAATCCATTATAGATAATGTTCTATATATAAGATAATACATAATTATGCACACTAAAACTTTGTTTAATAAAGGAAATTTAAAATACTTTTTTATCTGGCTAATTTCATTGTTGCTGTCTGGATTATTAAAACTTATTGGATATTTGAATCCCAATGTTTTAATAATTAATAACTTTCTTCTCTTATTACTAGTTTTTGGTCTAGCTCTTTTAGTTACAATAGTATTAGTCTTTAATAAGTTTTCAAATTCTTAATTACGTCAAAAAATTTAAATTTATGGAGCAAATTTAGATGCAGCAGGCAAAAAAAGTTGTACTAGCTTATTCTGGTGGCGTAGATACGAGCGTTTGTATTCCATATTTAAAGAATGAATATGGAATTTCAGAAGTGGTTACTTTTGTCGCAGATCTTGGTCAAGGCGAGGATTTAGAGCTTATTAGGCAAAAAGCTTTAAATTCTGGTGCATCTCAATCAATTATTGGCAATTTAGTTAATAGTTTTGTTGAGAGTTACGCTTTTCCAGCCATTAGAGCAAACGCATTATATTTGGATAAATATCCTTTATCTACTGCTCTTGCTAGGCCTTTAATTGCAGAAAATCTTGTAAATATTGCTCGAGAGTTTAACGCTGATGCAGTAGCTCATGGATGCACTGGTAAAGGGAATGATCAAGTTCGATTTGATTTAGCAATAAATGCTTTAGGTCCTGATTTAAAAATAATTACTCCTGCAAGGGAATGGAATATGAGTAGGGAAGAGGCAATAGTGTACGGAGAAAAATTTGGCATTCCTGCACCAGTTTCAAAAAAATCACCATATTCAATAGATGTTAATCTACTTGGTAGGAGTATTGAAGCAGGTATATTAGAAGATCCAATGAAAGAAGCACCTGAAGATATTTTTGCAATGACATCATCTATTGAGAATTCACCTGATTCTCCTCAAGAAATAGAAATTATTTTTAAAAATGGCGTTCCTGTTGGAATTAATGATGAATCTCTAACCCCCGTAGAGATTATTAAAAAAGCTAATTTTCTCGCAGGTGAGCATGGTTTTGGAAGAATTGATATGATTGAAGATCGAGTAGTAGGAATTAAAAGTAGAGAGATTTACGAAACACCAGGCCTCTTGCTTTTGATCAAAGCTCATAAAGAATTAGAAAGCATCACATTAAACCCAGACGTTGTTGACTTTAAAGGAATAGTTGAAAAAAAATGGGGTCAACTTGTCTATCAAGGTTTTTGGTTTGGGCCTCTTAAAGATAGTTTAGATTCATTTATTTCGTCGACTCAGACTTCAGTTAATGGAAGAGTAAAGATTAGACTTCATAAGGGGAACGCAATAGTAATTGGGAGAATGTCGGAAAATAATTCACTTTACAGAGAAGATTTGGCAACTTATAGCAAAGAGGATATTTTTAATCATTCTTTAGCGGAGGGTTTTATTTATATGTGGGGTATGTCTAATAAAATATGGGCTGAATTAAATTCAAAAACAAAAGATTAACATTTAGGATTCTGCTTTTTCTTTAGATTTAGTATCATCTTTTGCCGAAGTTGAAGTATCTGTGCTTACTATTGCTTTGTCTTCCTTAGATTCATCTTGAGTTTCTGGATTTTCTTTACCATTTGTTTTAGTTGAACTCTTTGTAGAAGGTCTTGGAGCTGGTAAAGGCCCCTCTTGTTTAACGGTCATGTATCTAATAACATCTTCACCAAGTCTCATTGCTTTTTCGATTTTGAAAATATGTTGTCCATCTCCTTGATGACTTAGTTGGACATAAATACCTTCTCTATGTTTTGCTATTTGATAGGCTAACCTTCTTTTACCCCTCATTTGACTATCGAGGATGGTACCGCCAAATTCTTCTAAAAGCTTATTGTATTTATCAATGTGGCTAGTTACTTGATCTTCCGCAATATCTGGGCGGAGGATATACATGGTTTCGTAATAAGATTGTTGATCGTTCATAGTTTCAGACAAGGTCTTTGGCTCATATAGTTTATGACATGAGCGTCTGTTCATCTTTAACGATACATCATGATGTGCAGTTCCTTGAAAATTAGTATTTTTAAAGATGATTTTTGAGTGCATCATTCATAATATGAAAAGGTACTTCTAAGCCATTTGTCCAAAATGATAATGATTTCAATCCCTGAGCAACAAGCATTTGCAAACCATCGATAGTCATGCATCCTTTATTGGCGCTAAATTTTAATAGATGAGTCGGAGCAGGATTATAGATTAAATCATAAACAATTGTTTTTGAGTTAAGAGATCTCCAAAAATAATCTCCATATGGCAATAAATTCATTTCATTTTTTGCTGTTTTCATTCCTACTGGTGTTGTATTTACAACTAAATCTGCTTCCTCAATTAAATTTTGAGCTTGATTATCGTTACTTAAGAAGCTCTGAAGTTCAATTTGATTTTCAAAGTTTTTTATTAATTCATCTAGTGAGGACTTGTTACGTGTTATTACTGAAATTTTTGAAAGATTTAAATTTATTAAACCTTGAATTACAGATTTTGCTGCACCCCCGGAGCCAAGAACCATTGATTTTTTCTTTTCTAAGTTTAAATTTTTTAATGGATAAATAAATCCTTCTAAATCAGTATTAGTTGCGCTCCATTCTTTTTCAGAATTTAATTTTAGGGTATTAATGGCTTTCAGTTTGCTTGCAATAGGCGAAATTTCACTACATAGGTTAAATACTTTTTCTTTATGGGGAATTGTAATATTTAAACCTTTGCAATTAATTTTTTTCAAAGAATTCAGAACCAATTCTAGATCTTCATCTTTGCAAGGTATAGCAATATAAATTAAATCTAAGCCTAAATATTGGAATGCAGCATTTTGCATAATTGGTGACAATGAATGGCTTACTGGATTGCCGATTAATGCTATAAAAGATGTCTTACTTGAAATCATGTTTAGAATTTTTCTTTAAAATAATGAGCTGTTCGGGAACCACACCCCGTCATTAAGTAACAAAAATGACGACGATGACCGATTATGGAGAATAACAAATACAAAGAGTATACCCATGGGTAAGGTTGTAGGAATCGATTTAGGAACAACTAATAGTTGTGTTGCTGTAATGGAAGGTGGTAAACCTACTGTAATAGCAAATGCTGAGGGTTTCAGAACTACTCCATCAGTTGTTGCATATACAAAAAATCAAGATCAACTTGTTGGACAAATAGCTAAAAGACAGGCTGTAATGAACCCTGAAAATACTTTTTACTCTGCAAAACGTTTTGTTGGTAGAAGGGTTGAAGAAGTTAATGAAGAATCTAAAGAAG